>NZ_CP059322.2:1094166-1418888 GCF_013694245.2 Micromonospora ferruginea
CGCTGCGGTTGATGGACCCCGGGGAGCGGGCGGCGGTCCTGCGCGACTGGCACCCGCCGACCCTGCCGCGCCCGAACGACGCGACGCTGCACGAGGCGTTCGCCGCGCAGGTGGCGCGCACCCCGGACGCGGTCGCGGTGGTCGACGGCGACGAGCGGCTCACCTACGCGGCGCTGGCCGCTCGGGTCGACCGGCTCGCCGCCCGGCTGCGCCACGCCGGCGTGTCCCGAGGCACGCCGGTGGCGCTACGGCTCGGGCGCGGCACCGATCTGGTGGTGGCGGTCCTCGCCGTGCTGCGGGCCGGCGGCGCCTACGTGCCCACCGACCCGCAGGCCCCGCCGCAGCGGCTGCGGCACATCCTCGACGACACGGCCGCGCCGCTGCTGCTGACCCACCGCGGCCTCGCCGCGGACACACCGGCCCGGCCGGGCACCGAGGTGCTGCTCGTCGACGCCATCGAGGAGCCCGACCACGCGCCGCTGCCGCTGGAGCCCGGCGACGGCGACGACCTCGCGTACGTCATCTACACCTCCGGCTCCACCGGGATCCCGAAGGGGGTGCGGATCCCGCACCGGACCGTCGGCTGGCTCATGCGTGCCGCCCGGGAGCGCTTCGGCGTCGGCGCCGACGACGTGTGGACGATGTCGCACGCGTACACCTTCGACGTGTCGGTGTGGGAGCTGTTCGGCGCGCTGCTGCACGGCGGCCGGCTGGTGATCGTGCCGCACCCGGTGAGCCGCGACCCGGACGCGCTGTGGCGGCTGCTGGACCGCGAGGGCGTCACGGTGCTCAGCCAGACACCGACCGCCTTCCAGAGCCTCGTCTCCGCGCAGCCGCCGGACGCGGCGCTGACCCGGCTGCGGCTGGTGACCCTGGCCGGCGAACGGCTCGACTTCCGCCGCCTCGAACCCTGGTTCGCCCGCCGCCCCGACACCCATCCGCGGGTGGTGAACCTGCTGGGCGCCACCGAGACCACCGTCCACTCGACCGAACGGCTCGTGCGCGCGTCGGAGACCGGCTCCCCGCGCAGCTACGTCGGCGGCCCGCTGCCCGGTGTGCGGCTTCTCGTCGTCGACGACGAGCTGCGGCCGGTGCCGCTCGGCGTGCCCGGCGAACTGCTCGTCGGGGGTGAGTGCGTGGGACTGGGCTACCTGCGCCGCGACGAGCTGACTGCCGAGCGGTTCGTCGCCGACCCGCTGGGCTCGCCGATGCGCTGCTACCGCACGGGGGACCTGGTGCGCCGGGGCGCGGACGGCGACCTGGAGTATCTCGGCCGCGCCGACGACCAGGTGAAGATCCGCGGGTTCCGGGTCGAGCTCGGCGAGGTCGAGGCGGCCTTGCGCGAGCATCCGGCCGTCGCCGAGGCGGTCGTCGCGCTCGCCGGGACCGCCGCCGACCAGCGGCTCGTCGCCTACGTCGTCGCGGCCGGCGACGGCGGGCCCCCCGCGCCCGGCGAGCTGCGTGACTTCCTACGGGGCCGGCTGCCGGAGTACATGCTGCCCGCCGCGGTCGCCGCCATCCCCGAGCTGCCCCGCACCACCAGCGGCAAGCTCAACCGTCGGGCGCTGCCCGCTCCGCCGGCTGCCGACGAGGCCCGGACGGCCGACTACACCGCGCCGCGCACCGGCACCGAACGCACACTCGCCGCCGTCTTCGCCGAGCTGCTCGGCGCCTCACGCATCGGCATCGACGACAACTTCTTCGAGCTCGGCGGGCACTCCGTGCTCGCCGTCCAGGCCCATCGGCGCATCCGCGACGCGTCGATCCCCGTCGAGGTCATCGACCTGTTCCAGTACCCCACCGTGCGCACCCTCGCGCGGCGGGCGGGCGGCGGGCAGCAGGACGACGCCGACCTGCGCCGGGCCCGCGGTCGCGGCGCGCGGCGGCGCGCGGCGCTCACCCGGCACGCCCCTGACACGGGAAGTGAGGAGACACGTGACGACATCCGGCGATGAGCAGGACACCGCGGTCGCGGTGATCGGCATGGCCGGCCGGTTCCCCGGCGCCAGGTCGGTCGACGAGCTGTGGCGCAACCTGTGCGAGGGTCGGGAGGCGGTGACGTTCTTCTCCGCGGCGCAACTGCGGGCCGCGGGCGTCGCCGATGCCGAGCTGCGTGACCCGGCGTACGTCCCGGCCCGAGCCGTGGTCGACGACGTGGAGCTGTTCGACGCCGCCTTCTTCGGCTTCGGTGTCCGCGACGCGGAGATCCTCGACCCGCAGCACCGCGTCTTCCTGGAATGCGCGTGGGAGGCCGTTGAGCACGCCGGGTACGACACCAGCCGCTACGAGGGCCACGTCGGCGTCTACGCCGGGTCGGCGATCAGCACGTACCTGCTGGCCCTGCTCGCGGACCCGGCGCTGGTCGCCTCCGTCGGCGGCTACCGCATCCTGCTGGCCAACGACAAGGACCACCTCACCACCCGGGTCGCGCACCAGCTCGACCTGCGCGGACCCGCGGTCACGGTGCAGACGGCCTGCTCCACGTCCCTGGTCGCCGTGCACGTCGCCACCCAGGCGCTGCTGGCGCGCGAATGCGACATGGCGCTGGCCGGCGGCGTGGCGGTGAGCCTGCCGCAGGTGAGCGGCTACCGGTACGAGCCGCAGGGCATCATGTCGCCGGACGGGCACTGCCGGGCCTTCGACGCGGAGGCCCGTGGCACCGTCGCCGGCAACGGCGCGGGCGTGGTGATGCTCAAGCGGCTCGCCGACGCGCTCGCCGACGGGGACACGGTGCACGCGGTGATCCTCGGCTCCGCGGTGAACAACGACGGCGCCGGCAAGTCCGGCTACACCGCGCCCAGCGCTCGGGGCCAGGCCGACGTGATCGCCGAGGCGCTCGACGCGGCGGGGGTGGCGCCCGGCTCCGTCGGCTACGTGGAGGCGCACGGCACGGGTACGGGTCTCGGCGACCCCATCGAGGTCGCCGCGCTCGCCGAGGCGATGGACCGAGACGGGGCCGCCGCGGAGTGCCTGCTCGGTTCGGTGAAGACCAACATCGGCCACCTCGACGCGGCGGCCGGGGTCGCCGGGCTCATCAAGACCGTGCTCGCGCTGCGGGAGGGCGTCGTGCCCGGCACGCTGCACTTCGAGCGGCCCAATCCGCGGGCCCGGCTGGCCGAGTCGGGTTTCACCGTGCACCCGCGCACGCGCACCTGGCCCGACCGCGCCGGTCCCCGCCGCGCCGGGGTCAGCTCGTTCGGCATGGGCGGCACCAACGCGCACGTGGTGCTCCAGGAGCCGCCGTCGGCCCCGCCGCCCGGCCCCGACTCGCCGGACCGGCAGGTGTTCCTGGTGTCGGCGGCGTCGCCCGCCGCGCTCGCCGAAGCCTCGCGGCGTCTCGCCGAGCACCTGGCCTCCGCGCCCGAGCAGCCGCTCGCCGACGTCGCCTACACGTTGCAGGTCGGCCGTCGGGCCTTGCGGTACCGCCGAGCGGTGGTGGGGGAGTCCGCCGCGGTCGTACGCGCCGCGCTCGCCGAGCCGGACGCCGGGGTCCAGCCGGTGCCCGACACCGACCGCGGCGTGGTGTTCATGTTCCCCGGCCAGGGAGCGCAGCGCGCCGGCATGGCCGCCGGCCTGTATGCGCGGGAGCCGCTCGTGCGCCAGGTCGTCGACGAGTGCGCCGGCCGGCTGCGGAAACCGCTGGGTGTCGACCTGCGCGACACGCTGCTGCGAGGTGCCGGGGACCTGCGGGACACGGCCCTGGCCCAGCCGGCGCTGTTCGTCGTCGAGTACGCGCTGGCCCGGCTGTGGATGTCGTGGGGCGTCCGGCCCGAGGCGATGATCGGGCACAGCATCGGCGAGTACGTCGCCGCCTGCCTGGCCGGCGTCTTCGACCTCGAGGACGCCCTCGAACTCGTCGCGGCCCGAGGGCGGCTCGTGTCCGAACTGCCGCGCGGCGCGATGCTCGGCGTGCCGCTTCCGGTCGCGGAACTCGACGAGCTGGTCGAGGACGGCGACGGGCTGGCGGTCGCCGCGGTGAACGGCCCGCGCGTCGGCGTGCTGTCCGGACCGGTGGAGGCCGTGGCTGCCCGCGCGGCCACGCTCGCCGCTCGCGGGGTACCGACGAGACTGCTGCACACCTCGCACGCGTTCCACTCGCCGGTGCTCGACCCGGTGCTCGACGCGTTCACCGCGATCGTGGCGGCGGTGCCGCGACGGGCACCGAAGCTGCCGTACGTGTCCAACGTGACCGGCGGCTGGATCGGCGAGGACGAGGCGACGGACCCGGCGTACTGGGCCCGGCAGCTGCGCGGCACCGTCCGCTTCGCCGACGGCGTGCGTACGCTGCTGGCGGACGGGCCGCGGGTGCTGCTGGAGGTGGGGCCGGGCGACGGGCTGGGCGTCCTCGCCGCCGGCCACGACGGTGAGCACCGGCCGGTGGTGGTGGCCACGCTGCCGCCGGCGGACGCGGCCACCATCGGGGGCGCCGCAGTGCCCGACACGCTCGCCAGGCTCTGGAGCGCGGGGGTGCCGGTCGACTGGGCGGCGTACCACGCGGCGACGCGACGCCGGCGGGTGCCGCTGCCGACATACCCGTTCCAGCGACGCCGCTACTGGGTCGAGCATCGTCCGGGCGCGACGGGGCCGCCCACGGTGTACCCGGGCGAACCCGGCGCCGTGCCCCCCGCGACCGCGTCGCCTCCGGCGGTGGACGGGCGGGTGTCGACACCGCCGGGCACCGACCTGGAGCGGGCGCTCGTCGAGCTGTGGACGGAGCTGCTGGGGGCCCAGCCGATCGGGATCCACGACTCGTTCCTCGACCTGGGCGGGCACTCGCTGCTCGCCACGCAGCTCACCGCCCGGCTGGAGGACCGCTTCGGGATCGCCGTCACCGTCGAGCAGATGTTCGCCCTGCGGACCGTGGCCCGGCTCGCCGAGCACATCGAGGAGCAACTCGTCGCCCGGCTGGAGGAGTTGTCCGACGACGAGGTCGCCCGGCTGACCGCGGACGAGGGACGGTGACGCCGTGACGACCACGACCTCCGCCCGTCAGGCGGGCACGTCGGACGGTCAGATCGGCCTCACCGCGGATCAGTTGGCGCTCGAACAGGGCGTCCGCGCGCTGCTCACCGGGCCGCTCGGGCGGCCGCTCGTGGCGCGTGCCGCCGCTGACGGCCCGGCCCGCGGCGAGGCGCTCGGCCCGCTGCACCGGCTGCTCGGTGCCCGTGGCTGGCTCGCGCCGGGCTGGCCGCAGGAGTACGGCGGCCTCGGCCTCGGCCCGGTCGAGACCGCGATCGTGCACCGCGAGCTGGTCCGCAACGGCGTGCCCGACCTCCTGTTCGTCGTCTCGATCTGCTACGTCGGCACCTGCCTGTTGCTGGCCGGCAACGACGCCGTCAACCGGACGTATCTGCCGTCGCTCGCGGCGGGCGAGCTGACCTCGTGCACGCTGTACAGCGAGCCCGACACCGGCTCGGATCTCGCCTCCCTGACCAGCCGGGCCGAGCGGGTGGAGGGCGGCTACCGCCTGCACGGCCGCAAGAGCTACAGCCAGGCCACCGAGCACGCCGGCTACGCGCTCGTCGCCGCGCGGCTCGCCGATACCGGCGGGTCCGTCGGCGGGTCGGACAGCGCGGGCGACGCCGCGCCGCCGGCGCACACCGGGATCACCCTGTTCTGGGTGGCGTTGGGCGACCCCGGCGTCACCGTGCGCCCCGAGCCCAACCTGGGGGAGGCGCCGTTCAGCACGGTGCTGCTCGACGGGGTGTTCGTCCCCGACGACCACGTGATCGGCCCGCCG
Source organism: Micromonospora ferruginea (assembly GCF_013694245.2). Lineage (NCBI taxonomy): Bacteria > Bacillati > Actinomycetota > Actinomycetes > Micromonosporales > Micromonosporaceae > Micromonospora > Micromonospora robiginosa. The sequence goes on from NZ_CP059322.2 coordinate 1,099,907, forward strand.
GGCGAGGCGTGGCCGCTGTTGAACACCGCGCTGTCCATCGAGCGCACCGGCTTCGAGGCGCACCTGAAGATGCGCCACTGGCTCGACGCGGTCGGCGCCCGCGCGGCCGCGCTCGGCCTCGACCGGGAACCCTGGTTCGCCGGAGCCTCGGCGGTCCTCGACGCGCGCGTCGAGGCGGGCGGCCACCTCGCCTGGCAGATGATCGGCAAGCAGGCGCGCCGGGAGCTGGACGGCGCCGGCGCGGCGATCGCCAAGTGGTACAACACCGAGCTGGGCCGGCCGATCGCCCGCCTCGCGCTGGACGTGGAGGCCGCCGCGGGCGCGGTGGTGGACGCGCCCGCCGGCCCGGGCGCCGACGAGCAGTACCGGGAGTGCCCGGGCCTCACCCTGTCCGCCGGCACGTCGGAGATCATGCTGTACGCCGTGGCGACCGGGCACCTGCGCGTGCAGATCGGTGACGCGCCGCCGCTACCGCTCGACGATCCCGACGCCGCGTTCCGGCGGCGGCTGCGACGCTTCGTCGGTAGCGCCTTCGCCGCCGAGACCGCCGCGGCCGGGCTGGGCACGTCCGCCGGCGCGCCGCGAACCGACCCGGCCGCGGCCTGGCAGGCGCTCGTGCGCAGCGGCAGCGTCGGGTTGACGCTGCCGCCGACGGCGGGCGGCGCCGGCCACGGCGTCGTCGAGTCGCTCGTGGTGGCCGAGGAACTCGGCCGTGCGCTGGTGCGGGGGCCCTACCTGGCGACCGTCGCCGTCGCGGAGGCCGCGGCGAGGGACGGCACCGGAGGCAGCGGCTGGCCACTGGCCCTCGCGGTGGCCGGGGGCACCGTCACGGCCGCGGTGGCCGGGGAGGTCACCGCGGCCGAGCCGACCTCCCCGGAGGAGGCAGCCCTCGTGCTCGACGGCGGCGTGCTCAGCGGGACCGTGGCGCTCGTGGCGCACGCCGACGTCGCCGAGGTGCTCGTGGCGCCGGCGTGGACGCCGGCCGGGCCGGTGCTCGTCGCCGTGCGGCGTGACCAGCCGGGCGTGCGGTTGCGCCACCGCGACGCGCTCGGGCACGAGGACCTCTTCGCGGTGGCGTTCGAGCGGGCGGACGTGGAGCCGGGCGGGGTGCTGTGTGAGGTCGGTTCGGCGACCCACGCGGCACTCGTCGAGCGGCTGCGGCTGCGGCAGTGCGGGTATCTGCTCGGCCTGTCCGCGCAGGCGTTCGACCTGACGCTCACCCGCGCCAAGACCCGGCGGCAGTTCGGGCAGCCGATCGCCGCGTTCCAGCACGTGTCGTTCCGGCTGGCGGCGCTGGCCGCCCGGCTGCACGCCGCCCGGGTCCTGGTGCGGGCCCGTGCCGTCGAGCACGACGCCGGACGGGTGCCCGAGCCCGCGCGCGGCGCGGCGGTGCTCGCCCTCGTCGCGCAGCTCGCCCGGGACGTGACGGCCGAGGGGGTGCAACTGCACGGCGCCCACGGCATCACCCGGGCGGCGGCGATCGGCCGGTTCTACCATCGCGCCGCCGCCGAGACAGTCGTGCTCGGCGGTCCGGGCGCGATGCGGTCGGCCCCGGCGAGCTGAGCGGAGCTACCGCCGGCGCGGCGTCTCGGCGAGCATCGCGTGCGCCGCCGCCACCACCCGGGCCGCCGTCACGCCGGCCCGCTCCAGCAGGTCCTCGTGCTCGCCCGCGTACGGGAAGAACCGATCCGGCGCGCCGATCCGCCGGACCCGGGTGCCCCGTTCGGCGAGGCACTCGGCGACGGCCGAGCCCAGCCCGCCGGCCGCCCAGTGGTCCTCGACGGTGAGCACCGTGTCGTTGCCGGCCGCGGCGGTCAACGTCGCCACATCGAGGGGCTTGACCGTGTGCATGTCGAGCACCGTGGTGGCGACGCCGGAGGCGGTGAGCGCGTCGGCGGCCTGGAGCGCGAGCCGGACGGGACGGGGCCCGCAGCCGACGATGGTCACGTCTCCGCCGATCGGCCGCAGCACCTGGGCCCGGCCGAGCAGTGCCGGCGACGGGCGTGGCGGCAGCGGTGGGGTGCCCTCCCGCCCGAGCCGTAGGTAGCTCGGACCCGGGCCGTCGAGGCACTGCCGCAGCAGGCCGGCGGCGTCGTCCGCGTCGGCCGGCACGACGACACGCAGGTTCGGCAGGGTTCGCAGCACCGCGACGTCCTCCAGCGCGTGGTGGGTCGGGCCGAGGCTGCCGGCGGAGAGCCCGCCGTGGGTGGCCACGATGTGCACCGCGAGGTTGCCGAAGGCGACGTCGATCTTCACCGCCTCCAGGGCGCGGGTGGCGGCGAACGTCGCCATCGTGTGCACGACCGGGATACGGCCGGCCCGGGCCAGACCGGCCGCGGCGCCCAGCAGGTTCTGCTCGGCGATGCCCAGGTTGACGTACCGGTCGGCGGCGGCGCCGAAGTCCACCCGCGTGAACTGCCCGGTGTCGCTGTCCAGGCACACCAGGCGCTCGTCGGCGAGCATCAGCTCGGCCAGGAGCTGCGCGCACACCTCGCGGGCCGGTCGGGCCGCGGTGCCCGGGGCGCTCACGGCCGCGCCGCCCGTGTGTCCTGCTGCAGGGCCGCCATGGCCCGGGTGAGCTGGCGCTCCCCGAGCCGGGCGTAGTGGCTGTGCACCTGGTCCTCGACGTACGGCAGTCCTTTGCCCTTGACGGTGGTGGCGAGCACGACGGTCGGCCGTCCGGACTCCGCGGGCGCGGACAGCGCGGCGCGCAGCCGGTCGCGGTCGTGGCCGTCGACGGCACGCACCGTCCACCCGAAGCTCGCCCACTTCGCCGCGAGTGGCTCCAGCGCCAGCACCTCCTCGGTCGGTCCGGTGATCTGCAGGCCGTTGCGGTCGACGACGGCGACGAGCCGGTCGAGCCGGTGCGCGGCCGCCGCCATCGCCGCCTCCCACACCGAGCCCTCCTGCAACTCGCCGTCGCCGAGCACCACGAAGCAACGGCGCTCGGCCTCGTCGAGCCGCATCGCCAGGGCGTACCCGACGCCGAGTGGCAGCCCGTGGCCCAGCGCGCCGGTCGGAGCCTCGACTCCGGCGACGTCGGGGACCGGGTGCGCGAGCAGCGTGCCGCCGGGACGGCCGTACCCGGCGACCGCGGACTCGGGCAGGAAGCCGCACTCGGCGAGTACCGCGTACAGCCCGATCGCGCCGTGGCCCTTGCTCAGCACCATGATGTCCCGGTCCGGGTCGTCGAGGCGCTCCGGGTCGACCCGCATGACGTCCTGGTACAGCGTCAGCAGGATCTCCACCAGCGACATCGAGCCGCCGAGGTGCCCGCCGCGGGCGTGCCCGCACATCTGCACGATGCGCCGGCGCACCCGCGCGGCGGCGGTGTCGGCCCGTGGCGGCGTCACTACGCTCATCATCTGCTCCCGGTCGCCGGTGCGGTGGTGAGGCGCTCGACGGCCCAACGCAGGGTCGCGATCGCCCGGTGGTACTCGGCCAGTTCGAGGTGCTCGTCGGCGCTGTGGTCGAGCCTGCTGTCCCCGGGCCCGTAGCAGGCCATCGGCACGTTCCAGTACTCGGCCAGCGTGTTCATGTCGGAGGTCGCGGTCTTCACCTTGTAACCGACCGTGCCGCCCTGCGCGCGAACGCCGCCAACCAGGGCGCGCACCGCCGGATCACGCCGCTCGACCCGGCACGCCGGCACGCTGGCGCACACCTCCAGCCGCCCGGCCGGCAGCCGGCGGCGCAACTCGTCGACGAGCGCGTCGGCGTCGAACCCGAGCGGGGTGCGTACCGTGAACTCGGCCTCGGCCTCGGTCAGGTCGCCGCGCAGCGAGCACAGGGTCGTCGCCGGTCGGTCGAACGTTGTGTGCGCGTCGGGTGTGCCGGCGAGCGCGGTGAGCGTCTCCCAGGCGGCGGCGGCCAGCTCGACCGCCTTCGGCCCGGGGCGGGTCGGGTGGCCGGCCGGGCACGTCACCCGGTAGCGCAGGTCGAGCTTGCCCTTGTACCCCAGGACGACGGTCGACCAGCCGCTCGGCTCACCGACGACGAGCGCCGACGGTGGTGGGTGGCTGCTGCCGACCAGCCGGGCACCGCGGGAGCTGGGCAGTTCCTCCTCGACGGCGCCGACGACGACGACGCGGCCGCGCGCCCGGCTCGCCCCGGCGGCGGCGCTGATCATGGTGGCGAGGGGGCCCTTGGCGTCGACGGCGCCACGGCCGTACAGGCGGCCGTTCGCGACGCGCACGGGAAGCGTGTCGCCGGCGGTGTCGAGGTGGCCGAGGAGCATGACGGTGGGCCCGTCGCCGCGGTCGAGCTCGCCGACCGCGTTGCCGGCCGCGTCGACCCGCGCGGTGAAGCCGAGCGTCCGCATCCGCGCGACGACGAGGCGGGCCAGCCGTCCCTCGTCCCCGGACGGCGACGGGATCCGCACCATGTCCTGGAGCAGCCGTTCGGCGGCGTGCGGGGTCACGCCGGTACCGTCGTCCCGGTCAGGCGCACCCGTGTGCCCGCGCCGTCGAGGGCGGCCCGTACCGGTTGGTGGGCCCGCCCGTCGGCGATCATCACGCCTCCGACACCGGCGCGCAGCGCGTCCCGCGCGGCGAGCAGCTTCACCGTCGCGCCGCCGCCCACGCCCGCGGGCGGTCCACCGTCCGGAGTCAGCGTCACCACGTCGCGGACCGTCCGCTCGTCGGCCGGGTCGGCCAGCACCCCCGGCGCGGCGGTGAGCAGCAGCAGGCGTCGAGCGCCGAGGGCGACGGCGACGGCGGCCGCGGCCCGGTCGGCGTCGATGTTGACCGGCGCGCCGTCCAGCCCGAGGGCGGGCGGTGAGACCACCGGCACCGTGCCGGCGTCCAGCAGCGTACGCAGCAGTCCGGCGTGGACCGCCACGATCCGGCCGGTGTGGTTGTCGCGTACCAGCCGGGTCCGCCCGTCGATCACCGCCCGGTGCGGCCCGTGGCGGCGGGCGACGATGAGCCCGGCGTCCAGGCCGGTGAGTCCGACCGCCGGCGCCCCGGCGGCGGTCAGCGCGGCGACGAGGCGCGGTTTGACCGCACCCGCGAGGGCCAGCAGCACCACCTCGAGTGTGGCCGGGTCGGTGTAGCGGGCCGACGAGCCGTCCGGCGCGGTGATCCGGCGCTGCGCGACGCCCAGCCGGGCGGCGATCGCGTCGATCTGAGCGGAGCCGCCGTGGACCAGCACGACCCGCCGACCGGCCGCCCTGACCGCCGCGACGTCGGCGCAGACGGCGGCGGAGTCGACGGCGGCCGTGCCGCCGCACTTCACCACGATGATGTCCGACATCGGCCTCCTTCGGGGGCGGGCTGGACGGTTGGTCAGTTCGGGTGCAGGCCGGGGAAGTCCAGGCCACGCCGCTCGGGCAGGCCGAACCGGATGTTCATGCACTGCACGGCGTTGCCGGCACCGCCCTTGACGAGGTTGTCGAGCGCCGCGACGAGCACCGCCTCCCGGCCGCGCCCGCCGAGGGCGAAGCCGACATCGCAGAAGTTCGACCCGGCGAGGATCTTCGGCTCGGGCAGCCGGTACAGGCCGCGTCGCTGGGCGACGACCCGCACGAACGGCTCGTCGGCGTAGCGCAGCCGGTACGTGTCCCGCACGAGCCGTTCGTCCACGCCCTCCGCCAGCCGTACCCGGCACAGCACCTGCACGCCGCGCACCGCCTCCACCCCGGTCACCGACATGCCCACCTCGACGCCGGTCGCCTCGGCGATCTCCGCTTCGTGCCGGTGACCGGCAGGTGCGAACACCCGCATCGCGCCGGCCCGTTCGGCGTGCACGTTGCCTTCGCCGGGCCGCCCGCCGGAGCCGCTGGAGCCGGTGCGGGCGTCGACCCAGACCTGGCCGGCGACGAGCCCGGCCGCGGTGAGCGGTTGCAGCGCCAGGATCCCCGCCGTGGCCATGCAGCCGGGCACGCTGATCCGGTCGGCCTGCGTCAGCCGTTTGCGCTGCGTCTCTGGCAGGCCGGGCACGAAGGTGGGGAGCAGACGGGGCGCGGCGTGCGCGACGCCGTACCACCGCTCGTAGACCACGGGGTCGGCGAGGCGGAAGTCGCCGGAGAGGTCGACGAGCACGGCGCCGTGGTCGAGGAGGCCGGGCAGGACCGTCATGCCCGCCCGGTGACCGCCGGCGTGGAACAGCACGTCGCACGCGCCGAGTCGGTCCATGGCGCAGAACGTCAGGTCGGTCAGCGAGCGCAGGTTGGGGTGCGTGCCGTCGACCCGCCGCCCGGTCGAGCTCGCGGAGACGGCGGCGGTGACGGTCACGTCGGGGTGGCCTAGGAGCAGGCGCAGCAGTTCGCCGCCGATGTAGCCCGCGGCGCCGATGATCGCGGCGCGGATCACGCGCCGGCCCGCCGTCCGAGATAGTCGGCGATCCGCTCGGCGACGTCCACCCGGTCGCCGTGCGCGGCCTGGAACCCGGCGAACTCGACCCGGTGGTTGACCTCCAGCACGTACAGGCCGCCGGCGCGGTCCTCCAGCAGGTCCACGCCGGCGATCTCGGCCCCGACCGCCTCGGTGGCGGCGACGGCCAGTTCGCTGATCGGCGCGGTGAGCAGGCAGCGGACGCTGCTCGCGCCGGTCGCGACGTTGGCCCGCCACCCCTCGGCGCGACGCCAGGTGACGCCGACGGCCTGGTCGCCGACGACGATCACCCGCAGGTCGCGGCGCACCGTCGTGATCTGCTCCTGGAGGTACACCACGTGCGAGCGCGGCGAGGGCAGCGCGGCGACGTGCTCCAGCACCGTCTCTGCCGCGTCCCGGCAGGTCAGCCGGCCGACGAGGCGACCCCAGGACCCGACGAGCGGCTTGATGACGGCCGGATAGCCCAGTTCGTCGAGGGCGTCGAGCGCCGCCTGCGGGGTCAACGCCAGCGCGGTGCGGGGCGTGGGCAGGCCCCGCGCGCGCAGCGCCAGCGAGGTGCGCCACTTGTCGCCGCAGGTGCCGACGGCGGCGGCGCTGTTGACGCCGACGACGCCACACGCTTCCAGCGCCTCGGCGGCGTACTCGGCCCGGGTCTGGCTGATCTCGCGGTTGAGGGCGAACGAGTACGGCGGTCCCGGCCCGTCGGTGTTGAACCTCAGCCGGCGCGGGTCCACCCGGGTGTAGGCGAGGTCCCGCCGGGACAGGGCCGCCATGATCTGCTTCTCCTCGACGCGGATGGTGGAGGCCAGCAGCGCCACCGTCGGCGCGTTCACAGCCGCTCACCCGCCGGTCGGATCCGGTGCCGGCGCAGCTCGCGGTACACCGGCTCGTGGTGGGCCAGGTAGCCGGCCAGATGTGGCACGGCGTCGAGGTCCACGGCATGGCTGGGCGGCCGGCGGGTGAGCGCGGTGCTCCGCGCGACGTCGGCGTGCCAGCGGCGGGTCGCCTGCCACTCCGGCCGGTCGCCCGCCGGCCACGTCATCGCCTCGGGCAGGAACCGCAGCCCGAGCAGGGCGCAGAATCGCGCCACCGTTGTCTCGGGCGCGGCGACGAGGTCCTCGGCGTCGATGACCGGGGGTGTCGTTCCGGTCAGCGAGCGCACCCGCTCGAACAGCTCCCGCAGGTGCGTGAAGCCGATCTGCTCGGACCGCACCCGGGGGTTCACGGCGTAGTACGACGGGATGGTCTCGGCCGGGCGGCGGATCAGGAACGCGCTGCGGGCCAGGCCGCCCAGGAACGCCTCGTCGGCGAGGACCGCCGGGTAGCGGGCGTCGGTGGTGTCCTTGACGAAGACGGGCGCCCGGTCGGCCAACTCGCGCAGGGCCGCGACGACGCCGGCCTCGTCGTGCGCGATGCGGCCGCCGACGTCGGCCGCGCCGTGCTCGGCCAGGGTGGAGAACGGCTCGTGGACGGCGATGTGGTCGCCGCGTTGCAGCATCATCCGGAAGAACGCGGTCGAGCGCGAGCGCGGGACGCTCCACAGCACGATGACGGTCCCGGTCACGCCGCCACCCGGTCCCCGCCGTGCTGGGCGCGGGCCAGCACCGCCAGCGTCGCGCGGTGCTCCCACACCTTCTCCAGCGCGTCGGCGACGCGATCCAGCAACGGACCCGCGTCCGGGTGCAGGTGGACCCGTTGCAGCACGAAGGAGTCGGCGACGACCGCCTCGGTCACCGGGGCGTCGCCGCGGCGACAGGCCGGCCCGCCGTCGGCGAAGAGCGGTTGCCGCGACAGGGGCATGCTCTGGTAGCGCGAGGCCGGCACCCCTTCGCCCCGTAGCACCCGGCAGATCGCCGCCCGCAGGGCACCGCCGGCGGTCTCCGGCAGGTCGAACGCGGCCGGGCGCAGCCGGAAGCGCAGGATGTGCCAGCCGTGCTCGCGGTCGTCCGGCGCCGTCGGCGCGACGAGCCCGGGGATGGCCGCGGTCCGGTCGAGGAACGCCCGTACGTTACGGTCCCGCGCCAGCGCCCACTCGTCGAGGTGGGCGAGCTGGGCGCGGGTGAACGCCGCCTGAATAGCGTTGATCTTGCCGTTCCAGCCGGCGATCTCCGACCGGTAGGGCCGGTCGCCGCGCGCGGGCAGCCGCTCGCCGAACTGACGCAGCAGTGCCGCACGCCCGGCCAGCCGGGCGTCGTCGGTTGTGACCAGGCCGCCCTCGCCGCACGTCGGCAGGTTCTTCGAGGCGTTGAGGCTGAACGCCGCCAGGTCACCGAGCGAGCCGGTGCAACGGCCGCGGTACGCGACGCCGTGTGCCTGCGCCGCGTCCTCGACGACCGCGAGGCGGTGCCGCGCGGCGACGGCGCCGATCTCGTCCATGTCGGCGGGCAGGCCGTGCAGGTGCACCGGCACCACCGCGGCCGTGCGGTCCGACAGCGCGGTTCGCAGGGCGTCCGGGTCGAGGTTGAACGAGACCGGGTCGATGTCGGCGAAGACCGGTACGGCACCGAGGTGCACGACGGCGAGCGCGGTGCCGACGAAGCTCAGCGCCGGCACGACCACCTCGTCGCCGGGCCCGACGCCGGCGGCGGCGAGCGCGATCGACAGCCCGATGGTGCCGTTGGCGACGGCCACACAGTGTCCGACACCGACCCGGTCCGCCCACTCCCGCTCCAGCGCCGGGATCTCCTGCTCGCCGCCCGCGGCGACGGTGAACCGCCCCGAGTCGACGACGCCGAGCACGGCCGCGCGTTCCGCGTCGGTGACGATCGGCCACCGCGGCGCGGTCGTGCCCTCGGGGACGGCTCGCGTCCCGCCGAGCACCGCAAGCTTGGACATGGCGTGTTCCCCGCTCCTCGTCGCCTACTCGCCCCAGTCCTCCTCGACCTCGGGGGCTCTGCCGAGCACCACGGGATCGGTGGACAGCACTTCGAGCTCGCTGCGGCACTCGGCGCACTCGACGATCTCGTTGAGCACCGGCGTGTCGAGCGACACGCGGGCTTCGCAGTCGGGGCAGGCCACAGTGGACACCTGATTCTCCTCGCGAGCGTCGTCGGGCGGGATGTGGCCTCTGTCTACCGTGGCTGTCCTGGCCCGACAAGCGATCGACGTCCCGCCGGCGAGACATCGCCGGCGCGCCCCGATCCGTCTTGCCCGCCCGTCGCGGGGGCCACCAGACTCGGCGGGGCACGTCCGCCGGACGGCCGGACCGACAGAAGGAGCAGCAGTGTGGTCAACATCGTGCGAACCTTGACGCGCAGCGCCTTGGCCCTGTCTCTGGTGGTCACCGTGGCGGCCGTCGCGGTCCCGTCGCGGGCCGAGCCGGCCTCGGCCGCGGGCGCCGACGTGGTGCCGAGCTGCGCGGCGCCGGTCACGTCCGGACAGTTCCGGTGCTTCGCGCTCAAGCGCACCGGGGTACGGCACGGGAAGCCGTCCGGTCGTCCGGAGCGGCCCGAAGGGCTCGGCCCCGCCGACCTGCGCTCCGCCTACCGCCTGCCGTTCAGCCGGACCAACGCCACGATCGCGGTCGTGGTCGCCTACGACAACCCGGCCGCGGAGGCCGATCTGCAGGTGTACCGCTCGACGTACGGCCTACCGCCGTGCACCAGCGCGAACGGCTGCTTCCGCAAGGTCAACCAGCGGGGCGACGCCGCCCCGCTGCCGGCGCCGGATCCGGCCTGGGCGGGGGAGAGCAGCCTCGACCTGGACATGGTGTCGGCCGTGTGCCCGTCGTGCCGGATTCTGCTGGTCGAAGCCGACGACGCCTCGCTGAACCTGCTCGAAGGGGTGTCCACGGCCGTCGCGCTCGGCGCGTCGTACGTGTCGATGAGCTGGGGCCTGCCGGAGCAGGAGCTGGAGCTCACGGTCGACCCGTTGTTCTTCTCGGCACCGGGCGTGGTCTTCACGGCGGCCAGCGGTGACAGCGGCGCGGCCGGGGGGCCGGTCTATCCGGCGTCCTCGGCGGGGGTCGTCGCGGTCGGCGGCACCTCGCTGCGCAGGGCGTGGAACTGGCGGGGCTGGACCGAGTCGGCATGGTCCGGCTCGGGCGGCGGCTGCTCGGCCTACATCGCGAAGCCGGCCTTCCAGCACCGGGTGCGGGCCTGCGCGACGCGGGCCACGGCCGACGTCGCCGCGGTCGGTGACCCCGCGACGGGCGTCGCGGTGTACCAGACGTACGGCGACGTGGGTTGGGGGATCGACGGCGGCACGAGCGCCGGGGCCCCGATCATCGCGGCGGTGTACGCCCTGGCCGGCGCGGCCGGTGGGCAGGGCGCTCCGGCTGGCTACCCCTACGCGGCCCGTCGTGGCCTGTTCGACGTCACCAGCGGTTCCACCGGCACCTGCACGCCGCGTGTCCTGTGCACCGGCTCGCGGGGCTGGGACGCGCCGACGGGCCTTGGCACGCCCAACGGCGTATCGGCGTTCGCCCCGCCACGATGACTCGCGTGCCGGCCGGCTCCCATTTCGGGGGCCGGTCGGCACGCGGCGGGAGCACCTCTACGACGAGGCGCGGGCCGTCACTGACGAAGGGCCTGGCGCTGCTGGACAGCCGGGCCGGCCGGCCCGACCACGCGCTGCGGCGCGTCGACGACGGGCTGGCCCGGTTGACGGCCGCGCTCGGCCCCGGGGAGCGCCCGCAGGACCTGGCCCGACTGCGCCACAACCGGGCGCGGGGCTGACGGTCGGGAAGGCCCCTCAGGGGCGCGGGGTCCGATCCGACTCCCCTCACCGGGCCAGGTACGGGTGACCCTCGCGGAGGTCCATCTCGCCGGCCAGCCGATCGGCGCGGCGATGCAACTCACGCGCGCCCACGCGATCGTCCGCCGACTCGCGGAGACGTGCCAGTAAGCGCACGGCGTGCGTCTCGATCACCCGGTAACCCGCCTCGACGGCGATGCGCAGCGCGGCCTCGGCATCCGTGCGAGCAGCGTCGGGGTCTCCGGCAGCCAGACATGCTGCGGCCAGCCCCACCAGCGCGTTGGCCTCGCACCAGACAAATCGCGTCCGGCGGGCCAGGTGGAGGGCCTGGTCGAACTCCTGCGCCGACTCCGCCAGCAGGCCGGCGGCGAGCAGCACCCGGCCGAGCGCCTCGCGGGCCCACGCCTCGGTGCCGAGGTCGCCGATCTCGCGGGTCAGTGTCACCGCGTGCTCCGCATCGGCGCCGGCTGCTGCTGCCCGGCCGGTGGTGGACCACAACAACGCGCGGCCGCTCAGCGCGGTGGCCTCCCCGTACCGGTAGTTCAGGTCTCGGTTGGCGCTCAACGCCCGGTCGTACAGTCGTTCGGCCTGTTCGTGGTCTCCCCGGTCACGGCATATGCCGGCGAGGTCCACCAGGAGCACCGCTTCGTTGTAGTGGGCCTTGTTCTGTCGCGCGCGGCTCAGCGCGGCCCGGATGTTCCGGTCGGCTTCGGCCAGCGCGCCGAGTTGCCAGTGGGCGAAGCCGAGGTTGGCCAGGGGCATGGTCTCTCCGCCCTCGCTGCCGTGTTGCCGATTGAGCGTCAGGGAGTTGCGGGCGCAGTCGATGGCGGCTCTCGGGTCGCCCAGGCGCTGGTGCACCGCGCTGAGGTTGTTCAGCAGGCCGATCCGGCCCTCGGGCCAGTCATCCGCGGAGCTGACCCGCAGGCCGGCGAGGAGGTGTTCGCGGGCGTCTTCGTAGTGGCCGGAGGTGACCTGGGCGAGAGCGATGCTCAGGTGCATGATCGCCTCTGCCCTGACGTCGTGTTCGGCCTCGGCCGCGGTCAGCCCCGCGGTCGCCGCGGCCAACCACTCGGTGCGTCGCCCCCGTTGGTGGAACCACGAGCGGAGGGCGTCGGCGAGCTGCCACGCGTAGCGTGGTTGCCCTTGCTCGGCGGCGTGCTGGATCGCCGCCATCAGGTTGGTCGCTTCCGCGTCGAGCCAACCGAGCGCCGCATCGACGTCGGCGAAGGGATCCTCCGGGACCGGTCGCGGCAGCCGTACGAAGTGGGGGATGACTCGTCGGCCGGCCGCGTCGGCCGTGCTCAGATAGTGGCTGAGCAGGCGCTCACGTGCGTCGTGGCGTGCGCGGTCGTCCTCCTCGGCGAGGAGCCTGTCGACCGCGTAGCGACGGAGCAGGTCATGGAACCGATACCGGCCGCTGGCCCGCTGCTCGACGAGGTGCGCCGCGGCCAGCGCGCGCAGGGTCCTCCCCGCAGTGCCGGACGCTGCCGGGTCGAGCGCGGCGGCGACGTCGTCGGTGAAGCTGACCCCGGGTACGAGCCCGAGACGTCGGAAGAGCCTTCGCGCCGCCGTCGGCATCGCCAGGTAGGACAGCGCGAAAGTCCTCGTCACCGCGACGTCGTCCGCGCCGTTCAGCGTGAGACCGGTCAGCGGATCGCCGTCGGTCAGCTCCCGTGTCAGTCCGGCAATGCCCGACTCGCCACTGACCTGCAGGTTCGCCGCGGCGATGCGCAGGGCCAGGGGGAGGTGCCCGCAGAGTTGCGCGAGGCGCGCCGCCGCGGCGGCCTCCGCGTGCACAGCGTCGTCGCCGAGCATCACGGCCAGGAGCTGAGCGGACTCCGTGGGGTCGAGCGTGTTCAGCAGCAGGGACCGGGCGCCGGTCCGCACCACCAACTCGCCGAGGTGGTGACGGCTGGTGATCAGGACGGTTCCGCCGGAGGGGAGCAGCGGCAACACCTGCCGAGCGTCACGGGCGTTGTCCAGCACCAGGAGGATCCTCAGACCGGCCATCCTCGATCGGAACAGCGTGGCTCGCGCGTCCTCGTCGTCCGGCACGTTGCGGAGGTCCACGCCGAGTCCGCCCAACAACTGGCCCAGCGCGGCCGAGGGTGTCACCGGCGACCGCTCGATGTCGAAGCCTCGTAGGTCGATGAACAACTGTCCGTCGGGAAAGGTGTGGCGGGCCCGGTGCGCCCAGTGCACCGCCAGCGCCGTCTTTCCCACCCCGGGGATGCCCCTGAGGATCCAGATCGTCGGGGCGGTGGATCCACTCGTGGCGCGATCGAGTTGCGTCAGCTCGACCACTCGTCCGGTGAATCCGGACACGTCCGGGGGCAGCTCGGCGGGAGGGGACGGGGTAGGGGGACCGGGTGACGGGGCCCGCTCGGCGCGGAGTGCCGGATCGCCCTGCAGGATGAGCTGGTGCAGCCGGGTCAGGTCGGTGGCCGGATCGAGGCCGAGCTCGTCGGCGAGTCGGGTCTGGTGGTGCCGGTAGACCTCCAGTGCCCGGTCCGGTCGGCCCTCGCGATACAGGGCGAGCATGAGCTGGCCGGTGAGCCGCTGCCGGTAGGGATGCCGGGCGACCTCGCCGGCCAGATCCCGTACCACTCTCCTGGTCTGGCCGAGCCTCAGCAGCGCCTCCGCTCGGTCCTCGACGGCCGTCGATCTCGCCTCCAGCAGGGTGGCGCAGAGCCGGTGGCGCACCTCGTCGTCGACCACATCCAGGAGAGGCTCGTCGCGCCACAGTGCGAGCGCCTGGTCCAGCACCCCGACGACGGTGTCGTCGTCAGGCGAGTCGCTGACCTGCTGAACGAGTGCGGAGAAGCGGTGCACGTCCGTGAGCATCGGTTCCACCTGCAGCCGATAGGCGTCTCGCTCGCCGACGAGATGTGCCGGCGCGCCGATCCGGCGGAGCGTCGCCCGTAGTCGCGAGACCATGGCCTGTAGCGCGGCCCGGGCGCTCGGCGGAGGCGCCTGCGCCCAGATCAGGTCGATCAGTCGCTCCACCGGTACCGGTCGGTTCGCGTCGAGGATGAGGACCGCGAGGATCAGGCGAGGCTGCCGTCCGCCGACGACCGTGACCACGTCGTCCGAGTGGATCTCCACCGGACCCAGCACTCGAAACTCCATGTGCTCATCCCCTCGCTGTCCGTCGAGACCGCGCCGGCCGGGGCGCCCTGCATGGTGTTTGCAAGATCGCTGCAGGGGCTGCGGGCAATTATCGCTGCGTCCCCTGCCGATCAGCGGGGTGGGGAGCGCACGGGGGAGGCGTGCGCTTCCCCGCGCGGCCAGCACGGGGTGGCTGCGCGCACGTGACGGCTCGCCCGAGGGCGGATGCCGGCCGTGCCGTGAATCGAGGAGAGGACGACGGCGTCTCCGTCACCGACGCCTCCCCACCGGGCCGGTCGTGACGCTGAGACGGTGGGTGGACGATCACGCCGTGTGCCCGGGCGCAGTCGCCGCCTGCGCGGCGGCGTCGGTACCTGCCGGTCATTGAACAGAGGGAGCGAGATGAGAAAAGCCCTGGCCATGCTCAGCGCGACAGTCGTGCTGGCAGCGGCCGCATCGACCGGTGGCGCCGTGCAGGCGGCGCCCCGTACCGATCCGGCTCCGGTCGCCGGCCGTGCGGTCGGGGCCGTCGCGCCGCCGCGTACCGAACCGGGTGTCACCACCCCGCCGATCCCGCGACCCAAGCCGTTCAAGGAGGCGCCGCCCGGCCCCGCCACGCACCGGACGGCCGCGCCGCCCGACTTCGGCCCCGGCGAACGCGTTCTCTCGGCCTACCACCGGGGGAAGCTCTCCCGCGCCGACGCGGTCCGCTACGGACTGGGCGCGCTGCGCTCGCCCCGGTCGGTGCCGGCGCACCTTCGACCGACCGGGCCCATCCGCGACCCGCAGCGATATCTGACGTACCTGTCGATGCTCGCGGCGACCGCCGAGCCGGAGGCGGCGGCGCCGATCGCTCCGGACGCCCCCGCGCCCGCCGTCGCCCCGACGACGGCCGGTTACGACGACTGCGCCGCCGATCCGTACGACTACCTCGGAGTCACCTACCGGTGCCGGGCATCGGCCGGCGAGTTCCTCATCCTCTACAACGTCGCCGGTGGAGGCCGGCCGGGTGTCCCGGCGGACGCCAACCCGAACGGACGGGCGAAGGCGGTCCAGCACATGCTGAACTCACTCTCGGTCGCCGTCGACGAGTACCGGGAGATGGGCTATCCGCTGCCGGTGCGGGACGGCAAGCCGTGGGTGCTGGTCTACGGCGTCGACGAGATTCCGCTCGTCGGCGGGGCCGGCCTGCCGATCGACGCGCCCTTCGTGCTGCCGTTCGGCTTGAACCAACAGGCGACCATGCTGGTTCCGAACGGGCAGGACGACTGGGACTACCTGCCACGGCACGAACTGTTCCACGTCATGCAGTACCAGTACTGGGACCGGTCCGACGTCGGCTTGGACTACCTCGCCAACTTCGTGGGCGGCAAGGAGTTCGGGTCGATGAACTGGTGGATGGAGGCCACCGCCGAGTGGGCCACCCGCCAGACCTACGCCCGGGCGCCGTACGTGCCCATCCCCGGCGAGGAGAAGCTGTACGCCCGCAACGTCTACGACGTGCTCAGCAAGCCCGGGGCGGCGCTCAACTCCTGGGGCGGGCTGGGTGGCGGCCCGCAGTACGGCGCGTTCCTGCTGCCGACCTACCTCACCGAACAGGTCGACCCGTCCTTCGTGCGACGCACGTGGGAGAGCGTCCGGGACCACGACCATCTGCCGATCGAGGCGATCCGGCACACCGCCGAGGGCTATGGCCTGAACGTCACGGACCTGCTGCTGGGCTACCACATCGCCAACTATCGGCTGGCCAAGGCGAACGCCGCTCCCGCCCCGACGGTGGACGCCTGGCGCGGCTACGGCTATTCCGACGCCGACGCGAGCCTGTGGCGCGGCAATCTCGTCGGCGGAAGCGGGACGAGCGGCGACGCCCTCGGGGGTGCGAGGCCGGCCCGCAAGAGTCACTCGACGGCCGCCGGCACCCAGGCGGAGTACCAGGACATCCTGCGCAAGGGCGGTGCCGTCTACCACGACTTCCGCGCGGTCAAGAACTCCGGTGACGCGAGCTGCGGCTACTGCTCGACCCTGCTGGTGGACACCACGAAGGACACCAACCGCAGATCGGCCGTCATCGTCTGGTCGCCGACGGGGAGCACCGGCACGCTGGCCAAGTACCCGAGCATCCACACCGTGCGCCACCCCGACGCGGGCGGACTGATCACGGTGCCGGACTTCGCCTACCCGATGGTGGCCACCCTCGTGACCACCTGGACCGAACTGGACATCCACTCGGCGGACGCGGACGGCAGCCCCAGGACGTTCACCACGAATGTGGAGAGCGTGCTGCCGCTGACCGGCCGCTCGTGCGTGCTGCGCCCCCTCTCGGTCCGCGGCGTCGAGACCACCGTCGAGCCGGAGGGCACGTTCAACAGGTACGCCGCCGGCACGCCGGACGGCTGGACGGGCGGCGACTCGACGTACTCGGTGAAGCTGCCGGACGGCCGGATCGTCTGGCTGTTCTCCGACACCTGGATGGGCCCGCTCAACAGCAACGGCACCCGTCCGGTGAGCGCCCCCCTGGTCAACAACACCTTCGTGGTGCAGAACGGCGGCAGCCTCACCACCTACCAGGGCGGCACCGCCGGATCACCCCGGGCGTTGATGCCGCCGTCCGGGCCCGGCAAGTGGTACTGGGTCGGGGACGGTCACCTCTCGGGCGGACAACTGCAGGTGGTGTATCAGGAGTACGAGCGCTTCGGTTCCGGCGCCTGGGACTGGCGGTTCAACCGCAACGTGGTCGCCAACTTCGCCCTGTCCAACCTGCGGACCCCGGTCAGCGTCCGGGAGTTGCCCTCGGCCAGCGGGGTCGCCTGGGGCTCGGCGCTGCTGCCGGCCAGCCGCAGCGGCGACGGCTACACCTACGTCTACGGCGTCGACGACTCCCCGATCAACAAGCAGATGCGCATCGCCCGGGTGTACGGCAGCGACCTCGCCACCGGTACCTGGCAGTACCACACGCCGTGGGGCTGGACGCTCCGCGAGCAGAACTCCCGCAACCTGCTGACCGGAATCGCCAACGAGTACAGCGTCACTCCGTGGGGCGGGCAGTTCCTGCTGCTCAGCCAGGACAGCACCGAGGCGTTCAGCGGGCAGATCAACGCGTGGACGTCCTGCTCACCGTACGGTCCGTTCACCCAGAAGACACCCGTGTACCGCATGCCGGAACCCGGGCCGTACGGCAGCTACTGGAATCCGAACGTGATCTCGTACAACGCCCACGTCCACGCGGCTCTCAGCTCCGGTGACACGTTCGTCGCGTCCTACAACGTCAACAGCATGGACACCCGCGTCTCCCCGGACGCGGACCACTACCGCGACCCCGGCATCTACCGCCCGCGCTTCATCCGATTCACCCTCGGGTGAGGCCGAGGCGCGGCGTCCCGTCCCGGCCCACCTCGGACCGGGACGGGACGCCGCGTCGAGGGCACTGCTCAGCCGGTGCGCCACTTCTGGTTGGCGGTGCCGGCGCACTCCCAGAGGATCAACCGTGCGCCGTCGTTGCCGTTCCAGTCCTTGATGTCGACGCACTTGTTGGCCTGCGGGTTGACCAGGTCGCCGGCGGCGGAGAGCACGAACTGCTGCGCGGCGTTGCCGCTGCAGGTGGCGATCTGGATGACCGCGCCGTTGTCCCGGGAACCCCAGGCCACATCCATGCACATGTTGTTCTGCGTGCGCAGGCTGCCGCCGGTGAAGGTCCAGCCCTGTGCCGCCGTGCCGTTGCAGGTCCAGGTCTGCAGGGGAACGCCGTCGGAGAAGTTCGAGCTCGGCACGTCGATGCACTTGTTGTTCCAGTTGCTGATGATCCGGGTTCCGGTGCCGCCCCCGCCGGTGGTGACCAGGTTCAGCCCGTAGGCGCCGAGGATCTCGTTGGCCGGCTGGAACCACATGGTGCCGCCGGTGGTGCAGTTGCCCGATCCGCCGGAGGTCACCCCCTGGGCCTGGTCGCCGGAGAGCCAGGCGCCGCCGGAGTCGCCTCCCTCGGCGCAGGCGTTGCTGCGGCTGAGTCCGTAGACCGCTCCCTGGGCATAGTTGACCGTCTCCTCCCGACCCAGGAGGGTGCCGCAGCGCCAGCCGGTCGTCCGTCCCGACCGGCACACCGAGCTGCCGATCACCGCGTCCCGGGAGCCGGCGACGGGAGCGTTGCCCCCGGCGTAGTTGTTCACCCAGGGGCGCGGCGTCCAGTCCGCGTTGATGCGGACCCAGGCGTAGTCGTTGCCCGGGAACGACGAGCCGGCGAACGTGCCCTGCGCCACGTTGTTGAACCCACGGGTGGGGCTGCCGGAGGCCCCGCAGTGTCCGGCGGTGACGAAGCCGCCGGCGACGGCGAAGCCCACCGAGCAGAGCACGTTGCCGTTGATGACGAACTGGTCTCCGCCGCGGATGTCGTACAGGGGGCGCGGCGCGTCGGGAGCCGTCGTGTAGCGGACGAGCCCGGCGGCGAGGCCACTGCCGCCGACGAACGAGCGGGCCGCGCGCTCCTGGCCCGGCGCGACCCGCACCACGACCTGGTTGGCGGCGGCGTCCACGTGCCAGCTCCGCACGGCGGTGCCGGGTGGACGGCTGCGTGCGCGCCGATCCAGTGCGGCGCGGGCCGAGGTGAGAGTGGTGAGCGTCCGGGGGACGAGCCGGGGCCGGGCGCCCTCGGCCCGCACCGTGGCGGCGGCAGACGTATCGGTGACGGCAACGGTGAGCGGGCCGCCGGCGTCGAGCCACGAGCCTGCGTATCGGTTGCCGAGGCGGGAGCGCAGGCGTCGGTCGACCACCGCCGCGGCGGCCTCGGTCGTGAGGCGGGCGGTGAGTTGGTCGTCGGTCAGGTGCAGATCGCGGCGCATCGCCGCGGCCATACCGGTTGGGAGGGCGGACGTCTGTGCCTCGACTCGTGGGGCGGTGGGAGCCGGCGGTGCCGTGGCGGCCGAGGTCGGCAGCGCGAGCGTCGCGGCGGTGAGCAGCGCCAATATCCTGGTCATCGAACTCCTTCCGATGGGTGTAGCGGTCGGGAGAGCGCTCTCAGACTGAAGCTGTTAAGAATCCTTGTCAATAGACGGGGGTCGATTAGGCCGGCGGTGCGGGGACCTGGTCGGCGCCCTGGACCGTCCTGCTCAGGGCGCCCAGGGCGCGGTGATGTTCCAGGTGCTGTCCGCGGCCCACAACGCGGGGGAGTTCCACGCCTCGCCGCCGGTGCCGTTGCTCAGCCAGATCTCCGAGTTGTAGTGCCGCAGGTATTTTCCGCGGAAGTTGGCGGACTCCAACGAGACGCCGTTGCCGGTGAGCCCGACCCGGGCGCACCAGGTGGCGTCGGCGCGCAGAAGCGCCGATCCGTCATCCGGGGAGTTGCGGACGCGCGAGGCCTGGTGCCGGAGGTACTGCCCGGGGAAGTTGACCGACTCGAACGAGTAGCACGCCGGGTCGGCCAGACCCGTCCGTACCGTGTAGGTCGCGTCGTTCCTGAGCAGCGCCGGGCTGTTCGCGTCCACCACCTCGGTGTAGGCCAGGCTGTCGCGGTGCCGGAGATACCGGTTGGTGTAGCCGGGCGTGGTGACCTGGAAGGAGCGCCGGGTGTTCAGGGGCAGTGCCACCGGTGCCGAGCTGCCGATCGACGTGGACGCGTTGATCAGGGCGAGGTTGGCGGCGCGCACTCGGGCCTGGTCCATCTTGACGACCTGCCGGTCGTAGGTGAGGAATCCGTTCAGCTCACCCTCCTGGTCGGTGATCTCGGTGTAGACCGAGGCGCTCAGGCCCTTGCCGAGCATCAGGTTCTGCGTGCCCTGCACGAGGCCGACGTAGCGGTCGGTCAGCGCGGTCGAGTTCGGTTGCCACTCGTACGCGAAGAAGCTGCCGTTCGGGCTCCACTCGTGGCCGGGTGCTCGCAGGCCCAGCCCGCCGAATTCGCCGAGCACCGCGATCCGGCCGCTCGACGGCACGGGTGAGTCGGGCCCGAGGTAGACGTGCCAGTCGTCGATGTCGCCGTTGCCCGGGTTGCCCAGCGACTGGCAACAGTTGTAGCCGCTGTGCGCGTTGACCAGTCGGGTCGGATCCTGGTTCTTCACGTTCTGGGCGACCCGGCGGGTGTCGGTGAGCGCGCGCTCCCCCCAACCCTCGTTGTAGACGGTGTAGGTGACCACCGCCGGGGAGCTGCGGTGCTCGTCGACGATCTCGCGGGCCTCGGTCTCGAGTTGCGCCTGCTGCGCGTCGGTCGCGTTGATGTCCTGCGCGGTCAGCGAGGGGACGTCCTGCCACACAAGCAGACCGAGGCGGTCGGCGTGGTAGAACCAGCGCTGCGGTTCGACCTTGATGTGCTTGCGCACCATGTTGAAGCCCAGATCCTTGTGTTTCTGCAGGTCGAAGGCGAGCGCGGCATCCGTGGGCGCGGTGTAGAGCCCGTCCGGCCAGAATCCCTGGTCCAGCGTGCCGGTCTGGAAGACGAACTGACCGTTGAGCTTGGGCCGCAGGACGCCGTTGACCACCCCGGTGCTGATCTCGCGCATGCCGAAGTAGTGCGTCGTCCGGTCGACCTGACCGCCGGCGGCGTTGCGCAGCGTGACCCGGAGGTTGTAGAGGAACGGATCGTCGGGCGACCATCGGCGGGCGCTGGGCACGGGCACCGTGAACTCGGTGAAGCCGCCGCTGGCGGAGCCGACCACGGTGGCGCCGTCGAGCGCCTCGGCCAGCACGCTGTGACCGGTGACGTCCCCCCGTGTGAAGACCCGGACGCGGAGGGTGTTGTCGCCGAGGCGAGGGTAGAGGTCGACGCTGCTGATCGAAGCGGCCGGCACCGGTTCCAGCCACACCGTCTGCCAGATGCCCGAACTCGGGGTGTAGAAGATGCCGCCGGGCTGCTTGGTCTGCTTGCCGATCGGCGGCAGGCTGCCGTTCTGCCGGCTGTCGGTCGGGTCCCACACCTTCACCACGACCTCGTTGACACCTCCGCTTCGCAGGTGCGGGGTGACGTCGAAGGTGAAGGCGTCGTAACCACCTGTGTGACCGCCGACGGCGTAGCCGTTGACCCAAACGGTGGTCTGCCAGTCGACCGCACCGAAGTGCAGCAGCACGCGGCGCCCGCTCCAGTTCGTCGGCACCGTGACGGTCCGGCGGTAGAACAGGTAGTTGCGGTTGTCGCCGGCGGCTCGTTGCACCCCGGACAGCGCGCTCTCCACGGGGAAGGGAACGTTGATCCGTTCGGGTAGGTCGGTGTTGAACTGGGGGGCGTCGTCGGTGGTGGACTGGCGTAGCTGCCACTCGCCGTTGAGGTTGAGCCAGTCCGGGCGGGTCATCTGCGGTCGCGGGTAGTCCGGCAGCGGCGTGCCGTTGAGCGCCTGGGCTGTCCAGGGGGTGCTCAGTGGCGGGTTCTTCACCGGCGCGGCGTACGCCGCGCCGGCCGGCGCGGTGAGCATGCCAGCCACCAGGGCGAGGACGGCCAGCAGGGGCGTGGCGAGGCGGACGGGATCGGGACGTGTCATGCCGTCTCCATCGGACGGGCCGTCAGGGCCGGGCTTCGCCGCTGGCGGCTGGTGGTGGGTGTCGGGGCGGCCCGTCGGGTCCCTTCCCGGGGTCGAGCGGGCAGATCGGTGGATTCCGAAAACCATCGACGACAATCACATCGATATATGTGGTTGCCTGTATAACGTTATAAAGGCCCGACGGGCAGTCGGTCAATCGACGGGCGGGAGGCAGCCCGCACCGGGCTCGAACCGCTCGACGTCGGTCGAGGCGCCCGCCCCTCGAAGGCGCCGGGATAGGTCGGGAACGCGGCACGGAGAGTCCGGCCGGTGAAAGGCGGCCGGTGGCGCGATCAATGGCTGCGCCGCTACCGGAGCGGCGGTCACTTGTACGCTCTTGTCGGCCGTCGGGGGAGGGGTGCAGATCCGTGCGGGAACGCGAGAAGGACGTGCTGGCGAGGATTCACGGGGGATTGCTCTACACCGAGTCGGAGGCGTCCTTCCGGGACCGGCATCGTCGCACCGACCTGATCTTCGACTACAACCACACTCGGCCCGGCGACGTGGAGCGGCGGCGGATGCTGCTCGACAGGATCCTCGGTTCGGTCGGGGAACGCCCTGTGCTGCTGTCCCCGTTCCACGCCGCTTTCGGAAGTAATGTCCATATCGGTAATGACTTCTTCGGCAATGTGAACGTGACCTTCGTCGACGACGTGGAGATCCGGATCGGCGACGACGTCATGATCGCTCCCGGCGTCACCCTGACCACGACCGGGCACCCGGTCCATCCGGACCTGCGTGAGGACTTCCGGCGGTTCTCCAAGCCCATCGCCATCGAGGACAAGGTCTGGATCGGCAGCAACGTCGTGGTGCTGCCGGGAGTCCGAATCGGGTTCGGCGCCGTGGTGGGCGCGGGAAGCGTGGTAACACACGACATCCCACCGATGACCGTCGCCGTGGGCGTGCCCTGCCGGGTTCTTCGGCAGGTCACCGAGGAGGACCTCGATCGTCGGTAGTGCCGGCAGGCACCCCACGAGCGGCGTGGCAAGCTGAGCCGGACGCCGTCCGCCGCGACCTGTGTCCCCGCTCACGACCAGACTCACTCGGGCCCTGCCCCACAAGGCGCTACCAGCGCGTCAGCGTGAACAAATTGCATTGCTGACGGTCATCTCGCCCCGTACCGTCCCACCTTATGTTCACCGCCCGTGACGTCTAGCGGCCACGCATCGACACACGGGTGGAGTCTGTCCGCTCTTCGCGGTCTCTGGTGCTCGCCACTCTCCGCTGTGACGCCTCCGGCCTCGCGGCGCCCGCGTGTCTGTCAGCCGTGACGGCGCGCCGGGTAGGCGCATTCATCGACCGGAGTTCGCCATGGACAACGCCATCTCGACGCGGCCCGAGCCCCTGTGGCGCCGGCACGACTTCCGACTGTTGCTCGGCGGACGGTTGGTGTCACAACTGGGTGACTCACTTCAGTTCCTCGCTCTACCTCTGCT
This sequence comes from Micromonospora ferruginea, assembly GCF_013694245.2. NCBI lineage: Bacteria > Bacillati > Actinomycetota > Actinomycetes > Micromonosporales > Micromonosporaceae > Micromonospora > Micromonospora robiginosa. The sequence goes on from NZ_CP059322.2 coordinate 1,122,968, forward strand.
GGTCATCGCCCTGACCGGGTCCTCGACGCAGGCGGGCGTCCTGCTCGGCCTGCAAACGGTGGTCTACCTCGTCTTCGGACTGCTCGCGGGCGCCCTGGTCGACCGGTGGGATCGCAAGGCGACGATGATCTGGTGCGAGATCGGCCGCGGAGCGCTCACCTCCACCATCCCCGTCGCTGCCGTGTTCGGCGCGCTGGGAATGCCGCAGCTCTATGCCGTCGCGGTGCTCAACGGTGTGCTCAGTACCCTGTTCGGGGCGGCGAACAGTTCGGCGTTACCGAACATCGTCCCGAGCAGCGACCTTCCCGCCGCGGTGGGCTTGCTCGGCGCGATGTCCAACGCCCTCCGCGTCCTCGGCGCGGCTGCGGCGGGGACTGCCTACGCGGTGAGCCGCATGCTGCCGTTCGCGTTCAACGTCGTCTCGTTCCTGGTGTCGGCGGCGTCCCTACGAGCCATTCGCACCGACTTTCAGCAGGCTCGGGTCGCGGCGCCCGGCCCGCCGAGCGCACTGGTGACCGAGGTCGGCCGCGGCCTGGCCTGGCTGTGGCACAAGCCGGTGATCCGGACCCTGGCCGTGCTCGACGCGGCGGACGGCCTGCGGTTCGGCGCCGGCTACCTGCTGATCATCATCCTGGCTCAGGAGCTGCACGCGAACTCCACCCAGGTCGGCGCGGTGTTCGCCAGCGCCGGCGTCGGCGCGCTGCTCGGCAGTCTCATGGGGCCCAGGCTCGCTCGCCGATTCCCACTCGGCGCACTCTCCATCACGATGCTGTGGGCGGAGGCACTGACGTTCCCGTTCTATGCCGTGGCACCGACCTGGTGGCTGCTCTCGCTGGTGGCGTTCGCCGAGTCGGTGGTCTCGCCGGTCTACAACGTCGCCCTCGAGTCCTACCGGCTCGCCGTGACCCCGGATGCGCTGCGCGGACGAGTCACCAGCGCGGTCGAGACCCTCACCACCGGGGGAGCGGCGATCGGCACCACGGCCAGCGGAACGTTGATAGCCCTGCTCGGAACGACCATGCTGACCCTCATGCTGACCGGATGGCTCGCGCTTCTCGCCCTCGCCGCGACGCTGAGCAAGACCGTCCGCAGGGCCCGGGCGGCCGACTGACGCGACGATCCCGGGACCGACCGCCCCGCTGCCGAGGCTCTCGTGCCCGGGTCAGGTCCGACGGGCCGATCGCCGTGCGGCGGGGACGCGGAGCGCGGTCAGCGCGCGGCGCACCTCGTCGGCGCCGATGGTGTCGCCGGTCTGCTCGGAGATGGCGAGTGCGAGGTGCAGGTCGTCGCGGGCCGGAAGTTCCTGGCCCGTGTCGCGGTGCACCTTCGCCCGTTCGGTGAGCACCCGCCACTCCGCCTCGCGGTTGCCACTGCTCCGCGCGGCGGTGAGGGCTCTGTCGAGCCACCCGTACGCCTGCCGGTACCGGCCACTGCGGGCGTACGCCTGGCCGATGGTCAGGATGGTGATGCCGAGGCCCAGTTCGTCGCCGATCTCCCGGCGCAGCCGCAGGCTCTCCTGAAGATGGACGAGCGCCGCGTCGGACTGGTCGAGTTGCAGCAGCACGTCGGCGAGGTTGTTGAGGGTGACGCCCATCCGTCGGCGGTCGGCGCGCGGGCGGTGGAGGTCGAGGGCTCGGAGGAAGGTCGCCCGGGCCTCGTCGAGGCGGCCGGCGGCGGCGAGCAGGACGCCGAGATGGTCGAGGGCCACCGCCACCGCCTGAGTGTCGTCGTCCGCCTCCCGCAGTGCGAGCGCGATCCGGAGGCTGTCGACCGCCCGGTCGGTCTCGCCCAGCCGGGACTGCGCCACCGCGAAGTAGGTCAGCGCGGTCGCCTCGTCCGGCCGGCTGCCCAGTCGCCGGGCGCACCGCAGCGCACCCTGGGCCACCTCACGGAGATCGCGGTAGTACCCCCGCATGGGGAGGAACGGATACAGCTCCGCGCACAGTCGGACCGCGAACAGGTCACCCTCGGTGGTGCTGTCCTGGGCCGCCGCGCGCGCGGCGGCGATCAGGTTCTCCCGCTCCCGCTCCAGCCACCGCAGGGCCTCCCGCTGGTCGGCGAAGGTCACGACGGGCCGCGCCTCGACGAACCCGTCCGCCGGTCGGTCGGGGACGCGTCGCAGGTGGTCCCCGGCCCGTCGCGTGGCGCCGAGCCAGTGGCACCGGGCGGCGTGGATCGTCGCCGCGCGGTCCGTCGGGTCGCGCCGGCCGCGCTCCGTCGCGTAGAGCCGGACAAGATCGTGCAGGCGGTAGCGGTCCGTCGCGCACGCCTCGACGAGGCTGGCGGCGGCCAGCCGGTCCAGCAGGGCGCGCGCCTCACGGGCATCGGCTCCGGTGAGAACCTGGGCCAGTTCGATGCCGATCGTCGGGGGACAGACCATGCCCCACCGGTCGAACAGGTCCACCGCCTCGGGCCCGCCGGGCCGTTCGGCGAGGAGGTCGGCGGTGACCGCAAGGCTGGCGCGTACGGCGAGGTCGTCGCAGCTCAGCTCGTCCAGCCTGAACTGCTCGTCGGCGAGCCGGGCGACCATGTCGGCTAGCGTCCACTCCGGATGGGCGGACAGTCGGGCCCCGACGATGCGCAGCGCGAGCGGAAGGTGGTCGCACAGGTCGGCCAGCACCGCCGCCTCCTTCGGGGCCGCGAGAATGCGTTTCGGCGCCGCGTGCCGGGCGAGCAGCGCCACCGACTCGTCGGGAGTGAGCGCGCCGACGGCGAGGTGGGCCACGTCCAACGTCGGCAGCGCCGTGCGGCTCGTCACGATCACGGTGGCGGTGCTGAGCACCGACAGCAGGCGGCGCACCTGTCCGGCGTCGACCACGTTGTCCAGGACAAGCAGCATCTGCCCGTCGCTGATCCGCATCCGCAGCTCGGCCGCCTCCGCGGCCGCGCCGCCCGCGGTGTTGCCAGAGTGTTCGCCGTCGAGCGCGCGGAGCAGGCTGCCAGTGGCTTCCTCGACCGTCATCGGGGTCAGTCCAGGGCTGCTGCCGCAGAAGTCGAGGTAGAGCGGGCTCCTCGGGTAGGACGGGGCGAGCCGGGCGGTGATGGCGCCGGCAAGCGCCGACTTGCCGACGCCGGCCGGGCCGTGCAGCACGATCGCGCCGGCCGTGCCGAGGGTCGCTTCGATCTGGCTCAGCAGGCGCTCCCGGCCGATGAGGACGACCGTCGGCGGGAGGTTGGAGGGCGTGGCATGCGGTGACGTGTCGCCGGGGGTGGCATCGGGACGTCCGGGCGGCGTCGGCGTTCCTTCGCGCAGGTACCGCTCGATCTCCCGCAGCACCAGACCTGGTCCGCGGCCGGTTCCGGCGCGCAGCGCGGCGTCCGCCGCGGCCAGGGCGGTCATGGCCTCGGCCCGTTCGCCCAGCCGGATGAGGGCCTGAGTCAGTGCCTCCCAGGCGGACTCGCGGGCCGGTCGGTCGGCGAGCAGTGACCTCAGCGTGGGAAGCGCGGTGCGGTGCTGGCCGGCCTCGGCGCAGGCGGCGGCGTGCCGCTCCACCGCGACCCATCGACTCTCGTCGAGCGCGTCGAGGCGATGTCCGAGCAACCCGAGGCGTGGTAGCCCCTCGGCGGCCTCGCCACGCCAGCGCCGCAGCCCGGCCGTGAGGATCTGTGCGGACTGTTCGGGGCGTCCGTGGCGGACCGCGTCCAGGGCGTCCCGGATGTCGGCCTCGAAACCGTCGAGGTCCAGCTCGCCCGCCTCGACGGCCAGGGAGTAGCCGGAGTTCACCCAGACCAGCCGGTCACGGTGCGGTCCCAGTAGGCCGCGCAGCCGCGTCACGTACGTCCTGAGGTTGACCGGCGCCGACGGCGGCGGCTCGTCCCACAGGTCGCCCAGCAGCCGCTTTGTGGAGACCCGCCGCCCGCGGTCCAGCAGCAGCGCGGCCAGCAGGAGCTGCGTCCGGCCGGCCGGCAGCGTGACCGCGCTCCCGTCCACGTGCAGGGTCACCGGCCCCAGCAGGCCGAATGCGACCGTCATGACCCGCGACCCCCCATGCCCTCGGAGATCTGATTGCTGGCCGTGAGAGCCTAGCTTGATCTTCAGGCGGTTCGGGTGGGTGGGGATTCGGAGAGTGTTCGGGTGCCTGGTGCCCGTCGCGCGGCGGGCGCACCGCACCGCCGGGTGCCGCGGCGACGCTCGCGGGGAGCGTCGCCGCGGCACCCGACGGACGGGGCCTCGCGGGTGGACCGGTCGCCTCAGTAGTTGACGTAGGCGGTGACGGCGATGTGCTCGGAGTAGGCGCCGCCGGTAGCCGTCGAGCTGATGTGGGCGGCGTTGCTGAAGCCGCCGCCGCTCTTGGCGAGCAGGAAGTCGATCCGCCGGGAGCCGTTGGTGTCGTAGGCGGAGGAGCAGTCGCGGCTGCCGCACTTCTCCGCGATCGGGTCCCGGTAGCCGAGCGCCTTGGCGTCGTCCCACCAACCCCTGGTCTTCGCCTCGGTGTTCATGTCACCTGCGACGATCTTGAGGTCGCCACCGAGGCGGACCATCGCCTCCTCGGCCTCGGACATGTTCTCGTCGGCGCAGTCGGGGCCGTTCCAGGTGTTGGTGGGCCAGTGGATCGAGGCGACCGAGACGTCCAAGTTGCGCACGTTGTCGTGCAGCCGGACGCCGATGTTCTCCACCCGGTCCTGGCTGCTCGAGGTGGGCTCCAGGTTCTTGCACCCGCCGGTCTTGTTCTCGGGGGCGTCGGAGCGCCAGCGGGTCTCAGCCTCGGAGGTGAACCGGTCCGAGCGCCAGATCACCGCGTTGGTCTGCTGGTTCTTCAGCTTGCCGCAGGTGCTGGTGTAGCCCATGGAGCCCGGGCTCGCAATGGCGATCTTGCCGGCGTAGGTGCCCGGCAGGTCGTCGGAGAGTCGCTTGAGGAGGGTGTTGAGCTGGGTCTGGTTCGAGATCTGCTGGACGGTGAAGATGTCCGGGCTCAGCGGGCGGCCCTTCAGGTAGGTGAGCAGGCGGTCCCAGAGGTAGCCGTCGGCGCACGAGGTCGGCAGCCAGTTCTCGATGTTGTTGTTGTAGACCACCAGGTAGTTCGGCGACGTGTTGACGGCGGCCTGGGCGGCCGTGGCGCCGGTGAGGCCGGCCGCGGCGGTCATCAGGGCCGAGCAAAGCACGGCGACGGCGCCGCGTACGAGGCGGTGGTGACGAATGGACATTGTTCCTCCTGGTCGTGCCGGTGCGACAGCGGTCAGAGCGACCGCTGGTATTCCTCCCAGGTCCGCCTGCTGACCACCGGGCCGTCGTCGGGGCCCCGGTTGGCCAGGCCGTTACGGCCGAGGTAGTAGTCGCCGGCCTGGTTCTGCGCGCCGGTCGACTGGTCGGTGTCGGCGAGCGCGACGGCGTGGATGTGGTAGCCCCAGTCCCCCTGGTCGGGGGTGCGCAGCCAGGCCGCGAAGCCCACCGTGCGCAGCCGTCGCAGCACGTCGGTCCGAGTGGCCGAGGAGAGGCCACTGACCGACAGGTCGAGCGCGCCGCCGCCGTCGTGGGTGCCCGCGGACGCGTCGACACCCGAGTTGTACGAGCCCTGGGTGATGCCGAGCTGGCGACCGAGCAGGCGCTCGGCCTCCAGCAGCATGGCCTTGGTCCGCGTGTTGACCTGCACGCCGCGCAGCGCCACGACGCTTCCGGGCGAGAGGGCCCGGACGACGGTGAAGCGCCCGTCGCCGAGCGCCCGCAGCGACGACGGGCCGGGCAGGCCGGTCGCGTCGAGGCCGGTGTAACCGAGAGAGCGCTGGTACGCCGCGTACGCGGCGACGGTGCTGGTGCCGAAGTGCCCGTCCACGTACGGGGTCGACAGCAGTCCCCTGGCCTGGAGCGCACGCTCCACCAGCAGCACGCTGTCCTTCGCACCCTCGGTGAGGGCGGTGTCCGCGCGTCGCGGGTCGATCTGGGCCGCCTTGATGAGCGCCTCCATGTCGACCGCGGGCAGGGCGGCGGACGCCGGGCCGGTGGCGAGCGGTCCACCGGTCGCCACGGCGAGGCCGACGGCACCGGCGAGCAGGTTCCTTCTGGTGATCATGTGTGCTCCGTCAAGGCTGTCGAGGCGGTTGTCCGGTCAGCGGCGCGGTACGAGGAGGCAAGCGCACATAGATAGGTGTGGCTGCATGCCGCACGACTATTGGCGTGCCTCCGACCGCAGTCAAGGCGCCCGCCACCGATGAGCGCGGAATGTGCCGGGAATGTGCTGGCCGTCCAGCGGGACGGGTGCTCGTGGCGGCCCTCGTCTGGCCACCACGCCGCCGACGTAGTAGAAATTAACTTTGTTAACCATTCGCGGTGGGGAGGAACGTGAGCACCCCCGTCGGCCATCGCCCTCCGCCCGCCGAGCCGCTGCCCGCGGCGGGCGCCGCCGCGTCCTCGCGACTCTCCGTCTACGCCGAGTCGACCTCGGTGGTGCAGGGCGGCCGGCTCGGCCTGCGCATCGGCCGACCGTGCGGGTCCGGCCGGGTCCGGGTACACGTCCACGACGACATCTCCGGCGAGCGCGTCGTCGACACTCGCCGCCGGGGCTCCCGCTGGTGGCTGGACGTCCCACGGGACTGGCCCAGCTCGCTGTACCGGGTGACCGTGACCGACCGGGACGGCGACGTGGCGGCCGCGCCCGACGAGGCGCAGGCGTGGTTCGTGGTACGCCCTCGGCAGCCCGGCGCGCCCACGCTGCTCTCCCTCCCGTTCACGACCTGGCAGGCGTACAACCGGTTCGGCGTCCCGGGCGAAGGTCTCTATCCGGCCGAGGATCCCCGGCGCGCGGTCCGGGTGAGCCTCGACCGCCCCGGCGGGGGACCGCCACCCGAGCGCTGGGAGCACGGCCTGCTGGTCTGGCTGCGACGCCGGGGCGAAGCAGTCGATTTCTGCTCGAACCTCGATCTGCACGACGGCGCCGCCGAGCTGGGCGCTTACCGGCTTCTCGTCGTCAACGGCCACGACGAGTACTGGACCTGGGAGATGCGCGACCGGGTCGAGGGCTTCGTCCGCGACGGTGGGAATCTCGCCGTCTTCGGCGCCAACACGTCCTGGTGGCAGGCGCGGATCGAGGACGGCGGCCGCAGCCTCGTCTGCTACCGCGACCCCACCACCGATCCGATCGCGCGGACCAACCCGGGGCGGGCCACCGTCGAGTGGAGCAGCGCCCCCGCCAACCGGCCGGAGAACACCATGACCGGGGTCAGCTTCCGCCGGGGCGCCGGATGCTGGGGCCCGGACATGCCGCGCATGCGCGAGGAGGCCTACACCGCACGCTTCGCCGAGCACTGGGTCTTCGAGGGAACCGGGCTGCGTACCGGTGACGCCTTCGCGCTCGGCACCCTCGGCTACGAGACCGACGCCGCCGACTTCCGCGAGATCGACGGGGTCCCGCGCGTGACCGGCCGGGACGGCACACCCCGCGACTTCGTCGTGCTGGCCACCGCGGACCTGCGGCACTGGCGGGCATACGGGCAGGGCGGCTGGGCGACGATGGGCGTCTTCACCTCCGGCGCCGGCACCGTGTTCAACGCGGCGACCGTCAACTGGGGCGCCGGCCTCCACGACCCGGTCGTCGACCGGGTCACCCGCAACGTGCTGGCCCGGCTGTCGGCGCCGCCGGTCGCCGGTCGCTGGGACGTGATCGGGGAACCGACCCCGGTGCACGCTCTCGTCGCCCACCGCGGCGATCTGGTCGCGGCCGGAGACGGCGCGTTGCTCACCCGCGAGCTCTGCGGCCAGAACCTGACGTGGCGGCACCTCGCCGACGCGGACGGACTGGTCGCGCTCGCCGCGCCGCGCGAGGCCGTGCCAGACGGACCGCAGGAGGTCCACGCGGCCACCACCGACGGTCGGCTCGTCCGTTGGACCGGCCACGGCTGGGCGCCGGCGGGCACCGTGCCGGCCGGCACCGCCGCGCTGGCCATCGCCGACTGTCGGATCTTCGCCGCACGCGCCGACGGGACGCTGTGGGCCGCGCCGCTCGCTGCCGACGCCCGCCGGTGGACGGCCGTCGGCGTCGCCCCGCCCCTGTCCGGTCTGACCGCCGAGCACGGCCGGCTCTATGCCGCGTGCGCCGACAATCAGCTCCGTAGCGCCGCGGTGCCTCCGCCCGACCGTCCCGTGCACGGGTGGACGGCGCTGGGGCCGCTCGACGGCGTGACCGTGATCGCCGCCGACGGTGGCCGGATCGTCGGCGTCGGGCCGGGGCGGTGCCTGCGGTGGCGCGCGGTGACGCCGGCCGCTACGGCGTGAGCGTGGCGAGAGGCACGGATCCGGCGACGGCGGCGACCACTGTCGACTCCAGCGCGCGCAGGTGCGCCTCGATGCGGCGTGGTGGCAGGTAGCGGGTGTCGCCGGTGACCGTCACCCGCAGCGCTCCCGGTCCCGCCTCCGGGGCCGCGGTCAGGTGCAGGCAGTAGCGGCACGCGACCTTGGCCTGCGGCGGCTGCCAGCCGAACACCGTCGTCGTGCGCGCGGCCTCGATCTCGCCGGGTGCGGGCGGCGCGCCGGGCGGCGTCTCGGTCAGTCGCATGTCGTTGAAACAGCAGTACGGCCGCGATCCGGTGTCGAGCCGTTCCAGCGCGGCGTCCAGCGCCCGCTGGTCGTAGTATCCGGCCCGGTAGGCCCGCAGCGCCGCCGGCCGGGCCAGGTCGAGCAGTTCGCCGACCGTTCCCACCGCGGCGTGGTCGAGCACGAACAGCCCTTCCTGGGCCACGGTCGCCACGACGTCGCGGTGCCCGGGCTGGAACCGGTTGCCCACGATCACCGGCAGCACCGTCGTGGTCACACCTCGCTCCGCGGCGATCAGCGCGCCGGAGACCGCCAGCAGCACCGCGGAGGAACTGGTCCGGTGGCGACGCGCGAGCGTGGCGGCGGCCAGCCCGAGGGCCCGGGAGGTCAGCGCGCCGACCCACCAACGGACCGGCTGCTCCGTGGCCACCGGCCGGGCGACCATGCCGCCGTCCGGGAGGAGACGCCAGCCGTCCAACCAGTGGCTGACGGCGGCGCGGGACACCGTCCGGCCCGGCGCCGACTCCTCGAAGGCGGCGAGGGTGTCGGGGTCGCCGGGCGGACGACCGGTCCGCCGGAGCAGCGCCAGCCGGAGTTGACCGACGATCAGGTCCGCGCCGGCGCCGTCGGCCGCGAGATGGCACAGCACCAGCACGATCCGCGCGACTCGGCCAGCGTCGTCGACGACCAGGCCGGGACGGAGCGGATACTCGTCGGTGTAGTCGAACGCCTCCCGTCCGAGTCGCTCCACCAGCGCGGCCGCCGCCGCGTCGGGCCCGCCGCCGTCGGTCAGCTCCGCCACCGCCAGCGGAACACGACCCGCCTGTTCGACCCGCCGCCGGGGTCCGGGCGCGATCCGGGTGCGCAGGCCCGGGTTGGCCTCGATCACCGCCCGTACCGCGGTCCGTGCGGCGTCCACCGACAGGCCGTCGGCGACCTTGACCGGCGGGACCACGACCCGGGCGAGGTTGAAGTAGTGGTCGTTGGGGACGGTGCGGTGGATCGCCGCCCAGATCGCGTGCTGGCCCCAGGTCAGCGGAGCCGGTGGGGGCGGTGGGTCGGCGACCGCGAAGGTGACCTCCATCAGCCGGGCACGCCACGGGCGCGCAGGTACGTCGCGAGCGGCCCGACGCCGTCCAGGTAGACGGGGTCGTCGTCGAGGTCGAGGCGCACTCCGTACGCCCGCTCGACGGCCTGGATCAGGCGGAGCTGTCCCAGCGACGTCAGGCCCAGGGCGACGAGCGGCGCCTCGGCGTCGAGCGCGTCGTCCCGGGTGATGTCACCGTCGCTGGCGGCCTCCACCAGGTCGGCCAGGTCGGTGGTCAGGTCGGTGCTCATGTCGCCTCCCGGAGCTTGCGGACCTCGGCGGCTATCCCGGACACCGTCGGCGTGTCGAAGAAGACGTCGAACGCGACGGCGACGCCGAGCCGCCTGCGGAGGCGGGAGGTGATCTGGGTGATGGTCAGCGAGTGCCCGCCGAGGTCGAACAGCGAGTCGTCGACCTGGATGTCGTCGACCCTGAGGACCTCCCGCCAGACGGCGAGCACCTCGTGCTCGACGTCGCCGGGTCCGGCGCCACCGGGATCCGGGTGGTGGGGTGGTGCCACCGGCGGGGCGTCGTGGTGCCGGGCCGGCTCGGCGGCGGGTGGTGCCAGGGCCTTCCGGTCGAGCTTGCCGTTGGGCGTCAGCGGCAGCGACCCGAGCGCGACGTACGCCGCCGGGACCATGTGTCGCGGTAGCTGCTGACCCAGGTGGCGGCGTACGTCCGGGAGGTGCACGGCGTCACCGACCAGGTAGGCGACGAGGTGGGCGTCGGCGCCGTCGCCGTGCACGGCGACCGCGGCCTCCCGTACGCCGGGGACGGCGCCGAGGACGGTCTCGACCTCGCCGAGTTCGATGCGGTGCCCGCGCACCTTCACCTGGCTGTCGAGCCGGCCGACGAAGTCCAGCATCCCGTCGGCGTCCAGCCGCACCAGGTCGCCGGTGCGGTAGAGGCGCGCCGAGGTGATCGGGTCGGTGACGAAGCGTCGCCGGGTCAGCTCCGGTCGGCCGCGATAGCCGTACGCCAGCCCGGCGCCACCGATCAGCAACTCGCCGGGCACACCGACGGCGACCGGGCGCAGCCGAGCGTCCCGTACGTGGACGGTGGTGTTGGCCAGTGGCGCGCCGATCGGCACCCGGGTCGGGTCGGTTCCGATCTCCGCCCAGGTCGACCAGATGGTGGTCTCGGTGGGTCCGTAGACGTTGACCAGCCGGCCCGTGGCCTCGCGCAGCCGGCGGGCCAGGGGCAGCGGGAGCGCCTCGCCGCCGCACAGCGCGGTGAGGCGTGGCGCGGTCAGTCCGGCGTCGAGCAGCATCCGCCACGTCGACGGGGTCGCCTGCAGGTGGGTCACGGCGGCGTCGTCGACGAGCGCGGCCAGCGCCGAGCCCTGCCGGACGGTGACGTCGTCGGCGATGACGAGCGTCGCTCCGGTGGTCAGCGGGGCGAACAGTTCCAGCGCGCTGATGTCGAACGACAGCGACGTGAGGGTGATCCAGCGGTCGCCCGGCGCGGTCGGGGTGACGCGGTCCATCGCGGCGACGAGGTTCGCCAGCGCCCGGTGCCCGACCTCGACCCCCTTGGGCCGACCGGTGGAGCCGGAGGTGTAGATGACGTAGGCGAGGGCGTCGGCGGGCGGCGGTGGCGGTGGGGTCTCCGGCTCGCCGTCGAAGGCGGCCAGGCCGTCGAGCGGCACCACCGCCGGTTCGGGCAGCGGCCCGCCGTGGTGGGCCAGGGTCAGGTGGGCGTGCGCGTCCGCGACGACGAAGTCCAGGCGCGCGACCGGGTACGCCGGATCCAGCGGCAGGTAGGCCGCGCCGGCCTTGAGGATGCCGAGGACCGCGACGACCAGTTCGTCACCGCGCCGGGCGCAGAGGCCGATCAGGTCACCGGGGCGGGTGCCGCGTCGGAGGAGGCCGTGCGCCACCCGGTTGGCGAGCCGGTCGAGTTCCGCGTAGGTCAGCACGCGTGCGCCGAACCGCAGTGCCGGCGCGTCGGGGGCCCGCCGGACCTGGTCGGTGAAACGGTCGATCACGGTGTCGGCGGGCAGCGGCCGGGCGGTGGCGTTGACCCGGTCCAGCAGCGCCCGTTCGGCGGGCGTCAGGGTGGGCGCGTCGCCCACCGGCAGGTCGGCGGCCGCCGCGGCGGCCAGCACGTCCCGCAGGTGGGCGCCGACGCGCGCCAACGTGGCGTCGTCGACGCTGTCGGCCGGGGCCTGCAGGCTCAGTCGCAGTCCGTCCGGACCGTCGACGGCGAAGACGTGCAGGGACGAGCGCAGGTGCGGGGGTGTGACGAGCCAGTCGACGGTCGTCGCGCGGTCGTCGAACGCCGCGGCCGGCCCCTGCCCGCGCCGCCGGTAGCTCACCGAGACCGGGGCCAGGGCGGCGCGGGTTCCGACCGTGGCGGCGCGTCCGACCGGGACGACGCGGTGGGCGTACGCCTCGCGCAGGTCGGCGCGGAGCGCGGCGAGCGTGTCGGGCCAGGACGCCGCGAGGTCGGGGGCGAAGCGGATCGGAAGCTCGTTCACCCAGGCCCCGGCCTGCCCCTCGACGTCGCCGGTACGGGTCGAGACGTCGACGGCGATGGTGACGTCCGGCGTGCCGTAGCGGGTCAGCAGCACCGACACGGCCGCGAGGAGCAGCTCGAAGCGGCTCGTGCCGAGCGTCGCCGAGGCGGCGTCCAGCGCGCGGTCGAGAGCGGGGTCGACCGCGACGTGCCGGGTACGGGCCGTGGCGACGCCACCGCCGGGCCGGCTGCCGCCGGGCAGCGCCACGGCCGGCGGCTCCCGCCACCGGCCGCGCCAGAACTCCCGGGCGGCGGGTAGCGCGGCGTCGACCCGCGCGTGGTCGTCGGCGATCGCCGCGTCGACCGCGCCGGCCGGCGTCACGGGCAGGGCTTCGCCAGCGTACGCGGCGGTGAGGTCGCGGACGATCAGCTCCTTGGTGTGGCCGTCGCCGACCAGGTGGTGTGCGGTGACGACGATGACCTCCCGGCCGTCGTCGACGCGCAGCGCCGCGCACCGCGCGAGCGGTCCGGCGGACAGGTCGAACGGTCGGCCGGCCTCGTCGGTGAGCGCGTCGGCGAGACGGTCCGCCGTGACGCTGGCACGCCGGACCGGGCCCGGGGTGACCTCCACCCGGGCGCCGACGCCGTCGACCTCCGGGAAGGCGCCGCGCAGCGCGGGGTGGGCGTCGGTGACCGCTCGCCAGGCCAGGTCGAGGGCGTCGTCGTCGAGCGGCCCGTCGGCGGTCAGCGTCACGACCAGGTGGTACGCGGACGCGGTGTCGGTGGCCCGTGCGGTGAACCAGATGCCTTCCTGCACCGCGGTCAGGCCGGCGGTGACGGGTGGTGGCAGCACTCGCGTCACGATGACTCCTTGGCTTCCTCGAAGATCTCCCGGATCCGCTGTTTGACGACCTTGCCGGCCACGTTCACCGGCAGCGCCTCCAGTTGGATCAGGCGGGTGGGCTGTTCGTGCAGGGCGAGGCGACCGGCCAGGAACGTGCGTACGTGGACGAGCCGCAGTGGCGTGCGGGCGACGACGGCGGCGGCGGGTGTCATGCCGAGGACCGGGTGCGGCAGGCCGACGACCGCTGCGGCGGTGATGTCGGGGTGCGCGTGCAGGGCCTCCTCGACGGCGACTGTGGAGACCTTGTCGGCCCCGGACTTGATGACGTCGCTCTCGCGGTCCACCAGGTACAGGTATCCGTCGTCGTCGAGGTAGCCGATGTCGCCCATCCGGGTCCAGCCGTCGCGGAAGACGTGCGCGGTGGCGTCGGCGTCGCCGAGGTAGGCACGGGGTGGCGCGGGTGTCGACAGCCAGACCTCGCCGACGGTCCCGGGCGGGCAGGGACGCCCTTCGGCGTCGGCGACGCGTAGGCGGCTGCCGGCGGCGGGCATGCCGAGCGCGGCGGGCCGCTGCGGGTCGAAGATCATCGTGGTCTGCGCCGGAGCTGCCTCGGTGGAGGTGTAGTAGTTGACGACGGTCACGCCGGGCAACGCGTCGGCGAGCCCGGCCGCGACCGGGGACGGCAGAGCGGCCGCGGTTGAGCCGAGCAGAGTGAGGCTGCTCAGGTCGTGGTTGGCGCAGACGCCGGAGCGCAGCAGCTCGATCGCCATGGCGGGGACGACGAACGCGGTGCCGACGCGGCGCTCGGCGATGAGGTCGGCGAAGCGGTCCGGTGTGAACCGTGGGAGCACGAGCATGCCGGCCTTGGCGACGAGGGCGTTGAGCAGCATCGTCTGCGCGGCGTTGCTGCCGATCGGAAAGGCGTGCAGGAAGTGGCGGGAGTGAGCCAGCGGCCGCAGGATCGGGCGCACCCGGGCGCCGTGGGTGATGTTGGCGTGGCTGGCGACGACGGCCTTCGGCCGGCCGGTGGTGCCGGACGTGTACAGGATCTGGGCGGGAGCGTCGGGGAGGTGGCGGGCAGCGCGGTCGGGTCGGCGTCGCCGTCGGTCATCGCCGTCCACTCGTCCGGACCGTGGACGGTGGCGCCGGACGGTGGGCGCACGCCGCTGCCGTGCACCACCGCCGCCGCGCCGCAGTCGTCGAGCAGGTACGCCACCTCGGCGGGGGCGTTGCGGTCGGAGACGGGCACGGCGATCGCCCCGGCCGCGAGGGTGGCGGTGTACGCGCTCGCGTAGGCAGGCCAGTCGCGCCCGCCGTAGAGGAGCGCCACCCGGTCACCGGGGCGCACCCCGCCGGCCCGCAGCGCCGCAGCGCCGCAGACGGTACGCCGCCACCACTCGGCCAGGGTCAGCGTGGTGCCGCTCTGTTCGATTCCGACGTGCCCGGGTTCCAGCGCGGCTCGACCGGCGAGCAGCCCGTGCACGGTCAGCGGCGCCGTCACCGACGGACCGTCCCGTCCGGGTCCGCCACCGGTCGCGTGGCTGGGGCCGCCGGGAGCCGACCTCGCAGCGCGGCCACCCCGACGAGGTCGTCGGCCTCGGCGTCGGGTACCGCGTCGTCGAAGGTGGCGATCCGTGGCCGGCGCAGCGACACCAGCACCACCGCGGCGATCGCCGCGGCGAGGATCACGTAGAGCAGGCCGGTGCCGCGGCCGTCGCCGACCCCGAGCAGTCGTCCGGCGGTGCCGGCGAGTGCGCCGCCCGGCTGCATCAGCGGTTCGAGCAGGTGGCTGCCGACCGGCCCGACCAGCGTCCAGCCGACCGGCAGCGTCGACCAGGCGATGACGGTGTTGAGGGACAGGACCCGGCCGTGGAAACGCTGCGGCACCTTGACCTGGACGATCGTCGCGTACACGCCGTTGAGCAGGACCAGCCACAGGGAGATGCCGAACGATCCGGCGGCGACCAGCCAGAGCTGCGGGCGCAGGCCGATCACGACGCAGCAGGCGGCCAGCCCCAGTGTGCAGCACAGCACCGTGAACAGGCGGCGGTGCCGCGGTCCGCCCCAGACGGCCATCACCAGCCCGCCGAGCATCGCTCCGGCGCCGCCCGCCACGGAGACCTCCGCGACCTCGCGCAGGCCGGCGAACGACAGCACCAGCGGGCTCAGCATCATGAACAGCGGCGACAGGAACACGTTGAGCGCCATGAAGAACAGCAGCATCGCGCGGAAGTGCCGGTTGCCCCACGAGTACCGGAAACCCTCGGCGATCTCCGCCGCGACGCTCTCGCGGCGCTTCCAGGCCAGCGTGCGCGGGAACCGGATGGCCGCGACCAGCCCGATCGCGACGACGTAGCTGGCGACGTCGAGGACCAGGATCCAGCGCAGCCCGACCGTGGCGAGCAGGCCGGCGGCGGCGAGGGGCGCGAGCGTGGTGGCGACGCCGCTCACCATCTGCACGACGCCGTTGGCGTGCCCGAGATACTGCTTGGGCACCAACTGGGGCACTGCCGAGCCGTAGGCGAGGCGCTGGAACGCCAGCGCGACGGAGAGGCACCCGGCGAGCGGATAGATGTGCCAGACGTGCAGGGAGCCGCTCCAGAGCAGGACGGCGAGGACCAACTGGACGCCGCCGGCGGCCACGTCGCCGGCGAGCATGACGGCACGGCGGCTGTGGCGGTCGACGATCGCACCGACGAGCGGCGTGACGAGCAGCCCCGGCACGAGTCCGACGACGGCCAGCAGGGCGAAGTTCAGCAGCGAGCCGGTGCTGGCGAGCACCCACAACGGCAGGGCGAACTCGGTCAGGGTGGAGCCCAGGATGGAGACGAGCTGCCCGAGCGCGACGGCGAGGAACCGGCGCATGCTGGGCGGCGGCCCCGTGCGGACCGGCCGGTCGCCGACCCGTGAGGCGCCGTGCACCCACCAGGTGGCGTCCGGTCCCCGCGCCTCTCGGCGCAGGGTGCCCTCGGCGCCCGCGCGCACCGCCGGGTGCACCTCGGTGAGGATCCGCGCCAGCTCGCCGGCGCGCCACTTGAGGTAGAAGTGGCCGGCCTCGTCCAGGAGGACGACGGCCGCGGTGTCGGCGACCACGTGCCACTCGGTGTAGCGCTCCGAGTAGTACTCGGTGGCCGGGTCGCGGTCGCCGGCGACGGTGATCAGCGGGGCGGCCAGCCGCCGGGCGCCGGTGTGCAGCAACCGGGTGTAGTACTGCTCGGCGGTGTGCGTGTCGCGACGCAGGTTCCGGATGATCTGGCGGGCCTGGCCCGGCTCGATGTCGCCCATGTCCAGGCCGAGCGAGGTCAGCCAGTCGGCGTACGCGCGGTCGGAGCGCAGCCGATCCATGTCGGCGATCCGCGACAGCACGCTCAGCACCCGGCTGCGCGGGCGGGCGAAGGGGAACATCGCCCCCACGTAGACGGCCTCGGGGATCCGCCCGCGCTCCTCGAGCCGCCGGGCGATCTCCACGATCAGCGCGGAGCCGATGGCGCAGTGCCCGTAGAGGACGATCGGCCCCTCGGTCCTCGCGATGATCTCCGCCACGCAGCCGCCCGCGAGCGCGTCGAAGCTGAGCGCCTCCTCCTGCAGCCCGACATCGTGACCGGGGATGGCCAGCGACAGCAGGCGATGGTGTTCGGGCAGCGCGTCGGCGAGCGGTTGGTAGACCACGGCGCTGCCGCCGCCGTAGGGGACACAGACCAGGGTCCGCTCGGCGGGCCCGGCCAGCGGCCGGGTCAGCTCGTGCAGCAGCTCGCGGGGGCCCCGGTCCTCCGCCGGAGTGTCGACCAGGGCGGCCAACTCGGCGACGGTGCGGTGTTTGAACAGGTCCATCACGGACACCCCGGCGCCGACGGCCCGGCGCAGCCTCGCCACCACCTGGGTGGCGAGCAGGGAGTGGCCGCCGAGGTCGAAGAAGTCGTCGTCGACACCGACGGCGTCGACGCCGAGCACCTGCTTCCAGATGTCGGCCACGACGTGTTCGGTGGGCGTGCGGGGCGCGACGAGACCGGCCGTCGTGCCCCGGCCGGACGGCGGCGCGGGCAGGGCCCGCCGGTCCAGCTTGCCGCTCGGGGTCAGCGGCAGTCCGTCGAGCGTCACCACCGCCGTGGGCACCATGTAGTCGGGCAGCCGGCGTCTGAGGGCGGCGCGCAGGACACCGGCCTCGGGTGGTCCGCCGGTGACGTACGCGACGAGGCGTTTGTCGCCGGGCCGGTCCTCGCGGACCGTGACGGCGGCGTCGGCGACACCCGGCTGGTCGCGCAGGGCGGCCTCGATCTCGCCCAACTCGATGCGCAGCCCGCGGATCTTGACCTGTCCGTCGATTCGGCCCAGGAAGTCGACGGACCCGTCCGGCAGGCGCCTGGCGAGGTCGCCGGTGCGGTAGAGCCGGTCGTCGGGCCACGGCCTCGCCGGTGTGCCGGGCGGGGCGCCGAAGGGGTCGGGGACGAACTTCTGCCCGGTCAGCTCGGGCCGGCGCAGATAGCCGTGGGCCAGGCCCACCCCGGCGAGGTGCAGCTCACCCGGTACGCCGACCGGTTGTGGCTGCCCGTGCTCGTCGAGGACGTGGATCCGCATGTTGTCGATCGGGGTGCCGATCGGTACCCGGGCCCGCCCCCGTAGGTTCTCGGCGGTGCAGTGGTGGGCGGTGACGTCGATCGCGGCCTCGGTCGGGCCGTACAGGTTGTGCAGGTCGGCCTGGGGGATCCGCCGCAGGGTCCGCTGGGCGAGGTCGACCGGGAGCTCCTCGCCGCTGCAGATGACCCGCCGCAGGGTGGCGCACCGCTCGATCTCGTCCTCGGCGAGGAACATCGCCAACATCGACGGTACGAAGTGCGTGGTCGTGACGCCCTCGGCGACGATCAGGTCGCGTAGGTAGGCCGCGTCCTTGTGGCCACCGGGTCGGGCCAGCACGAGCCGGGCGCCGGTCAGCAGCGGCCAGAAGAACTCCCACACCGACACGTCGAAACCCGCGGGGGTCTTCTGCAGGACCGCGTCGGTCGTGTCGAGGCGGTAGCGGCGTTGCATCCAGAGCAGCCGGTTCACGATCCCCCGGTGGCCGTTCAGGACGCCCTTGGGCCGGCCGGTGGAGCCCGAGGTGTAGATCGCGTAGGCGACGTCGTCGGCGGTGGCAAGCGGCCGCGGAGCGGTGTCCGGGTAGGCCGCCCACACCATCGGGTCGTCGAGGTCGAGCACGACCGGCTCCGGGGTCCGCGCGCCGTCGGCCGGCGGGGGCAGGGCCGGACGCGTCGCGGCGGTGGTGAGGACGACCGGTACGGCGGCGTCGGTGATCATGAAGGCGAGACGGTCGGGCGGGTACTCCGGGTCCAGCGGCAGATAGGCCGCTCCCGACTTGAGGACGCCGAGCAGCCCGACGACGAGTGCGGGGCCGCGTTCGGCGCAGACCGCGACGAGCGTTCCGGGTCGCGCGCCGTGGTCTCGCAGACCGTGCGCGACCCGGTTGGCGGCCGCGTCCAGGTCCGCGTAGGTCAGATGGCGTCCCTCGGCGATCAGCGCGACCGCGCCGGGGGTGCGGCGGACCTGCTCCTCGATGAGATCGTGCAGGGTGGCCCGGGCGGAAAAGTCGACGTACGTGTCGTTGGCGGCGTAGAGGATCTCGTCGCGCTCGGCGGCGGAGAGGCGCAGCAGGTGGCTCAGCGGCCGGTCGGGATCGGTGACGGCGGCCCGCAGCAGCGCGTCGAAGTGCTCGGCGAGGCGCGCGATCGTGTCGGTGTCGAACAGCGCGGTGTTGAAGGTGAAGGAACCCCAGAGACCGTCGGGGCCCTGCAGCAGCGACAGTTCGAGGTCGAATCGGGTCGCGACGGCGCGGGCGCCGAACGGCGCCACGCGGAGCCCGGTCGTCGACTCGCGCCCGGGTTCGGCGTAGTTCTGCAGGGCGAACACGACCTGGAACAGCGCCGAGCGGCTGACGTCCCGGGGCAGGTTGAAGTCGGTGACGACCTGTTCGAACGGCACGTCCTGATGCGCGTAGGCGTCCAGGGTGGTCTCGCGGACGCGTGCCAGCAGCTGTGCGAACGTCGGCGCGCCGGAGCTGTCGATCCGCATGGTCAGCATGTTGACGAACATGCCGATCAGCGGTTCCAGCTCCGCCGCGGGCCGACCCGCCGACGGGGTGCCGATCGCGAAGTCGTCGCAGCGGCTGTGCCGGACCAGCACCGCGGCGTAGGCGGTGAGCAGCGTCATGTAGAGGGTGGCGCCATGGGCGCGGCCGAGCCGGGTCAGTTCCTCGACGAGCGCGCCGTCGAGGGTGACGCCGTAGCCCGCGCCGTCGAAGGTCTGCTGGGCCGGTCGGGGCCGGTCGGTGGGCAGCTCCAGGGGCCCGAGCCCGGCGAGCTTCGACCGCCAGTACGCCAGGTCCCGCTCGTGGCCGTCGGCGGCCAGTCGGGCACGTTGCCACACGGCGAAGTCGCCGTACTGGACCGGTGGGGCCGCCAGCGGGTCGGGCGCCCCGGTGGCGTACGCGTCGTACCAGGCGACCACCTCGTTGGCGAGCAGGTCCACGGACCACCCGTCGCAGGCGATGTGGTGCACCGCGAGCATCAGCGCGCACTCGCCCGGCCGGATCCGCACCAGCGCGGCCCGCAGCAGCGGACCGGTGGTCAGGTCGAACGGCTGCGCCAGGCGTTCGTGCAGCAACGCGTGCACCAGGTGGTCCCGCTCGTCGCCGCCGTGGTCGACGTCGAGTACGGGCAGCGGCACCGGCAGGGGTGGGTCGACGTGGACGACCGGCTCACCGGTGTCGGTGGCCGTGATCCGCATGCGCAGGCTCTCGTGGCGCGCGACGACACGCCCCAGTGCCCGGGCCAGGACCTCCGCGTCGACGTCGCCGTGGATGCGCAGCACGACCGGGATGGTGTACGCCGCGGTGCCCGGCGCGAACTGCTCCATGAACCAGAGCCGTTCCTGCGCGTACGAGAGCGGAGTGGGCGTGCCGGGCGGGCGGGGCGTCACGGCCGGAGCGTTGGCATCGGTGCCGGCCGCGGCGGCGCGCAGGCGGGCGGCGAGCAGGGAACGTTTGGCATCGGAGAGCGCGGGGCGCGGCTCCGCGGTGGCGGTCATCGCGCGGGTCCGGTCTGCGCGAGCAGGGCCAGGGCGTCCTCGTCGGTCAGCTCGGCCAGCTCCGCGGCGAGCGCGTCCTCGACCGCGGTGGCGAACGCGCCAAGCGTCGGCCGGGCGAACAGGGTTCGGATGGGCAGGTCGACGCCGATCGCGGCGCGCAGCCGGGCGATGACGCGCGTGGCGAGCAACGAGTGCCCGCCGATGGCGAAGAAGTCGTCGCCCACGCCGATGTCCTCCACCCGCAGCAGCGTCGACCAGATGCGGGCGACGAGAAGTTCGGCGTCCGTGGCCGGCGGGGCCGAGGTGAGCGTCCGGGCCGTCAGGTGCGGGGCGGGCAGGGCGGCGAGGTCGACCTTCCCGTTACGGGTCAGCGGCAGCGACGGCAGCGTCACGATGCTGGTGGGGACGAACAGCGCCGGCAGCAGACCGGCGGCGTGTTCGCGCACGGCGTCCGCCTCGACCCGGCCGGCCACGTAGGCGACGAGGGCGTCGTCGCGGGCCACGACGACGGCCTGGACGACGTCGGGGTGCCCGGCGAGGACCGACTCGACCTCACCGGGCTCGACGCGGACGCCACGGACCTTGAGCTGGCGGTCCAGGCGTCCGGCGAACTCCAGCACCGGATCGCGGTCGAGGTCGCCACGCCAGCGGGCCCGGTCGCCGGTGCGGTAGAGCAGTCCCTCTCCGTAGGGGTCGGGCCGGAAGCGCTGGTCGGTCAGGTCGGGGCGACCGAGGTATCCGTCGGCGAGTCCCGCTCCGGCGAGGCAGAGCTCGCCGACGGTCCCGGGGGCGACGAGCCGTCCGTGCCGGTCGAGGACGTAGGCGCGTACTCCGCCGACGGGGCGGCCGATCGGCGGGCGTCGGTGCGCGTCGTCGGCGTCGAGGTCGATCGCCGTGGCGATGATCGTCGCCTCGGTGGGGCCGTAGGTGTTGACGAGCCGCACCCGGTCGCCGTGCCGATCGCGCCAGGCGGCGACGGCGCCGGCGTCGACCTGCTCACCACCGAGGATGACCAGGCGTAGCGCCGGCGGCCAGGCGGTGACGACGTCGAGCAGCGCCTGCCAGTAGGCGGTCGGCAGGTCGAGGACGGTCACCTGGGGATTGGCGGCGAGCACGTCCGGGAGGGTGGCCGGTCCGTCGGGCAGTAGGACCAGGGTGCCGCCGGCGACCAGCGTCGGCCAGATCTCCTCGGCGTGGGTGTCGAATCCGATGGAGGCGAACTGCACCATGTGGTCGTCGGCGCCGAGTTCGTATGCGGGGACCATCCAGGCCACCCGGTCGGCGAGCGCGGCGTGCCCGACGGTGACCGCCTTCGGCTGCCCGGTGGAGCCGGAGGTGAACAGCGCGTACGCGGTCTCGGGGGCGACCGTCCGCCGCCGGGGTGCGCGGCGGTGGACGCCGGTGGGGTCGACGACGGCGGTGACGCCGGCCTCGGCGGCGAGGGCGGCGTGCCGGGCCGGTGGCAGGTCGGGGTCGAGCGGGACGTAGCCGGCGCCCGCCCGCCACGTGCCGAGCAACGCCGCGACGAGATGCGGGCCGCGCGGGAGGCTGACGGCGACGAGGTCGCCCGGTCGCACGCCCTCGGCGTGCAGCCGACGCGCGTAGCCGTCCGCGGCGTCGATCAGGTCGGCGTAGGAGACGCGTTCGTCGCCGCTGATCATCGCGACGGCCCATGGGCGGGCGGCGGCGGTGCGGGCGACGAGGTCACCGGCGCGGGCGGCGGTGTCGAGCGGGGGACCGGCGCCGGCGACGAGGAGCCGCTCCCGGGTGGCGGCGTCGACCAGCGGCAGCCGGTGCAGGGGGAGGTCGGGTTCGGCGGTGACGGCCGCGAGAAGGTCGGTGTACGCGGCGGCGAGCCGCTCGACGGTCGACGCCGTGAACAGGTCGGCGCGGTAGACGAGGACGGCGTCGACAGCGTCGCCGACGACGGTGGCTTCGAGTGCCAGGTCGACCGCGATGCCCGGGGGTGGGGTGCGGTGGGGGGTCACCGCGAGCGCGGCGAACTCGTCGACCGTGGTGGTGGCGACGTCGAGGGTGGAGTGCAGCGTGAAAGTGGTCTGGAAGAGGGCGTTGCGGCTGGCGTCCCGGGGCAGGTCGAGGTCCGCGACGAGCTGTTCGAAGGGGATGCCCTGGTGCGTGAGAGCGCCCATGAGGGCGGTGCGGGTGCGGCGGATCAGCTCGCGCGCGGTGGGCTCTCCGGACAGGTCACCCCGGATGACCACGACGTCGCTGAGGTAGCCGACGACGTCTTCGAGGTCGACGTCGTCCCGGCCGGCGACCGGTGTGCCGACGCAGATGTCGTCGGCGCCGCTGCGCTGCGCGAGCAGGAGCTGGTAGACGGCCATGAGGACCATGAAGGGGGTGCAGCGAAGCTCGATGGCGAGGTCACGTACGGCCCGCACGGTGGCGGCCGGCACGCGGAACTCGACCGCGCCGGCGTCGGAGCCGCGCTCGGCCGGGCGGGGCCGGTCGGTCGGCAGGTCCAGGACCGGCGGGTCGGCGAGTGCCTCGCGCCAGTATTCGCGTACCTCGGGGTCGGTCGCCCGGGAGTGCCGGTCGCGCACCACTTCGGTGTACGGCCGGGGAGGTGGCGCGAGTGGCTGGCCGTTGTAGGCCAGGGCGAGGTCGCGGTAGAGCAGGTTGGTGGACCAGCCGTCGGCGACGATGTGGTGCACGACGGTGGCGAGGAGGTGGTCCTCGTCGTCGAGGCGGAGCAGGATCGCCCGCAGCAGGTGACCGTCGGCGAGGTCGAAGGGTTCGCGGACGGCGGCGTCGAGTCGCGTCTGCGCGGCGGTCTCACGTTCGGCCGGGGGGAGGTGCCTCAGGTCGATCTCGGCGATCGTGGTCGGCCGGGGCGGCAGCACGCGTTGCCTCGGCGTGCCGTCGAGGTCGACGAAGGCGGTGCGCAGCGATTCGTGTCGGGTCGTCACCGCGTCGTAGGCGGCCGTGAGGGCGGTGCGATCGAGCGCGCCGGCCAGCCGGCTGACGACGCTGATGTGGTGGGTCGGCTCGCCGGCCGTCAGGCGGTGCAGGAACCACAGACGTTCCTGACCGGGCGAGACGGGTGTGAGCGTCGGGTCGTCCACGGCAGCCCTCCATGATCACCCGCTGTGTGACGCCTAACCCTAGATTCGGCCCGCGTTATTGGCAATAGTCTTAACAATTACGTGTTCGGGCTGGTCGGAGGCCACGGCGAGCGGTAGGCGCATCGACATGCCTACCGCTCGCCGTGGCACTGCTCAGAAGCCGGCGGAGATCCGGCTGAACTCCCAGTCGCTCTGGGCGATGCCGCTGCAGGTGGAGACCACGCCGCCGCCGGCGCAGCCGCGGTCGCGGTTCACCGCCCAGAAGGTGAAGCGGGCGAGGCCGCTGTTCCGGGCGTAGTCGCGGATGCGCGTCCAGGTCTCCGGCGTGGTCACCTCCTGCTGGTCGGAGAGGCCGTTCATGCCGGAGATGCCCATGTGGGCGTACGCCGTCTGGTCGTTCCAGCCGAACGTGGACTTCAGTTGGTTCTTCAGGCCCTCGGCCGCGTTGCGGGTGCTGGTGTACATGTCGGCGCCGCCGCCGAAGTCGAACGGCATGATCGTGAAGATGTCGACGTTGGCGTTCAGCGCCCGGGCCTGGTTGATCAGCCGGATGCCGTGCACGTTGGGCCCGGTCGTGGTCGTACCGAAGGTCAGGATCGTGGTGACGCCCGGGTTGTTGCGCTTGATGATGCCCAGGGCGCTGACGATGCGGTCGGCGACCGTGTAGTTCTCGAACTCGTCGTAGTTCTCGATGTCGATGTCGATCGCCTTGAGGTTGAAGGTGTTGATGACCTTCTGGTAGGCGCCGGCGAGGGCTTCCGGGGTGGCGCAGTTCGGGCCGAGCTTGTTGCCCTGCCAGCCGCCGATCGACGGGACGATGCTCGCGCCGGCCGCCTTGGCCTGGTTGATCCAGGACTCGTGGACGCCGCCGGTCAGGCCGCCCTCACCGTCCCAGACCGGGTTGCAGCCGTTCGCCAGCACGAACGCGACGGTGAACGCGCGTACGCCCTGGCCGGTGATGGTGGAGGGCGCCGGCGGGTTGCCCCAGCCGGGGTAGACGTAGGGCGCGGCGGCCATCTTGCCGCCCGGCGGCGGGTTGGTCGGGCCGGTGGGCGGCGGGGTGGTGGGGGTGGTGCCGCCGCCGCAGGCGCCCTGGTTGGCCCAGACGTCCCACTGGCCGCTGTGGGTGGCCGGGTTCTCGTTCTGGGTCCACCACTTGGCCTGGTAGTTGACGCCCTGGTACGACGACTGGCCACCGCCGACGTAGACCTGGGACGCCGACCAGGCCGGGTAGCAGGCCGCGGCCGCGCTCGACGTGGTCATCGGGAGGACGGCGATCGCGGTGGCGGTGACCGTGACGGCGGCCAGGGACAGGATCTTCTGCCTGAGTTTCATGACGCTCTCCTGTGGGGGTTCAGGGCAGGGTGGTGAGGTGGGGGCGGATGGTGTCGGCGAAGCCGTTGCCGTTGGTGACGTCCCAGTTGACGGACCAC
This sequence comes from Micromonospora ferruginea, assembly GCF_013694245.2. NCBI lineage: Bacteria > Bacillati > Actinomycetota > Actinomycetes > Micromonosporales > Micromonosporaceae > Micromonospora > Micromonospora robiginosa. The sequence goes on from NZ_CP059322.2 coordinate 1,147,416, forward strand.
GTCATGGCGCCACGGATGCCGGGGTAGGTGCGCGGCGGCCGGAACGAGCCGCAGTTGGTGCCGTAGGCGAGGCAGTCGAGGGCCTGGTTGACCACCGAGGGGTTGACGTAGCCGCCACCGGCGGCGCTCGGGGCGGCCGGCAACCCGAGGGACACCTGGTCCGGCCGGAGTCCGTTCTCGAGTTGGATGCAGGCGAGCGCGACGAGGAAGTTGACCGATCCCTGGCCGTACGCGGCGGTGTTGTCGCAGCCGAGCATCGCGCCGGAGTTGTAGAACTGGGTGTGGACGACGGTCAGGATGTCCTTGATGTTCAAGGCCAACTGGAAGTACTGGGCGCCCGTGCTCTGCATGTCGATGGTCTGCGGCGCCATCGTGATGATCAGGTTGGCGCTCGTCCGGCTGCGGATGTCGCGCAGCGCCTGAGCCATGTACGTCGCGTTGACGCCGTTCTCCAGGTCGATGTCGACGCCGTCGAACCCGTAGGTGCCGATGAGGCCGACGATCGAGTTGGCGAAGTTGGTGGCGGCGCCGGCGCTGGCGACCGAGACGGTGCCGCGCTCACCGCCGACCGAGATGACGACCTTCTTGCCCCGCGAGTGCAGGACGGCGACGTCGCTCTTGAAGTCGGCGTCGGTGTAGCCGCCGAGCGAGGCGCTCAGGCCGGCGTCGATGCCGAAGGAGACCGCGCCGGGCGTGCTCGTCGCGTCGGCGAACGCGACCGCGACCAGGTCGTAGGCGGCCGGGACGTCCCGGAGTCGGATCTCCCGGGCCGGGTTGTCGAAGTTCTGCCAGTACCCGGTGAGGAAGTGCTTCGGCAGTTGGCCGCTGCCGGTCGGCGGCGCGGTGGTGGGCGGTGGGGTGGTCGTGGGTGGCGGGGTGGTCGGGGGTCGCGTGGTGGGCGGCGTCGTGGTCGGGGGCGTCGTGGTCGGCGGCGGGGTGGTGCCGCCGCAGGCGCCCTGGTTGGCCCAGACGTCCCACTGGCCGCTGTGCGTGGCCGGGTTGTCGTTCTGGGTCCACCACTTGGCCTGGTAGTTGACGCCCTGGTAGGAGGCTTGGCCGCCGCCGACGTACACGGCGGACGACGACCAGGTGGGGTAGCAGGCGGCGGCCGCGGAGGCGGACGTCGCCAGGTAGACGGAGGTGCCACCGGCGGCGAGCACGGCGGCGAGGGCGAGGAGGGCGGGGCGGCGCATGGGGGTGGGCCTTCCGGATCGGATCGGAGCGGAGCCGGGGCCCCATTATTAGGAGTGTTAACAGTAAAGGTCCAGAGTTAGACCGACCTGAATTTTTGCCGGTGGCGCCCGCCGGTTCGCCTCTGGACAAGTTCAGTTAACAAACCTAATAATTAGCCTCCCGTCGATACCCCTCGGTCGGGCACCCCTCGGGAGGACCGGATGGCGCGCAGATTCCGAACACCGTTCCTGGCCGCCCTGGCGGCCCTGCTCACCGCCGCCGCGGCGACCCTGGCCCTCGCCGGCCCGGCGCTGGCCGCCGGCCCGACGGCCGCGTTCACCAAGACCTCCGACTGGGGCACCGGCTGGGAGGGTCGCTACACCGTCACCAACGGGGGATCGAGCACGATCACCGGCTGGCAGGTCGCCTTCACGCTGCCGGCGGGCACCACCCTCGGCTCGTACTGGGACGCCACGGTCACCAGCGTCGGGCAGCGGCACACCTTCACCAACCGCTCCTGGAACGGCACCTTGGCCCCCGGCGCGTCGGCGTCGTTCGGCTTCCTGGTCACCGGCTCCGGCCTGCCCACCGACTGCACCCTGAACGGCGCGCCGTGCGGCGGCGGCACACCGCCCACCACGGCGCCACCCACCACGGCGCCGCCCACGACCGCGCCGCCCACCACGGCGCCGCCCACCACCGCGCCGCCGAGCACGCCGCCACCGACGACTCCGCCGCCCACCAGCCCGCCGAACACCGGGCTGCCCAAGCACGCCCTGATCGGCTACCTGCACACCAGCTTCGCCAACGGCGCCGGATACCTGCGGATGGCCGACGTGCCCGCGGACTGGGACGTCATCAACCTCGCCTTCGGCGAACCCACCTCCGTCACCTCCGGCGACATCCGCTTCCAGCTCTGCCCCGTCGCCGAATGCCCCACCGTCGAGACCGAGGCCCAGTTCACCGCCGCGATCCGCGCCAAGCAGCAGCAGGGCAAGAAGGTGCTGCTGTCCATCGGCGGCCAGAACGGGCAGGTCCAGCTCACCACGACCGCCGCCCGGGACACCTTCGTCCGCTCGGTGTCGGCGATCATCGACCGGTACGGCCTCGACGGCCTGGACATCGACTTCGAGGGCCACTCCCTCTACCTCGACACCGGCGACACCGACTTCCGCAACCCGACCACCCCGGTCGTGGTGAACCTGATCTCGGCGATCCGCACCCTCAAGCAACGCTACGGTGCCGGCTTCGTGCTCACCATGGCCCCGGAGACGTTCTTCGTGCAGCTCGGCTACCAGTTCTACGGCTCGGGCCCGTGGGGCGGTCAGGACCCCCGCGCCGGTTCCTACCTGCCGGTGATCCACGCGCTGCGCGACATCCTCACCGTCCTGCACGTCCAGGACTACAACTCCGGCCCCATCGTCGGGCTCGACGGCCAGTACCACACCATGGGCAGCGCCGACTTCCACATCGCGATGACCGACATGCTGCTGGCCGGCTTCCCCGTCGCGGGGAACGCCAACGCCGTGTTCCCCGCGCTGCGCGAGGACCAGGTCGCGTTCGGCGCGCCCTCCTCCACCAGTGCCGGCAACGGCTACCTCGCCCCGGTCGGTGTGCAGCAGGCGGTGACCTGCCTCGTCCGGGGCCAGAACTGCGGTGGATACACCCCCCGCAGCGGCACCAACCCCGCCTTCCGAGGGCTGATGACCTGGTCGATCAACTGGGACCGCTTCTACTCCTGGGAGTTCCGGCTCAACCACGGCCCCTTCCTCAAGGCGCTGCCCTGACCGGCCCTCCCACGTCGGCCGTGGACGGTTCCGGAACCGCACGGGCGGTTCCGGAACCGTCACCCGGTCACCAGCCGACGGCGACGACCAACCACTGCGGATCGCCGTGCGAGACGAACGACGATTGGTCGGCGACGTCGTCGTACGGGAAGCCGTAGGCGCGGCCGTTGATGGCGCGGTCGTGCCAGAACTTCGCGTACCAGTTGGCCGGTGACTGCTGGTAGAAGCGGCTCGGGTCCTCCCACTGCGTCCGGGGCAACTGGGCGGTGTGCCGGTTCAGCGCCGCGCAGCCGGTCGGGTCACCGGCGAACCGGCCGGCGCAGCCGAAGATGTCCGACGTGGCCGCCGACAGTCCGACCGAGTTGGCGTACGCGGTGAAGTAGTTCGCGTACTGGCCGCCGGCCCGGAACTGCGGCGAGCTGCCCGGCGCCGGGATCCGGTAGGGCGCCTCGATGCCGGCCAGGTGTTTGAACTCCGTCGGCACCGCGTCGGTGAAGCGTTGGAACGTCACCGAGCGGTCCTCGGCGAAGGTCGCCTCGTTCTCGCCGACCGCGACGTCGTAGCCGTCGCGGGCGTGCAGTCGCATCGCCAGTTTGAGCGCGAACGCGTCGACCCTGGTGGTGTTGCCGTTGAACTGGTTCGTGCCCACGGTGAACTCGATGAAGTCGCTGTACTGGCTGGTCGGTGAGCCGAGCCGGAAGTACATCCGGCCGGCCGAGTTGACCGGCATGTCCAGGTAGGGCTGCTCGGCGACGGAGTGGGTCTGGCCGTTGAAGCTCCAGTAGACCTGGCTGTCGGGGTAGCGGCCGTTGGTGCGGTTGAGCACCTTGACGGTGAGCACGTTGCGGGCCGGCGGGATGCTCGTCGTGTCGCCCCAGAACCCGCCGGTCGGCGGCGGGGTGGTCGGCGGTGGCGTCGAGCCGCCGGTGGTGGCGACCCCCACCTCCCAGAGCGAGTAGCCGTAGGGCGTGGCCCGGCTGGTGCCCTGGACGCGCAGGTAGCGGCCGCTGCCGGTGACCGCGATGGTCTGCGTGCCGCCGGCGCCGGTGGTGGTCGAGTGGACGGTGGTCCACGGACCGTCGGCGGCGGCGGCCACCTGGATCTGGAAGGCGACCGCGTACGCGGCCTCCCACCGGAGGGTGACCTGGCAGACGTCCTGCGTGGCGCCGAGGTCGATCCGCAGCCACTGCGGATCGGCGAAGGCGCTCGACCACCGGGTGCCGGTGTTGCCGTCGACGGCGGCCGACGCCGGGAAGGCGGCGCTCTCGGTGGACGAGGCGACCGCGGGCCGGCCGGCTGCCACGTTGCCGCCGCAGGCGGCGACCGACGAGGCGGCGCCGGCCGAGACGGCGTCGGCGAGCATGCCGCCGGCGAGCAGGGTGAGGGCGGTCGCGGCGGCGAGCCACCGACGCCCGGGACGGGCCGGTGCGAGCGGGTGCGGGACGGGTGGGGTACGGGACATGGAACCCTCCTTCGGCGGATCCGACGGAGGGCGCTCTCTCGGTCACCGAGAGTGGACCCGCATCGCGGGCGCTGTCAAGGAGAACTCGCGCGCCATGATCTATTCCGGACTTTCCGCGCGTCATTGACTTCAACGAAGAACGTCGATGACGCTGGATTCGAGGGCGCTCTCTCCGCACGGTCCCCACCACCACCATCCGGGAGCCACGCATGCCCGCGACACCACCGCTGCCCGCACCCGTGCGCCGCCGGCACCGCCCGGCGGCCGTGGCGCTGGCGCTGCTCGCCCTCCTCGTCACCTACCTCGTCGTGCCCGGCCCGGCCGCCGGCGCGGCCGGACCGCTGATCTCGCAGGGACGTCCGACCACCGCCTCGTCGACCGAGAGCGCGGGCACGCCGGCCGCCGCCGCCACCGACGGTGACGCCGGGACCCGGTGGTCGAGCGCCTTCGCCGACCCGCAGTGGCTCCAGGTCGACCTCGGCGCGACCGCCACCGTCGACCAGGTGCAGCTCGTCTGGGAGGCGGCCTACGCGACCGCGTTCCAGATCCAGGTGGCGTCCGCGCCGTCCGGACCCTGGACCACGATCCACACCACCACCGCCGGCACCGGCGGCACCCAGACCCTCGCGGTCACCGGCACCGGTCGGTACGTGCGGCTGTACGGCACGACCCGGGCCACCGGATACGGGTACTCGCTCTGGGAGTTCAAGGTCTTCGGCAGCATCGGCACCACCCCGCCGCCCAGCGGCCGGCCGATCTCGGAGTTCCGGCAGGTCGCCGCCTCCTCGTGGGAGGGCGGCAACGCGCCCGCCGCCGCGCTCGACGGCCGGAGCACCACCCGCTGGTCGAGCCAGTTCGGCAGCGACCCGCAGTGGCTCCGCATCGACTTCGGCGGCGTCGCCACGATCAACCGGGTGGTGCTCACCTGGGAGGCCGCCTACGCCACCGGCTACCGGCTGGAGACGTCCTCCGACGGCGCCACCTGGACCACGATCTACGCCACCACCACCGGTCGCGGCGGCACCGAACAGCTCACCGTCACCGGCACCGGCCGCTACCTGCGCCTCTACGGCACCACCCGGGCCACCGGCTACGGCTACTCGCTGTGGGAGCTGCAGGCGTACGGCAGCGTCGACGACACCGCCACCACCGCGCCGCTGCTCTCCGGCCCCACCCGGCCGCCCGCGACCCGCGACCAGTTCGCGCTCACCGCACCGGCCGACGCGGCGATGGTCACCACCACCCGCCGACCCACGCTGAGCTGGGCGGCGGTCGCCGGCGCGACCCGCTACCAGGTGTGGATCAACATCAGCCGTACCGACTACGACTTCACCGCCGCCGGCAACCTGCTCGACCTCTACACCAAGGTCGCCGAGCCGACCGGCACGTCCTACACGCCCACCTGGGACCTGCCGGACCGCTGGACCTACCAGTGGTACGTCACCACGGTCGGCGGCACCCCGGTCACCTCGACCGTCAGGCGCTTCAGCGTCTACCTGCCCACGCTGGAGAGCGTCGCCGACGGGATCGGCGTGGTCGCCGGCGCCCGCGACCTCAACCGTGACGGCGCCATCGAGCCGTACGAGAACTGGCGGCTGCCGGTCCAGTCCCGGGTGGACGACCTGCTCGCGCGGATGACGCCGGAGGAGAAGGCGTACCAGTTGTTCTACAACGCGCAGGCGTACCCCCGGTCGGGGTGGCACTTCGGCCCGGCGCAGGCGGCGGACCTGCACCAGCAACTGCTCGCCTCGGCCGGCACCCGGCTGGGCATCCCGTTCGTCTCGGCGGGGGACACCATCCACGGCTACCAGACGACCTACCCGATGCAGAGCGCGCTGGCCGCCGCGAAGAACTACCCACTCGACCACCAGCTCGGCGACGTGCAGCGTCGGGAGCAGTTGGAGGTGGGCACGCGCGGCGTCCTCGGTCCGCTGGCCGAGGTCGGCACGAAGGTGATCTACCCGCGTATCCAGGAGGGCAACGGCGAGAACGCGCAGGTCGCCGCCGCCCAGGTCCGTGCGCTGGTGGCCGGCCTGCAGGGCGGCCCGGAGCTGAACCCGCGCTCGGTGCTCGCGACGGTCAAGCACTGGCCGGGCGAGGGCGCGGGCGGGGAGGCCCTGATCGTCTACGACGACGTGACGATCAAGTACCACATGATCCCGTTCCGCGCGGCGATGGAGGCGGGCGCGGTCAACATCATGCCCGGGTACGCGGGCAGCTCGCTGCTCGATCCGGGCGGCCCCGGCGCCGGCGACAGCGCCAAGATCCTCGCCTACCTGCGTCAGAATCTCGGATACCAGGGTCTGATCACCACCGACTGGCTGCCGTCGGGGTCCTGGATCGGCGCGGCGAAGGCCGGCTCCGACGTGATGGGCGGCGCCGACCCGGGCGCGGCCGGCTTCTCGATCGCCGACTTCGTGGCGAACGTGCCGGCGTCGCGGATCGACGACGCGGTCCGGCGGGTGCTGCGGGTGAAGTTCCAGCTCGGCATCTTCGAGGCCCCGTACGGCGATCCGGTCAACGGCCCGTACCGCTTCCACCAGCCCGCCTACACGGCGCTGGCCAACCAGGCCGCGCGGGAGGCGATGACGCTGCTGAAGAACGACGCCGGCACGCTGCCGATACGGCTGAACGCCGGTGACGACATCGTGGTCGCCGGCCCGCGCGCGGCCGACGGCGGCTCCTGCTGCGTGTGGACCAGCTTCTTCCACGCCGAGTACGGGTCGCAGACGATCCTGGACGCGGTCCGGACCCGGGCCGCGCAGGCCGGGGTGACCGTCCACCAGGACGACAGCCCGAACCCGAAGCTGGCGGTCGTGGCGGTCGGCGAGGCTTCCTACACGCACGCGACGAACTGGCCGAAGGAGCAGCCCTACCTGCCGCCGGAGCAGCTCGCGGTGATCCAGAAGTTCCGGGCCCGGGGCGTCCCGGTGGTGGTGGCGCTGGTCCTGCCGCGGCCCTACGTCATCACCGAGTGGCGGGACCTGGCCAGCGCGATCGTGGTCACCTACCGGGGCGGCGAGGAGATGGGTCCGGCCCTGGCCGGCCTGCTCTTCGGTGACTACCAGCCGCGCGGCAAACTGCCCTGGCAGTTGCCCCGCACCCTCTCCGACGTGCTGCGCCCCGGCGGCACCGACACGCCGGCCGACGCGGTCGAGGCGTGGGACCTGCCGTACGACCTCGGTGCGAGCGCGGCCGAGCGGACCCAGATCCGGGCCTCGATCGGCGCCGACCAGCCGCCGGCGACCACCTACGGCAACCCGCTCTACCCGTACGGCGCCGGGCTGACCGGCTTCTGAGGGACGGGGGTGGGGTCCGCCGCTGCGGACCCCACCCGGACGCGGTGGAGGTCGACAGTCGCTCCGGCCGTCACCCGTCGGGGGTGATTCGCGGGCAGGAGGGCGGGTAACTGCCGTCGTGGCCGAACGCGACCATGACACCTCCCGTTCCCCACTGACCCGGGTCGTCGAGCGGGGTGGGCACGTGCTGTCCACAGCCCGCGAGGAAGGTGGCGCGTTCGGGCGCGACCGGCGGCGTCAGCTCGAACTCATCGTGGTGATCGCCGTGCAGGCCGGGCTGGCGGCGGGGCTGGCCGCCCTGCTGGCAGCCCGGCTCGGACCCGGGGCACACGTGTTCGCCCCGGCCGCGGCGGTCGGCACCATCGCCACCGCGATCGGTCAGCGGGTCCGGCGCACCGTCGAACTGCTCGCCGGCGTCGGCGTCGGCATCGTGGTCAGCGACGTGCTGCGCTACTTCCTCGGCACCGGCGTCGTGCAGACCGGCCTGGTGGTCACCGTGGCCATCGCCGTCGCGCTGCTGGTCGCGGGGCGCGGGGGCGCGCTGGTCGGCCAGGCCGGCGGCACCGCCGTCCTGATCGCCACCCTGGCCCCGGCTGACCAGAACCTGGAGGTGCCCCGAATAGTCGACGCCCTGATCGGCGGCCTGTCGGGACTTCTCGTGGTGGCGGTGCTGCTGCCGGTGAACCCGCTGCGGGTGCTCGACAACTCGGCCCGACCCGTCATCTCGGGACTGACCCGCCAGCTCGACGCCATCGCGGAGGCGCAGACGCGCCGGGACGCGGAAGCGGCGAAGCGTGCCCTGCAGGCGTTGCGCGATCTCGGTCCGGACGTCGGCCGGCTCACCGACGCGCTCAGCGGCGCCCAGGAGGTGGTCACCATCGCGCCGGCCCGGTGGCGCCGTCGCCAACACTTCCACCGGTACGCCGGCGCCCTGGGTCACCTCGAACAGGTGATCCTCTACACCCGCTCGGTGGCGCGGAGTTCCGTCAGCGCCCTGGAGCACGACGAGCCCATCCCGCCGGCGTTGCCCGCGGCCCTGTCCCGACTCGCCGCCGCCCTGCGTGAGCTGCACCAGGCGTGCCGCGACGAACAGGACTTCGGCCGCACCGACCACCTCGTCCTGGAGAGCGCCGAGTGCCTCGGCCGGGCCTGGGGGCAGGGCGTGCGCTCGATCGGCGAGTCGATGATCAACGACGTTCGCACGGCCGGCAGTGAGGTGCTGCGCGCCGCGGGCCACCCGACGGCGGAATCCAACGACCTGGTGCGGAGGGCGACCACGGCCGGTGAGGTCCAGACCCGCCCGCCGGCGCGGGCGCAGCGGTACCTGCCGGTGTCCCGCCAGGGTCGGCGAGCTCGGCTCCGGCCACCCGCACGCCGACGCGCTCCGACCGACCACCACCCCCGCTGACCGGAACGGCCGCCGGACGGCCGACGAGGGTGGACACGCCTCGCCGGTGTCGACCGGACGGGCCCGTCCAGCCGGCTTCCAACGCTCCTCGAGCCCCCACCGCGACGGTGGACGGGAGCCGAGGAGGTAACTGTGCGGATCATCGACCTGTCGTCCCCGATCGACGCGTCGGCGTACGAGCCGGACCCGGTCGGGCACGAGGTGCTCAGCCCGCGCGAGGGCGCGCTGCACATGAGCGCGGAGATGCGTGAGCACTTCGGACTGGAGTTCGACCCGGACGTGTTGCCCGACGGCGAGTTCCTCTCCCTGGACCGGCTCACGCTGACCAGTCACACCGGCACCCACGTGGACGCGCCCTCCCACTACGGCAGCCGGGCCGGCTACGGCGACGGGGTGCCCCGGCACGTCGACCAGTTGCCGCTGGAGTGGTTCCACCGGCCCGGGCTGGTGCTGGACGTGGCGCGCGACGAGGCCGGCGTGATCGGGGCGGCGGACCTGGAGAAGGAGTTCGCCCGCATCGGCCGCCGGCCGGAGCCGCAGGACATCGTGCTGCTGCGGACCGGGGCGAGCGCCTGGGCCGGCACCGCCCGCTACTTCACCGACTTCGTCGGCCTGGACGGGCCGGCGGTGCACCTGCTGCTCGACGCCGGCGTGCGGGTGATCGGCACGGACGCGTTCAGCCTCGACGCCCCGTTCCCGACGATCCTGCGGCGCTGGCAGGCCACCGGGGACCCGGCGGTGCTCTGGCCCGCGCACGTCGCCGGGCGGGACCGCGAGTACTGCCAGGTGGAGCGCCTGGCGAACCTGGAGGCGCTGCCCCCGTACGGATTCCGGGTGGTCTGTTTCCCGGTGCGGCTGGTGGGGGCGGGGGCCGGCTGGACCCGGGCCGTCGCGCTGCTGGACGAGTGAGCGCCGTGCCGACCCGGAGAGGACCTGTGATGACCGCGCACTCCGCCCTGGTGGACAGCGTCGTCCGCACCGCCCGTACCCATCCCTGGCTGACCGCGCTGGTCTGGCGGGACCGGACGGTCAGCTACGGCGACCTGGTCGACCTGGCCGCGGCGGCCACCGACCGGTTGGCGGCGCTCGACCTGGCCGACGACGAGCCGGTGGGCGTGCTGGCCGAGAAGTCGCCGGAGGCCGTGGCCACCATCCTCGGCGTGCTGCGCGCCGGCCGGCCGTTCCTGCTGCCCGCCGCCAGCCTGCCGTCGGCGACCCTGCGCGAGCTGTTCGGCCAGGCCGGCTGCCGGCACGTGCTGTCGCCCCGGGACACCCTGCGGCTACCCGACGTGCCGGCCGGACGGGTGCCGCACGGCACCTCGTTCATGCTGACCACGTCCGGTTCCACCGGCCTGCCGAAGGTCGTCCCGCTCGACGCGGCGGCGGTGGACCGGTTCGTCGCCTGGGCCGGGGACCGGTTCGGCATCGGTCCCGGGGTCCGGGTGCTCAACTACGCGCCGCTCAACTTCGACCTCTGCCTGCTCGACGTCTGGACCACCTTGAGCCGGGGCGGCACGGTGGTGCTGGTCGACCCCGACCAGGCGTTGCAGCCGGCGGCGCTGGCCGACCTGGTGGCCCGGGAACGGGTGTCGGTGGTGCAGGCGGTGCCGATGCTGTTCGGTCTCCTCGCCGGCCCGGACGTCGACCCCGGTGACGCGCGGGTGTTCCCGCACGTCGAGCACGCCATCTTCACCGGCGACACGATGCCGGCGCGGCTGCTGCGCCGGCTGCCGACCGCGTTCCCGTCGGCGCGCCTGTACAACCTGTACGGCTGCACCGAGACCAACGACAGCTTCCTGCACGAGGTGGACCGCGCCGGCCCGCTCGACGGGCCGGTGCCGTTGGGCGAGCCGCTGCCCGGGGTCGACGCCGCGGTGGTCGGCCCGGACGGCGCGCTCGTCGACGGGCCGGGCGCCGGGGAGCTGTGGGTGCGTACCCCGTTCCAGAGCGGTGGCTACCTGGGCGCCGCCGCGGGCGGCGACCGGTTCGGCGCGGACCCGTCCGGCCGGCCGGGTCCGGCCTGGTACCGCAGCGGGGACCTGGTCCGCCGGGACGCCGACGGGCGGCTGTTCCTCGTCGGCCGGGACGACCACCGGGTGAAGGTACGCGGCGTCGGGGTCGACCTGGCCGAGGTGGAACAGACCCTGCTCGACCATCCCGACGCGGCCGACGCCGTGGTGCTCGCGGTGCCCGACGCGCTGGTCGGGTCGCGGCTGCACGCCGTGGTCCACCGGCGGCCCGGCACCGGCCTGAACAGCCTCGGCCTGCGCCGGCACTGCGCCGGGGTGCTTCCGCGCGGCGCCATCCCGGAGACGGTCCGGGTGGTCGACGCCCCGTTCCCGCGTACCTCCACCGGCAAGGTCGACCGCCTCGCGGTACGGCAGGCACACCTCACAAGCGGCCTCCCGGAAGGAGCCTGAGTTGCAGCACGCACCGGTCATCGCCCAGTTCATCGTCGAGGAGTTCCTGCCCGACGTCCCGCCCGCCGAGCTGGACGTCGACCTCGACCTGATCGACAACGGGGTCATCGACAGCCTCGGCCTGCTCAAGGTGATCGCCTGGTTGGAGGAACGCTTCGGCATCGCCGCCGACCAGGTCGAACTCGCGCCGGAGCACTTCCGCTCGATCCGCGCGATCGACGCGTTCCTGGCCCGCGCCGGGACCGAGCCGGCCGAGGCGAAGTAGACGTGCACCCGGCGATCACCGCGCTGCTCGCGCCGCGCCAGCCGGTCGACCTGCCGGCGTGGCGCTCCCTCTGGGACGCGCTGCACGCCGGCGCGCTGCGGCGCGGCGAGGCGGTGGCGCTGCTGGCGTCGCTCGCCACCAGTCCACCGGACGCGGAGACGGCGGAGGCGCTGCTGGACTCGTTGAACGAGCGGCGCCAGCCGGCCCGGCCGGTGCCCGGCGGGTGCGTCAACGTCGTCGGCACCGGTGGTGGTCCCCGGACGTTCAACGTGTCCACCGCGGCGGCGTTCGTGGCGGCCGCGACCGGCCTGCCGGTGGTGAAGACGGGCGCCCGCGCCTACAGCGGTGGGCGGGGGGCGTTCGACCTGCTGGAACTGCTCGGCATCCCGCTCGCCTCCGGCTACGACGAGCTGGCGGACGCGGTGGACCGCCACGGCCTGGCCTTCGCCGGCTACTTCGTCTACCCGGCGGAGGTGGCGTTGCTGGCCCGCGCCGTGGTGCCGCTGCAACTGCGGGAGGTCGGCCGTTTCGTCAACGTGCTGGGTCCGGTCCTCGCGGCGGCGCCGGCGACCGCGCAGCTCACCGGCGTCTCCGACCTCGGCGTGCTGGACCTGCTGCGCCGGCTGGCCGTCCGCCGCGGCGGCGCCCGGGTCTGGTTCTGCACCAACGACGCCGGGGCGGACGAGCTGACCGGCTTCGCGGACGACGTGCTGCACCCCGCCGGCGGGCCGTCCGTCCGGCTGGCCGACCTGGGGCTGCCGGCCACCACGGGCAGCCTGGCCGACCTGCGTCCGACGCCGCCCGGCACCGACCCGGTGGCGGACTTCCACGACGTGCTGGCCGGCCGGCGCGGCCCGGTCGCCACCCACGTGGTCTGCCTGAACGCGGCCGCCATGCGGGTGGTGGCGGATCCGGGCACCCGCTGGACGGACGCCCTGGCCGCGGCCGGGGAGGCGGTCGCCTCGGGGGCCGCGCTGGACCTGCTCAACCGGATGCGCGCGGGGCGGCCCGGGCGGCGTAGGGCGGTGGCCGCCGGTGGCTGACTTCTTCGCCGGCCGTCGGGGCGCGGCGCCCGGCCTGGCGGTGTTCCTCACCGCCGGCGATCCGCCCGTCGACCGCCTGGCCGAGCTGGTCGAGCTGCTCGACGAGCGGGGCGTCGACTGTCTGGAGCTGGCGGTGCCGTTTCCCGACTCGGTCACCGACGGGCCGGTGCTGCGCCGGGCCGCCCGGCGGGCCCTGGACCGGGGCACCGACGCCGACGAGGTGCTCGCGTTCGTGGCACAGGTCCGCCCGCGGCTGCGCCGGACGCGGATCGCGTTGCTGGCCGACTGGCGGCACACCGTGCGCCCGGTCGGGGAGCGGGCCTTCGTCCGCCGGGTCGCCGACGCCGGCGCGGACGGGCTGCTGGTGCACGCCCTGCCGCCCCGGCTGCGCGCCGCCCACCTGGCGCACGCCGCCGACGCGGGCCTGCCGGTGGTCACCACCTGCTACGCCACCTCGTCGGCGTCGGTGCGCGCCGCCGCCGCCCGCGACGCCGGCGCCTACGTCTACCTCGTCGCCACGCACGGCCGCAGCGGGACCGCGCCGGAGCGCGGGTACGGCGCGCTGCGCGCCGCCGTCGACGGGCTGCGGGCCGCCGGCTCCGCCCCGATCGCGGTCGGCTTCGGCGTCCGCGATGCCGCGGACGTGCGGCAGATCGGCGCGGCCGGCGCGGACGCCGCCGTCGTCGGAACCGCCGCGGCGCTGGCCGTCGAGCGGACCGAACGGACCGGCCAGGACCTGCTGGCCGGGTTCGACACCTTCCTGCGATCAATGGCGATCGTCAGCCGACCCGCACAGAAGGGGACAGACCGATGATCATCCGGGAACTGGATGAGGTGACCACGGTGGACTGGGGCAACGGTCTCAGTCGGCGGTTCCTGCTCGAATCGGACGGCATGGGCTACACGATCACGGACACCACCGTCCGGGCCGGCACGATGGCCCGGCTGCAGTACCGCCGGCACCTCGAGGCCTGCTACTGCATCGAGGGCGAGGGCAGCGTCATCGACCTGGCCGGCAACACCCATCCGATCCGGCCGGGCGTGATGTACGCGCTGGACAAGCACGACGCGCACTGCCTGGTCGCCGGTCCGGACGCCGACCTGCGCCTGGTGTGCGTGTTCACCCCGGCGCTGCACGGGGGCGAGCAGCACAGCATCGACCCGGACGGCTTCTCGCAGTACTGATCGGCGTGCGCCGGGCGGCGTACGCGTAGCGACCACGACCTCGTTGGAGTCGACAAGTGATCTCATGGACCGCTGACCAGGACGCCCTGCGAAACGGTCTGGGGCCCTGGCTCCACGTGCTCAACGACGAGCACGTGGAGCTGGACGCCCGGGCCGAGTTCCCCCGCGCCAAGTGGGAGGCGGTCCGTCGGGCCGGGCTGCTCGGCCTTCCGATCGGGGAGCGCTGGGGTGGCCTCGGGCAGGACCTGCCCACCACCATGTACGTCCTGGAGGGGCTCGGCGAGGGCTGCCGGGACGCCGGGCTCAACTTCTCCGTCACCACCCACCTGGTCAGCACCGGAATCGCGGTGCAGCGCTTCGGCTCGCCCGCGCTGCGCGACCGCTACCTGCCCGACGTCGCCTCCGGCGCGGTGATCGGCGCCCACGCGATCACCGAGCCGGACAGCGGCTCCGACGCGCTGGCCATGCGGACCCGGGCGGTGCGCGACGGCGACCACTTCGTGCTCACCGGCCAGAAGGCGTTCGTCAGCAACGGCCCGGTCGCCGACGTCGTGGTCGTCTACGCCCGCACCTCCGAGCAGGGCGGACCGCTCGGGGTCACCGCCTTCCTGGTGGAGCGGGACACGCCCGGACTGGTCGTCGGTCCGCCCACGGCCAAGATGGGGCTGCGTACCTCGCCGTTCGGCGAGCTGTACCTGGACGGCGCACGGGTGCCGGCGGCCAACGTGGTCGGATCCGTCGGCGGCGGCTTCCTCGTGCTGGACCACGTGATGAAGTGGGAGATCCTCTGCGGCTTCGCGGTCAACGCCGGCGAGATGCGGGCCCGGGTGGACCGCTGCCGGGAGTACGCCCGCGGCCGGACCCAGTTCGGCCGGCCGATCGGCACGTTCCAGGCGGTCGCGCACCGGATCGTCGACATGGAGATCGGGGTACGCACCGCGCGGGCGCTGCTCTTCGGTGCGGCCGCCCGGATGGCGGCCGGCGCCACCGTCACCACCGACATCGCCGTGGCGAAGGTGGTGGCCAGCGAGGCGAACCTCGCGTCCGCCCTGGCCGCCGTGCAGATCTTCGGCGGCAACGGCTACACCACGGAGTACGGCGTCGAGAAGGAGCTGCGCAACGCGGTCGCCGGCACCATCTACTCCGGCACCTCGGAGACGCAGCGCAACCGCATCGCCGCCATGCTGGGGCTCTGACCGGTGCCGCTGGTCAAGGTCTGCGGGGCGGGTACGGCGGCGGAGGTGGCGCTGCTGCGCGCCCTCGGCGTCGACCTGGTGGGTGTCTGGTGCGGGGTGGCCGGCGGCGCGCACGACCTGCCGGCCGGGCGGGCCGCCCGGGTGGTCCGCCGCGGTGCCGTCGCGGGTGGCCCGCGCCCGGTCCTGGTCACCACGCTCGCCGACGGTGCCCGGATCGGCGAGGTGCTCCGGCGTACCGGTGCGAGCTGGGTGCAGTTGCACGGCTGGCAGCCTCCGGCGCTGGTGCGCCGGCTCAAGGCCGAGGCCGAGGCGACCGTGGTCAAGGTGCTGCACGTGCGGGACGGTCGCTGTCCGGAGGCGCCGCTGGTGCCGGCGTACGAGCGGGCGGGCACCGACCTGTTCCTGCTCGACGCGCTCGGCGCGGACGGTCGCGTCGGCAGCACCGGCACCACGATCGGGGTGGCGGACGTGCTGTCGGTGGTCGCGCGGTGCAGCCGCCCGTTCCTGCTGGCCGGTGGCATCGCCGCCGCGCACCGCGGGGCGTACGACGCGGTGGTCGCGCATCCGCTCTTCCGCGGGGTCGACGTGGACAGCGCGGCGCGTGGCGCCGACGGCCGGTTCGACGGCCGGCGGATCGCGGCGCTGGTGGACGCCTGGGCAACGTGAGGACCGGCCCCGGCCGGACGAGGGGAGTGACGATGGGCACCGACTTCCGTGCCGCCCTGCGGGACGCGCGACGGCCGATCGTGATGGAGGTGAAGCGGCGCGACGCCGCCGGGGCGGACCTGTTCGGCGGCCGGTCGGTGGCCCGGATCGTCGCCACCTACGAGCGGGCGCAGGCGCCCTGCCTGTCGGTGGTCACCGGGCGCTGGTTCGGCGGCACCCCCGATCTGCTGCGGGAGGTGCGGTCGCTGACCGACCGCCCGCTGCTGCAGAAGGACTTCATCACCGGTCGGCGGGACCTGGACCGGGCGGTGGCGCTGGGCGCCCAGGCCGTGCTGTTGACCGCCCGCCTGCTGGCCCGCTCCACCCTGGACGCGCTGGTGGCCGCCGCCGTCCGGCGGGGCCTGACGCCGTTCGTGGAGGTGGCGACGCGCGCGGAGATCCGCGCCGTGCCCCGGCCCGACGAGTGCGTGGTCGCGGTCAACAACGCCGACATCGGCGATCGTGAGCGCGGCGGTGGCGACCTGCGGCGCGGCCTGGACCTGGTGGACGAGGTGGTGGCGACCGGCACCCGCTGCGCGGTCAGCGCCAGTGGGATCGACGGTCCGGCGAGCGCGGCCCGGCTGCTGCGCGCGGGCTACCAGGGACTGCTGATCGGCGCCGGGCTGCTGCGGGCCGGCGACGACCTGCCGGGCTGGCTGGCGGCGTTCGAGCAGCACCGCGCGCTGCCCTGAGCGGGCGCGCCCCGGCGGTCGGTGGCGGGCGGGTCACCGGGGCCACCCCCGGCCGGCCCGGGGCGCGGGCCGGCCGGGCGGGGTCAGGCGGAGCGGGCCTGCGCCCAGCGCGCCTCGCGGGCCGGGAGGGGAACGGTGGCGTGGCGCCGGGCACCGGTCAGCGTGTCGGTGCCGGGCGGGTTGAGGGCGGGGTCGCCGGCGAGGATCGCGCGGTGCAGTTGTTGCAGCTCCCCGCACGGGTCCACGCCGAGTTCGTCGACGAGCGTCTCGCGGGTGCGCTGGTAGACGTCGAGCGCCTCGGACCGCCGGCCGGCGCGGTGCAGCGCGAGCATCAGCTTGCTCTGGAATCCCTCGTGGGTCGGCTGGCGGGCGGTGAGCCCGGTCAGTTCGCCGAGCAGCTCGTGGTGCCGGCCCAGGCGCAGGTCCGCCTCGATGCGCAGCTCCAGCGCGCTCTTGCCGATCTCGTCCAGGCGCAGCGCCTCCACCTGGAGCAGCGGGCCCGGGTTGACGTCGACGAGCGCCGGGCCGTGCCAGAGCCCGAGCGCCTCGCGCAGCGTCCGGGCCGCGGTCTCCACGTCACCGCGCTCGAGTTCGGTGCGGCCCCGCTGGGCCAGTTGCTCGAAGCGCAGCGAGTCGAGCGTCTCGGGACGCAGGCAGAGCATGTAGCCGCCGGCGTACGTGCGCAGGACCTCCTTCGGCGCGCACCCGCTGGGCGCCGGGCCGGCCGACGACGCGAAGCCGCCCTGGAGGTGCTTGCGCAACTGGTAGACGTATGTCTGAAGGGTGGTGGTCACGCTGGGCGGTGGCTGGTCCTCCCACAGTTCCTCGATGAGCAACTGATTGGGTACCACGCGGTTCGCGTGTACGGCCAACAATGCCAGCACTCTTCTGGTCTTTGGCGCGGTGGGAGTCGCGTCGTTCCCGTCGATAGACACCGACAGTGGTCCCAGCAAATTGATCTGCACGTGTGCGTCCTTCTCCTGCGAATTCGGCGTCAGCGGCATTTCGCCTTGTCATTCGTCGGGATCGCTATTTGTTGTCCAGGGGCATCCTCAGAAACCGTGTCGGAACCGATCGGGAATTCCGGACGGCGGCGACCGCCGAGTCGGCATCCGGTATCGGAAAAGCCTCTCGGCGGCCGCCGCACCCATTTCACGGGCGGTCGGAAGATCGGTTTTCGGTGGATACGGAACGGGTGCCGGACGGCTGGCCGGGGTCCCCGCGCCGAACCGGCGCGCCTGGCCTGCTCACCCGTTTGAGCTGCACCTGTCGCGGCTTGGCCGCGTCGTCGTTCCGTCGCCGGCGTGGCTCGCCGGTCGTGGTGGGGCGGCCCTACAGGGCTATCGCACGGGGTTGAAATCGCATTATGGGAAAGTTGTCGAAGGCAATCAAAATAGACCCCCCATTTCAAGGCCCCGTGGCCCGGAACTTGGCACATCGTATGCACATGCCGACACGATGCGCAAGCGGTACCTAACCTTGAGTTACCTTCCATTGGCACTCGAGTCGATCTCATGGGGAACTGTAGGGGTTGCTTACCTGGGGTCGTGACGGAAAGTGACGGCGCTGCCGATCGGCGCTGCTGGTCAGGTCACGCGGAATTGGCTAAGCATTGGCGTGTGCAAATTCTTGAAAGTTCCTCACCAGGTTACGGGTCGCCGGGCCGTGCCGCTCACACGGGCCCGGGCAGCCCGTCGAGCAGGCGCAACAGGTACTGGCCGTACCCGCTGCGCAGCAGGGGCTCGGCCAGCCGGCGCAGCCCGTCGTCGTCGATCAGGCCGGCCCGCCACACGGTTTCCTCCAGGCAGCCGATCTTGAGACCCTGGCGGGCCTCCATCACCCGGACGAACTCGGCCGCCTGCATCATCGACTCCACGTTCCCGGTGTCCAGCCAGGCCGTGCCGCGTGCGAGCACGGTGACCGACAACTCTCCCGCCCGCCGGTACGCCTCGTTCACCGCCGTGATCTCCAGTTCCCCGCGATCACTCGGCTTGAGTTCCTGGGCGATGTCCACCACCCGGGAGTCGTAGAAGTACAGACCCGGCACGACATATCGCGAACGGGGTCGGGCCGGCTTCTCCTCGATCGACAGCACCCGCCCGGTCTCGTCGAACTCGACCACCCCGTATTCGTGCGGATCGGCCACCGGATAGGCGAATATCCGGGCCCCGGTCGGACGGTGCCGCATGGCCAGCTGGCGACCCAGGCCGGGGCCGTAGAAGATGTTGTCCCCGAGAACGAGCGCCACCGGCCCGCCGTCGATGAACCGCTCGCCGATGAGGAACGACTGGGCGACCCCGCCCGGATGCTCCTGCACCGCGTACTCCAGGCGCAGCCCGAACTGGCTGCCGTCGCCGAGCAGCCGCACGAACTGCTCCCGGTCCTCCGGGGCGGTGATCACGAGGATCTCCCGGATCCCGGCCATCACCAGCGTGCACAGCGGGTAGTAGACCATCGGCTTGTCGAAGATCGGCACCAGTTGCTTCGACACCCCGCGGGTGATCGGCCACAGGCGGCTACCGGTGCCGCCCGCCAGCAGGATGCCGCGCAGCGGTTTCCCGTTCGGCATGGTCGGGCCTCCTCATCGGTCGGGCCCCGCGCTCCGCCGCGGGACCCGGCCACTGTCGACCGCCGGCCTGGTAGCCGGATCGACGGGCGGTCGGGGCCGGACCCAACGACGATCCGCCCTCCAGCGGCGCTCGAGCCCGCCCACCTAACCTCGCCGCCATGGATCACCTGCTGGTCACCGGCGGCGCGGGCTTCATCGGCGCGAACTTCGTACGGCGGGTGCTCGCGACCCGCCCCGGGACGCGGATCACCGTCCTCGACGCGCTCACCTACGCCGGCAACCGGGCCAGCCTGGGCGACGTGGCGCACCGGATCCGGTTCGTGGTCGGCGACGTCGTCGACCGGGAACTCGTCGACCGGCTGGTCGGGGAGGCCGACGCGGTGGTGCACTTCGCCGCCGAGTCACACGTCGACAACTCGCTGCACGACCCGGGCACGTTCCTGCGGACCAACGTCGAGGGCACCTTCAGCGTGCTGGAGGCGGTGCGGCGGCACGACCGGCGGCTGCACCACGTGTCCACCGACGAGGTCTTCGGCAGCCTGCCCGGCGAGGGCGGGCAGCGGTTCACCGAGCTGAGCCGTTTCGACCCGTCCAGCCCCTACTCGGCCACCAAGGCGGCGTCCGACCTGCTGGTGGGCGCCTGGGTCCGGTCGTACGGGGTGCGGGCGACGATCTCGCACTGCGCCAACAACTACGGCCCCTACCAGAACGTGGAGAAGTTCCTGCCCCGGCAGATCACCAACGTGCTGCGCGGCCGCCGTCCGCGCCTCTACGGGGCCGGCGCCAACGTGCGGGAGTGGACGCACGTCGACGACCACAACGACGCCGTGCTGCTGATCCTGGCCGGCGGCGTCGTCGGCGAGACGTACCTGGTCGGCTCCGGCGCCGAGTGGAGCAACCGGGACCTGCTGGCGCTGACCCTGCGGATTCTCGGCCGGCCGGCGGACGACTTCGACACCGTGCCGGACCGTCCCGGCCACGACCTGCGCTACGCCTGCGACAGCCGGAAGATCCGGCGCGAGCTGGGCTGGCGACCCCGGCATCCGGACCTGCACGCCGGCCTCGCCGCCACGGTCGACTGGTACCGCCGCAACGAGTGGTGGTGGGGCCCGCAGAAGGCCGCCACCGAGCGGCGTTACGCGGCGGCCGGTCGCTGATCCGGCCCGAGCCGGCCTCGAGCGGCGCTCTCTAGCGTGTCCGCATGACTGACTCCAGCGCATCGACCGACCGTCCGGACCCGCCCCGCGGCGTGGTGGTGACCGGCGGCGGCACCGGCATCGGCCGGGCCACCGCGCACGCCTTCGCCGACCGCGGGGACCGGGTGCTCGTGGTGGGCCGCTCCGAACACACCCTGGCGGAGACCGCCAAGGGGCGCGACGGCATCCACGTCCTCCCCGTCGACCTCGCCGACCCGGCCGCACCGGACGCCGTCGTGGAGACCGCGATGCGCGAGTTCGGGCGGCTCGACGTGCTGGTGAACAACGCCGCCACCGCCGGCTTCGACTCCCTCGGCGGCCTCGACCCCGCCGTGGTCCGGGCCGAGGTGACCACCAACCTGCTCGCGCCGATCCTGCTCACCCAGCGGGCGGTGGAGCCGCTGGCGGCGGTCGGCGGCACGGTGGTCAACATCAGCTCCGCCGGTTCGCTCGGCCTGCGCGCCATGCCCGGCAGCGGGGTGTACGCGGCGACCAAGGTGGGCCTGGACGCCCTCACCCGCACCTGGGCCGTCGAGTTGGCGCCCCGGGGCATCCGGGTGGTCGCGGTCGCCCCCGGGCTGGTCGACACCGAGGTCGCGGTCCGCGCCGGCATGCCCCGCGAGGCGTACGACGAGTTCCTCGCCTCGATGCTGCCGCGCATCCCGTCCGGCCGTGTCGGCGAGCCCGAGGACATCGCCTGGTGGGTGGTCACCCTCACCGAGGCCGGCGGCCGGTACGCCAACGGCGTGGTGGTCGCCGTCGACGGCGCGCTGTCCGTCACCTGAGCCGGGCGGCGACACCACAACGCCGGAGGGCGTGACCCGTGCCGGTCACGCCCTCCGCGGGTGCCACGCTCTCACGGCCGGACGGCCATCCGCCTGCCCTCGGCGTACTCCTTGGCGGCGTACATGGTCGCGGTGCTGTTGCGCCCCAACGCCTGCCGGACGTAGGTGGCGGCGTCGCCCAGCGTGGCCTGCGCGCCCAGCACTCCGGGCACCGCCTCGGGGATCAGCACCACCCGGTGGGTGGAGGTGACCACCGCGCCGTCCTCGTACGCCTCGACCAGCCACTGCCCGGTGTGCACGGACATCAACGCCGGCGTGCGCAACTGCTTGTAGACGATCCGGTGGTGCGGGAAGCAGACCCGTACCGAGCGGGTGGTGTGGGTGGCGCCGTCGGCGGTGCGGGTGTCCATCTCGAGCAGTTGCACCCCCGGCGTCTCCTCGGTCAGCGCGACGCGCGCCACGTGCGGCAGCCGGCGGTCCCACTGACCGGCCTCGTCGAGGAAGTCGTAGACGTCGCGGGGATCCCCGTTGACGTGCACCACGTCGTCGAAGTCCAGGAACCGGCCGTCACCGTCCGCCGGCGACTCGGCGGCGGTGCGCAGCGCCGCCAGCTCGGACCGGCTGTTGCGGTCCACCGCCTGGTGGATCCAGGCGGTGGCCGCCGCGTCGTCGCCGACGGCCCGGAAGTCGTGGGTGAGGCGGACCAGGCACCGGTCGGCGCCGGCCGGCTCGATGATCCACTCTCCGCCCATCTCGGCCACCGGCGGCGCGGAGACCTCCTGGCGGAAGCGCACCCGGCGGGCCGTCGGGTCGAGGTCACGGCGGGAGGTCCAGCCCTTCACCGCCTCGTTGGCGGTGGCCCAGATCCGGATGACCTCCGTGCCCGGGCCCTGCTCGACGTGTTCCACGTGCACGGTGGGCGGGAAGACGAGTGGCCAGCGGGCCACGTCGGCGACGAGGTCGTAGACGGTCCGGGCGGGGGCGTCGACCAGCTCGCGGTGCTCGGTGTGTTCCGGGGGCGGCTTGCTCACGCGGTCTCCTTCGGTCGGCGGGGCGGGATCAGTAGTTGCCGAGACCGCCGCAGACGTTGATCGCCTGCGCGGTGATCGGAGCGGCGGTCTCGGTGACCAGGTAGCCGACCAGGCCGGCCACCTCCTCCGGGGTGGAGTAGCGGCCGAGCGGGATCTTCGCCTCGAACCGCTGGAGCACGTCGTCGGTGGTGGTGTCCCAGAAGGCGGCGTAGCCGTCGCGTACCCGCTGCGCCATCGGGGTCTCCACGTAGCCGGGGCAGACCGCGTTGACGGTGACGCCCGACTTGGCCAGCTCCAGGCCGAGGGCCTTGGTGAAGCCGACCACGCCGTGCTTCGACGCCGAGTAGGGGGCGCCGTAGACGACCCCCTGCTTGCCGCCGGTCGAGGCGATGTTCACCACCCGACCCCAGCCGGCCGCGAGCATCCCGCCGCCGGTCAACACCTCCCGGGTGAGCCGGAAGACGCTGTTCAGGTTCGTCTCGACCACGTCGTCCCACAGCTCGTCGGCGATCGAGGCGGTGGCCCCGCCGCCGCTGCGGCCGGCGTTGTTCACCAGGATCCCGACCGGCCCCCAGGCGTCGACCACGGCGTGCACCAGCGCCGGCACCGCCGCGCGGTCGCGGACGTCGCAGCCGGCGCCGCGTACCTCGAGGCCCTTGTCCCGCAGCTCGCCCGCGGTGCGGTCGACCGCCGCCGCGTCCCGGGCGCAGATCCAGACCCGGTGCCCCTGCTCGGCGAGCGCCCTGGTCACCGCGAGTCCGATCCCGCTCGTCGCGCCGGTGACGAGCGCGACCGCACCGTTCTGCCCTGGCATTCCGTGTCTCCTCACGTCGACGTGCACGGTGCGGCCGAGCGTGCCAGTGACCGCTCGAGGGTCTCTCGACGTCGGCGCCGGCACGCCTACTTCCAGCCAGGTTCAAGGCAGATGCGATCCCGGCCGGGGACGGTCGACACCACGAGCACGGCAGCCGCGGATCGCGGTACGAGGACGTGGGGAGTGAGTGGGACATGCGGGCAGGCGAATCGGACCCGACGGACCGGGACGGGGTTGTCTTCGTCAACCGGTTCCTGGTGCACGCGCCAGCGGAGGACTTCGAACGGACCTTCTCCGAGACGTCGGAGTTCATGGCGGGCCGGCCCGGCTTCGTCGCGCACACCCTGGTCCGGCACGTCGGGCAGCCCGGCGCGTACGTGAACGTCGCGTACTGGCGGGACGAGGAGTCGTTCCGGCGGGCGCTGGCCGATCCGGGTTTCGCGCCGCACGCGGCGGCGCTGCGGGCGCTGGCCACCAGCGAGCCGAACCTGTACCGGCCGGTGCTGCGCCGGGAGGCGGCCGGGGCGGTCGCGGGGGACACCCGATGACCCGACGCGCGGTCATCACCGGCATCGGCGTGCTGGCCCCCGGCGCCACCGGGACGAAGTCGTTCTGGGACCTGCTGGCCAGCGGTCGCACCGCCACCCGGCGGATCTCCTTCTTCGACCCGACGCCGTTCCGCTCGCAGGTGGCCGCCGAGTGCGACTTCGACCCGATCCGGGACGGGCTGTCCCACCAGCAGGCGCGGCGGATGGACCGGGCCGCGCAGTTCGCCGTGGTCGGCACCCGCAAGGCGCTCGCGGACAGCGAACTGGACCTGGCGGTCGGCGACCCGTCGCGGCTGGGCGTGGTGATCGGCAGCGCGGTCGGCGCCACGATGAGCCTGGAGCGGGAGTACGTCGTGGTCAGCGACGGCGGCGCCAAGTGGCTGGTGGACGAGGACCACGCCGTACCGCACCTGTTCGACTACCTGGTGCCCAGCTCCATCGCCCGCGAGGTGGCCTGGGAGGTCGGCGCGGAGGGCCCGGTGTCGCTGGTCTCCACCGGCTGCACCTCCGGGCTGGACGCGGTCGGGCGGGCCGCCGAGCTGGTGACCGAGGGCGCCGCCGACGTGATGATCTGCGGGGCGACCGACGCGCCCATCTCGCCCATCACCATGGCCTGCTTCGACGCCATCAAGGCCACCACCCCGCGCAACGGCGACCCGGCGACCGCGTCCCGCCCGTTCGACCGCACCCGCAACGGGTTCGTGCTGGGGGAGGGGTGCGCGGTCTTCGTCCTGGAGGAGGTGGGGCACGCGCGCCGGCGGGGCGTCACCGGGTACGCCGAGGTCTCCGGCTTCGCCTCCCGAGCCAACGCCTACCACATGACCGGCCTGCGCTCGGACGGCGTGGAGATGGCCGAGGCGATCCGGGCCGCGCTGGCGCAGGCGCGTACCCGGCCGACCGAGGTGGACTACGTCAACGCCCACGGCTCCGGGACCAAGCAGAACGACCGGCACGAGACCGCGGCGGTCAAGCGCAGCCTGGGCGAGCACGCGTACGCGACGCCGGTCAGCTCGATCAAGTCGATGATCGGCCACTCGCTCGGCGCGATCGGCTCGTTGGAGATCGCGGCGTGCGCGCTGGCCATGGAGCACAGCCTGGTGCCGCCGACGGCCAACCTGCACGAGCCGGATCCGGAGTGCGACCTGGACTACACCCCGTTGCGGGCCCGCGAGCGCCGGGTCGACACGGTGCTCAGCGTCGGCAGCGGCTTCGGTGGTTTCCAGAGCGCGATGGTGCTGCGCCGGCCCGATCGGGCCGGCACGTGACCGCCGCGGTGATCACCGGCCTGGGCGTGGTGAGCCCGGCCGGGCTGGACGCGGAGGCGCACTGGGCGGGCCTGCTCGCCGGGCGGTGCGCGATCGGGCCGCTGACCCGCTTCGACGCCACCGGCTACCGCAGTCGCCTCGCCGGTCAGGTGCCGGCGTTCGACCCCGCCGACCACCTGCCCGGGCGGCTCCTGCCGCAGACCGACCACATGACCCGGCTGGCCCTGCTGGCGGCCGACGCCGCGCTGCTGGACAGCGGGGTCGAGGTGGCCGCGTCGGGCGGGTTCGGCGTGGGCGTGGTGACCGCCAGCAGCGCCGGCGGGTTCGAGTTCGGCCACCGGGAGCTGGAGAAGCTGTGGAGCCGGGGGCCGGAGCACGTCAGCGCGTACCAGTCGTTCGCCTGGTTCTACGCGGTGAACACCGGTCAGGTCTCGATCCGGCACGGCCTGCGCGGGCCGAGCGGGGTGCTGGTCACCGAGCAGGCGGGCGGCCTCGACGCGCTCGGGCAGGCCCGCCGGCACGTGCGATCCGACCTGCCGGCCGTGGTCAGCGGCGGGGTGGACGGCTGGCTGTGCCCCTGGGGCTGGGTGGCGCACCAGGCCAGCGGCCTGCTCAGCCGGCAAACCGATCCGGCCCGCGCGTACCTGCCGTTCTCCCCGGACGCTGCGGGCTACGTGCCGGGCGAGGGCGGCGCGCTGTTCGTCGTGGAGTCCGCGGCGCACGCCTCGACGCGGGGCGTCCGCCACCGGTACGGCGTCGTCGCCGGCTACGCCGCCACGTTCGACCCGCCGCCGCGCTCCGGCCGGGAGCCGACGTTGCGGCGGGCGATCGAGGCCGCGTTGGACGACGCCGGCCTGGCCCCGGCCGACGTGGACGTGGTGTTCGCCGACGCGGTGGGCCTGCCGGACCCGGACGCGGTGGAGGCGGCGGCGCTGGCCGGCGTGTTCGGTCCGGCCGGGGTGCCGGTCACCGCGCCGAAGACGGTCACCGGTCGGCTCGGCGCGGGCGGCGCCGCGCTGGACGTGGCCACCGCGCTGCTGTGCATCCGGGACGGGGTGATCCCGCCGACCGTCAACGTGGCGGCGCCGGCGCCCGCGTACCGGCTGGACCTGGTGCTGGCGCCACGCGTCGCGCGGGTGCGCACCGCCCTGGTGGTCGCCCGCGGGCAGGGCGGCTTCAACTCCGCGCTCGTGCTAACCGCCTGACCGGATCCCGGAACGACCCTGCGAGGAGGACAGATGACCATCCTGGACCTGCCGACCCTGACCGACATCCTGCGCGAGTGCGCCGGTGAGGACGAGGACGTCGAGCTGAGCGGCGACATCCTCGACGTGCCCTTCGCCGACCTCGGCTACGACTCGCTGGCCCTGCTGGAGACCGCCGGGGCGATCCAGCGCCGCTTCGGCGCCCCGCTGCAGGACGACGCGGTCACCCAGGCGCAGACGCCGCGGGAACTGCTCGAACTCGCCAACCGGGCCCTGACGGCCCCGGCCTGACCACCCGTCCACGAGAAGCCGAGGAGGCAGCGGATGAGCAGCAACATCGACGCGGTACGCCGGATGGTGTCGGCGTACAACACCGGACAGACCGACGACGTGGCCGAGTACATCCACCCGGACTACCTGAACCCGGCGTCGCTGGAGCACATGGACCTGCGCGGGCCGGAGGCGTTCGCGATGGCGGTCAAGTGGCTCCGGATGACCTTCTCCGAGGAGGCCCGCCTGGAGGAGATCCGGTACGAGGAGCGGGGCGACTGGGTGCGCGCGTACCTGGTCCTCTACGGCCGGCACGTGGGGAACCTGGTCGGCATGGAGCCGACCGGACGCCGGTTCTCCGGCGAGCAGATCCACCTCATCAAGCTCGTCGACGGCAAGATCCGCGACCACCGCGACTGGCCCGACTACCTGGGCACCTACCGCCAGCTCGACGAGCCCTGGCCGACCGCCGAGGGCTGGCGGCACTGACCGACGTCGCCGCCGCCGGGGACCGGCCGGTCCCCGGCGGCTTCCGTTCCGAGCGAAGGAGCAACCGATGATCCTTGTCACCGGCGCGACCGGCAAGGTGGGCGGGCACGTGCTGACCCGCCTGCGGGAGGCGGGCCGCCCGGTCCGCGCCCTCAGCCGCGATCCCGCGCGGGCCGGCCTGCCGGCCGACGTCGAGACCGTGCCCGGCAGCCCGGCCGACGTCGAGGCCGCCACCGCGGCGCTGACCGGCGTGGACGCGGCGTTCGTCTGCCTGGTGGGTGACGTGGAGCCGCAGGCCCGGGCGTTCGCCGAGGCGATCCGCCGGGTCGGTGGGGTCCGGCGCCTGGTGCTGCTCTCCTCGTCGGCGGTGCTGCACCCGGTGCGGCACCGGATCGGCGACGAGCACCGGGCCGCCGAGGAGGCGATCGGCGCCGCCGCGCCGGACGCGACGCTGCTGCGGCCGGGCCCGTTCCACACCAACGCGCTGTGGTGGGCCAAGACGATCCGCGAGCAGGGCACGGTCCGCTGTCTGGTGGGCAACACCCCGGGCGCCCCGGTGGACCCGGACGACTTGGCCGCGCTCGCGGTCGCCGCGCTGACCGGGGACGGGCACGCCCGCCGCCGCTACGAGGTGACCGGCCCGGAGGTGCTCACCTCCGCGGAGCAGGCGCGGGTGCTGTCCGACGAGTTGGGTCGCGAACTGGCCTTCGAGGTGGCGAGCCCGGACGACGTCGTCGCCATGTTCGCCGGCATCACCGGCGACCGGCCCGCCGCCGAGTCCAACGTGGCCGCGCTGCACAGTCCCGCCGTTCCGTGGGGACGCACCACCGGCACCCTGGAGCGGGTGCTCGGCCGCAAGCCCCGCACGTTCCGCGAGTGGGCCGCCGCGAACGCCCACCTGTTCCGATGACCACCTCCGGAAAGGAACCGTCGATGCCCGACGACCGCACCATCCTCGTCACCGGTGCCACCGGCACCCAGGGCGGCGCCACCGTGCGGGCCCTGCTCGCCCGGGGTCGGCCGGTGCGCGCGTTGGTCCGCGACCCGGACGGCGAGGCCGCCCGCGCGCTCGCCGCCGACAAGAACGTCTCGCTGGTGCGCGGCGACCTGTCGGATCCGGCGTCGCTGCGCGCCGCCATGGCCGGCGTGCACGGGGTGTTCAGCGTGCAGACGTTCATGGCCCCCGGTGGGTTGGGGGCCGAGGTCCGCCAGGGCCGTGCGGTCGCGGAGGCGGCGGCCGCCACCGGGGTACGCCACGTGGTCTACAGCTCGGTCGGCGGCGCGGACCGGGCCAGCGGGGTGCCGCACTTCGAGAGCAAGTGGGCGATCGAACGGCACCTGCGCCGGCTGGGGGTGCCCACCACCGTGGTGCGCCCGACCTTCTTCATGGACAACTTCCTCGGCTTCGGTCCGGAGGTGGTCGACGGCGCGCTGGTGGTCCGGCTGGCGCTCGCGCCGTCGACACGGGTGCAGCTCGTCGCCGCGGAGGACATCGGCCGGTTGGCGGCGACCGCGTTCGACGAGCCGGAGGAGTTCGTGGGGCGCGCGGTCGAGCTGGCCGGCGACGAGCTGACCGGCCCGGAGATGGCGCGGTGTTTCGGCGCCGTGGCCGGGATGCCGGCCCGGTTCGAGCCGCTGGAGCTGGCCGAGGTGGCGGCGAACCCGTGGATCCCGTACAGCCACGAGATCGCGGTGATGTTCGAGTGGTTCCAGACCGACGGCTACGCCGCGGACATCGCCGCGCTGCGGACCCGGCTGCCGGGCCTGTACACGTTCGCCGACTGGCTGCGCGCGGTGGACTGGCGACCGCCGGTGCCGTCGGTGGCCTGACCGGAGGGGGAGGACGCACCCGCGCGTATCTTGTATCGTACGGCATACGGGATCGATGGACGGAGGGGTGGATGCGGCCGGACGAGCGGGGTCGGGGAACGGCCGACCCGGCCCGGAGTCTCGCGTTGCTGTGGAGCCGGCGCGGTCCGGACGCCCGCAGCAGATCCAACCTCGGGCTGGAGCGGATCGCCCGGGTGGCGATCGAGACGTGCGACGCCGAGGGCCTGGGTGAGCTGTCCATGCGTCGGCTCGCCCAGGCGCTCGGCGTGGGCGTGATGTCGCTCTACACCTACGTGCCCGGCAAGGCCGAGCTGATCGACCTGATGGTCGACACGGTCTACGGCGAGGTGGTCGGGCCGGCGGTGCCGTCGGACGGGTGGCGGGCCGGCCTGGAGCGGGTGGCGCGGGACAACTGGTCCCTGCGGCGCCGGCACCCCTGGCTGTTGCGCATCCCGGTGGGTCGGCCTCCGCTCGGCCCGCACGCCATGGCCAAGTACGAGTACGAACTCCGGGCGGTCGAGGGGATCGGGCTGACCGAGGTGGAGATGGACTCGGTGGTGCACCTGGTCACCGACTACGCCGAGGGGGTGGCCCGGCGGGCCGTCGACGCGTCGGTCCTGGAGCGGGAGAGCGGCATGACCGACGAGCAGTGGTGGCGGGTGTGCGGTCCGCTGCTCGGCGCGTTCGTGGACGGCTCGGTCTTCCCGACCGCGACCCGGGTCGGGTCCGCGGCGGGTGCCGCGCACGGCGGCTCCTACTCGCCGGAGCACGCGTTCGAGTTCGGGCTCGGGCGCCTGCTCGACGGCATCGAGGTCTTCATCGCGGCCCGGACCGCGGCGGCCGGTCGGTCCCCCCGCTGACCGGTCGCCCGTCCGGGTGGCTCGCGCCCGGGCCGTCACCAGGACGGCCCGGGCGCGATGGCTGTCCGGGCAGCGGCGACACGCGCTTCCGGGCTCCACCGTATTGCTTACCGTATGATGTACGCTAGGGCCGACGACAGGGCCGGCACTGCTGAGGGAGGACGCGACGTGACAGCGGGCAATCACGCGATCATCGCGGAGGGGCTGCGCAAGCGGTACGGCGACAAGTACGCCCTGGACGGGTTCGACCTGCGGGTCCCGCAGGGCACGGTGTGTGGACTGCTCGGCCCGAACGGCGCCGGCAAGACCACCTCGGTGCGGATCCTGTCCACCCTGCTGCGGTTCGACGAGGGGCGGGCCGAGGTCGCCGGCTTCGACATCGCCCGCCAGGCCGACCAGGTGCGCTACCGCATCGGCCTGGTCGGGCAGAACGCCGCGGTGGACGAGGTGCTCAGCGGCTACGAGAACCTGGTCATCTTCGGTCGGCTCTTCCACCTCGGCACGAAGCGGGCCCAGCAGCGCGCCACCGAGCTGCTGGAGCGCTTCGGCCTGGCCGACACCGGCGGCAAGCCGGTGAAGACCTACTCGGGCGGCATGCGGCGCCGGCTCGACCTGGCCGCCGGCATGATCCTCACCCCGTCGGTGCTGTTCCTCGACGAGCCGACCACCGGCCTGGACCCGCGCAGCCGCAACGAGGTCTGGGAGTCGGTCCGCGAGCTGGTCCGCTCCGGCACCACCGTGCTGCTCACCACGCAGTACCTGGACGAGGCCGACCAGCTCGCCGACCAGATCTCGGTGATCGACACCGGTCGGGTCATCGCCGAGGGCACGCCCGACGAGTTGAAGTCGCGCCTCGGCGGCGACCGCATCGACCTCGTGGTGCACGACGCGGGCGACCTGGCCGCCGCCGCCGCGCAGCTACGCCTGGTCGCCAGCGCGGAGCCGGAGGTGGACCCCGACCGCCGCTTCGTCAGCGCCCAGGTCGGCAACCGGGCCAGCGCGTTGACCGAGGTGCTGCGGGCGCTCGACGCCGGCGGCGTCGCGGTGGAGGACGTGGCGCTGCGCCGTCCGACGCTCGACGAGGTGTTCCTGCACCTGACCGGCCGCCGCCCGCAGAGCGCCGAGGAGACCGCGGCCGAGGAGAAGGCGAAGAAGTCCAAGAAGGGCAAGGGGCGCAAGGGGCGCGGCGACGAGCCGAAGCCGGGCGCGCCGCGCTCGGAGAACGTCGAGGAGGTGCCCGCGTGACGAGCGCGACCCTGCCCACCGCGGTCAGCCCGGACGTCGTGCCCGGGCGGCCGTCCCTGCTCGCCGACAGCGTCACCCTGACCCGGCGCAGCCTGGCGCACTGGCGCCGCAACCCGGGGCCGCTGATCGCGTCGCTGGGCTTCAACATCGTCATGGTGCTGATGTTCGCCTACCTGTTCGGCGGCGCCCTCCAGGTGCCCGGCGGCGGCAGCTACCGCGAGTTCCTGATGCCCGGCATGTTCGCCATGACCATGGTGTTCGGCATCAGCCTCACCACGCTGGCCGTCTCCGCCGACATGGACCGCGGCGTCACCGACCGGTTCCGGTCGATGCCGGTGTCGCCGCTGGCCCCGCTGATCGGCCGGGCCGTGGCCGACATGCTGTTCGCGGTGGTCACCCTGGCGGTGATGGTGCTCGCCGGGCTCGCCGTCGGGTGGCGGGCGCACGGCGGCGTCGGCGACACGCTCGCCGCGTTCGGGCTGATCCTGCTGCTGCGCTTCGCCCTGGTCTGGGTCGGCATCTTCCTGGGCCTGGTGATGAAGGGCCAGGAGGCGGTCGCCGGCGTGCAGACGCTGGAGTTCCCGCTCGGCTTCCTGTCGAACGCGTTCGTGGCGCCGTCCACCATGCCCGCGTGGCTCGGTGCGGTGGCCGAGTGGAACCCGCTGTCGGCCACCGTCGGCGCCATCCGCGAACTCTTCGACAACCCCGGCTGGGGCGGCGACTCCTGGGTGGTCTCCCACTACCCGGTGATGGCCGTCGTGTGGCCGCTGGTGCTGGTCGCCATCTTCCTGCCGCTGTCGCTCAGCAAGTACCGCTCCTTGAGTAACTGACGAGTTGTCCGCCAGTGGCACGCCGCACCATGGGCGCAGCTGCCCCCGACCGACGGGAGTCGGCCCGGGGGCAGCTCGTTGTTCGGACGGGGGAGCCCCGAGGAGGAAGACCTTGCGCACCAGAGCCCTGCCCGCCGTCACCGCCGCCGTGGTGGCGGCGACGGCCCTGATCCCGCTCGCCCCGCCCGCGCGGGCGGCCGGTCCGACCCACACCGCCGTCCCGGTGTCCGCGACCACGCCGGGGACGCCGGCCATCCGTCCCGCCGGCCTGCTGCCGATGCGGTGCCGGGCGCTCACCTTCCCGGTGGCGCTCACCGCGGGCGGCCCGGTCGACCAGCGGATCAGCGCCACGCTCTGCCTGCCGTCGCGCGGGCGGGTCCGGACGCTCCAACTGCTCATCCCCGGCGGCACGTACGGCCAGGCCTACTGGTTCCTGCGCGGCGACCCGCGCCGCCCGTCGTACGTCGAGACGATGACCGCCGCCGGGCACGCCGTGCTGGTGGTCGACCGGCTCGGTGCCGGCGCCAGCTCGGCGCCACCGTTCGACAGGTACGCCCCGGACACCCAGAGCGCGGTGATGACGCAACTGCTCCGGGCCGTCCGGCGCGGTGACGTGATCGGCCGCCGGTTCGACAAGGTGGTGCTCGTCGGCCACTCCTTCGGGTCCACGCTCGCGCGCACCATGGCCATCCGGCACCCGCGGTGGGTCGACGGGCTGGTGCTGACCGCGGAGGCCAGCGCCCGGGTGGAGATCCCCTGGGACGAGGTGATCCACTCCGCCGCGGACGACCCGGTTCTCGCCGGTCGCGACCTCGACCCGGCCTACTACACCACCCGGCCGGGCGCCCGCGGCACCTGGTTCTACGAGCGGGCCGGCGCGGACCCGCGGGTGGTGCGGCTGGACGAGCTGACCAAGCAGGCCGACGTCTACACCGAGGAGCACCCGACGCCGGACCAGAACGCGGCGATCCGGGTGCCCGTGCTCATCGTCGTCGGCCAGCGCGACAAGCTGGTCTGCGGTCCGGAGGGCAGTGACTGCGCCAGCTCGGCGTCGCTGTACCACCAGGAGCGGCGGTGGTACCCGAACGCGCGGCTGCGGGTCGAGGTGGTCGGCCGGACCGGCCACGCGCTCAACCTGCACCGCACCGCGCCGGGCTGGATCGGCCGCACCCGCACCTGGCTCGAGCACAGCATGCGCGCCGGGCGTCGCTGAGCCCCGGGCACGCGACGGGGGCCGGTGGGACGTCCCACCGGCCCCCGCACCGTCTCCGGCGTACCGCTCACCGGCGAGCGACCGGCCGACGGCGGATGAACAGCGCGACCAGCAGCGTGGCGACGGCGAACACCGCGCCCGCGACGAAGGCGGCGGACATGCCGTGCAGGAACGCGTACCCGGGCACCGCCTCCGCCGGCAGGCCGACCGGCGGGGTGGTGGCCGCCCGGGTGCTCGCCGCCGTCATGACGGTGACCAGGACCGCCAGCGCGAGCGACGCGCCCAGCGTGGTCGTCGCGGTGATCACGCTCGACGCCGAGCCGGTCTCGTCGTCGTTGACCCCGGAGGTGCCCAGCACGGTCGCCGGGATGGTGCCCAGGGCGATGCCCGCGCCCAGCAGCAGCAGCGCCGGCAGCACGTCGGTCGGGTAGCGGGTGTCCAGGTCCAGCCGGGACAGCAGCAGGTTCGAGCCGATGAGCATCACCGCGCCGAGGACCACGAGCGGTCGGGCGCCGATCCTCGGTTGCAGCTTGACCACCACGCCGGCGAGGGCCAGCAGCGTCGCCGTCACCGGCAGGAACGCCAGCGCGGCCTGCATCGGCGAGTAGCCGAGGCCCTGCTGCAGGAACTGGGTGAGGAAGAAGAGCTGGCCGATCTGGCTGCCCTGCACCAGCAGCACCGCCAGGTAGGCGCACACCCGGTCCCGGTCGGCGAACAACCGCGGCACCACGATCGGCTGTCGGGCGCGCCGTTCGACGAAGACGAAGACGGCGATCAGGGCGAGCCCGGCCGCGACCAGGAGCTGCACGGTCGCGTCGCGCCAGCCCTCGCTGCCCACCGCGGACAGCGCCCAGACCAGCGCGGCGACGCCGAGCGCCGAGCTGAGCGCGCCGGCCACGTCGAAGCGGCCCGGGTGCGGCGGCGTCTCCCGGACCACGAACGGCGCGGCCAGCAGCACCAGCAGGCCGACCGGCACGTTGAGCATGAGCACCCACCGCCAGGAACTGGCCGAGGTGACGGTGCCGGCGAGCAGCAGCCCCAGCGCCGCGCCGAGCCCGCCCACCGCCGTGTAGACGGCGATCGCGCGGCGGCGCAGCGGCCCCTCGGCGAACATGCTCACGATCAGCGCCAGCACGCAGGGCGCGGTGAGCGCCGCGCCCACCCCCTGCACCGCCCGCGCGGTGATCAGCATCCACGGTTCGGTGGCCAGCCCGCGGGCCAGGCAGGCCAGCGAGAACAGCGCGACGCCGGTGAGGAACACCTTCCGCCGGCCGAGGATGTCCCCGGCCCGGCCGCCGAGCAGCAGCAGGCCGCCGTAGGTGAGCAGGTAGGCGTTGATCACCCAGGACAGCGCCACCGGGCCGAGGGACAGGTCGGTGCTCATCCCGGGCAGCGCGATGTTCACGATCATCTCGTCGACCAGGATCATCGTCTGGCCGGCCACGACGACCGCCAGCGCGAGGCCGTACCGGTGCGGGGCGCGAACCGCCGACGGCGCGGCGGTCAGGGACGTGGACATCTCGGTGCTCCTGACTCGTGGTGGGCCGGCCGGGCGGGCATCAGATCGCCCGCCGGTGCGCGGCGGTGCGGGAGCCGGCGGGCCGGCCGACGGCCGGCGTGACCGGCCGTGCCGGCGCGTCCGGGCCGGCGGGCTCGGCGTCCACGTCGGCCGGTTCGGCGGACCCGGCCGGCCCGGTGCCGAGGCGGGCCACCAGCACGCCGACCGCCGCGACGACCATGCCGACCACCTGGAGCGCGGTGAGCGGGGCGTCCTCCAGCCAGACGCTGCCCAGCAGCAGCACCACCGGCACCAGGTAGAGCACGGTCGACGACAGGACCGGGCCGTCGTCGCGGACCATCCGGACGAAGAACGTGAAGACCACGGCGGTGTTGAGGATGCCGAGCACCGCCAGCGCGATCAGCACCTCCGACGACCAGGTGGGCGCCGGACCCCAGTCCTGCCAGGTCAGCGTCAGCGCCGCCCAGGCCACGCCGAACAGCGCCTGGGTGGCCGAGAGCACCAGCGGGCGCATGTTCTCCTCGCGCATGACGCGCACCATGTAGAACAGCGCGTACCCGTACGCCACCGCGGCCACGAAGTTGATCAGCGAGCTCCAGGTGAACCAGCGGGAGACCTGCTCCCACGGCGGGAACATCAGCAGCACGCCGGCGAACCCGATCAGCACGCCGGCCACCGTCCGCCCGCCGACGGCGCGCTCGCGCAGCAGCGGCGCGAGCAGCAGCGCCCACAGCGGCACGCTGGCGTTGAACACCGACACCACGCCGACGTCCTCACCCGTGGCGTCCGGCACGATCTGCACCAGCAGCACCGGCAACGCGTTGACCAGGAAGGCGACCAGCAGCAGGCGGAGCCAGACGTCGGGGCGTCGGGGCAGCGCCGCGCCGGTCAGCACGACGATCGCCAGCATGGCCACCGCGCCGATCGCGACCCGGACGAGGCTGAACTGGGTGGGGTTCATCCCGCCGAGCGCCATCTTGATCCAGAAGTACGTCGAGCCCCACATCAGGGCCACCGCGCCGAAGCGCATCAATCCACCACGACTCATCGTCGATCCCTCTCGCGAAGCGTCGGCCGGTCCGGCCGGCTGGGCTGCGTCACAGGCTTCTGGCCACGGATCGAGCGCCGCCGGAGAACCGCTGGACGCGGCGCGGGGCCGTGTCCCGTCCACGCCGCCAGCGGTCCTCCAGCGGCACCGGGAAGCATCGCGGTCACCGACACCGCCGAGCAGACGCGGAGAGAGGGCGGCACCGATGACCGTGCAGACCGAGAACATTCCGGACCGGACGGCCTTCGCCCGGGTGTACGCCGAGGTCCAGCAGTTCTACGCATGGCACATGCACCTGCTGGACAGCGGCGCGGCGCGGGAGTGGGCCGACACGTTCACCCCGGACGGCGTGTTCGCGCCACCGTCGGCCCCCCGGCCGATCGTCGGGCGGGACGCGCTGGCGGCCGGGGCGGAACAGGCCCACGCCGAGCTGCGCCGCAAGGGCGAACAGCACCGGCACCTGCTGCTGTCGGTGAACGTCCGGCCGCAGGACGACGGGTCGTTGACGGTCCGCAGCTACGCGCAGATCATCGCCACGCCCCGCGACGGCGAGCCGCGCCTGCACCTCATGTGCGTCACGCACGACGTGCTGGTGCGCGGCGCCGACGGGCAGCTCCTGGTCCGGCACCGCCGGGTCACCCGGGACGACCGGACCTGACCCACCGGCTCCGTGACCCGGCGGTGCGTAGGGAAGCCGCGCCGCCGGGTCACGGTCGTGTTCAGATCGTCGGCAGCAGGCCGGCCCGCCGTGCCTCGCGCAACGTCGGCGCGGCGAGGTCGCGCTCCGAGACGATCGGCTCCGGTTCGGCCGGCCACGGCAGGCCCAGGTCGGCGTCGAAGGGGTGGACGGTCAGCTCACGGTCCGGCACGTACTCGACGTCGCACAGGTAGAGCATCACCGCGCCCTCGGTGAGGGACACGAAGGAGTGCCCGAAGCCGCGCGGCACGTACAGCGCGTGCGGCGCGTCCTGGTCGAGCCGGGTGGCCGTCCACCGGCCGAACGTCGGTGAGTCGACGCGCAGGTCGACCACGCAGTCGAGCACCGCGCCGTGCACGCAGGACACCACCTTGGTCTGTCCCGGGCCGTCCGGGAAGTAGTGCACGCCCCGGATCACCCCCCGGCGTGACACCGAGAGGCTGGCCTGCGTCACCGGCAGGTCGACGCCGGTCGCCGCGGCGAGGGTGCTGGCCCGGAACACCTCGACGAAGTGGCCGCGGACGTCGGGGCGGGGGGTCAGCGGCGCGCTCCAGATCTCCGGCAGGCGCGTGCCGGAGGTGACGGGTGGAGGGGTCATGACGGCTCCGATCAGTCGAAGGGCCCGCCAACGGTTGCCGCCCCGGCTCGAGGGACGGTCCAGATCGGACCGCCGGCCGGCGGCGTCCAGCCGGGCTGGGGCGGTTCTCGAGGGGCCACCGGCAGGGTGGGGCACCGACCGGCCGCGACGTCCCGCGGCGGGACCGGACACGAGGAGGGTGCGGGGTGCGGCAGGCACGACGGCGACGCGAACCCGAGGCGGACCAGCGGCTCCTGCGCCGGCTCCAGCTCACCGAAGGACTGCTCTGGCTGCACGCCGCCCGGGGCGACCCGTACGCCCGGTTGCTGTGCGGGCTGCCCGGCGGTGAGCCGGAGCGGCTGCGGGAGCGGGGACCGCTGTGGCGGGCCGCCACCGGCGACTGGCTGGTCACCGACCACGCGGGGGCGGCGCGCGCGACGGCCGGCGGGCACGTCGTTCCCACCACGCCGTTCGACCTGCCCGCCGACCCGCCCGGCGCCCCGACCCCGCCCGCGCCCGATCTCGGGACGCTGCCCGACCGCGGTGACCTGGCCGCCGTCGTCCGGCGTGACGTCGTCCGGGTGCTGGCCGGCGGGGACGCCGGCACGGCGGCGCTGCTGGCGGACGTGGAGCCGGCGGTGGACGCGGCGCTGCGCGCGCCGGCCCCGGTCCCGGCCGTCCGGCTGGCCGAGGCCGGCGCGGAGCTGTCCGAGCGCACCGACCGGCCGCTGCTCGCGGCGACCGGCGTGCGGCTGGCCACCACCCTGGTGCTCAACGCCGTCGCGGCGCTGCTCGGCGCCGGCGGCTGGTCCCGGCTGGCCGCCGAGCCGGGCTTCGCGGCCCGGGTGGTGACCGAGACGTGGCGGTACGCGCCGCCGCTGCGGCTGTGGCCGGCCCGCGTGGAGGCCGCCCCGGCCTGGGGTCGCGGGCTGCTGGCCCCCGGCGACCGGATGGTGGTGGTGCTCGCCACCGCCAACCGGGACGGCACGGTGTTCGCCGACCCGGACCGGTTCGACCCGGACCGCCCGGCCGCGCCGGTGCTGACCCCGGGCGGCCCATGGGCCGGCCCGGTCGGCTTCGCCCGGTGGTACGCCGAGGCGCTGCTGCCCCGGCTCGCCGCCGCCGCGCCCGGGTTGCGGCCCGACGGGTCGCCGGTGCGGCCCGGCCGCGCGCCGGTGACCGGCACGGCGGTGCGGTTCCCGGTGCGGGTGATCTGAGACCGAGGAGAGGAGAACCGGATGCGGGTCCTGTTCGTCTGCATGCCGCACCCCACCCACTGGTTTCCGCTGGTGCCGCTGGCCTGGGCGCTGCGGAGCGCCGGGCACGAGGTCCGGGTGGCCGGCCAGCCCGATCTGACCGACGCGGTCACCGGCAGCGGGCTGACCGCCGTGCCGGTCGGCGACGCCGAGTGGTACGCCACCGACCCGTGGGCACCGGAGCTGCTCGGCGAGCTGCTGGCCGCGGGCGGCTCCGAGCACGTGCAGCACTTCGACTTCGCGCGCGCCGACCCGGCCGGCTGGGACTGGGCCGGCCTGCTCGGCCTGGAGAAGGTGATGATCGGCGCGTTGTTCGCCTCGTTCAACACCGACCCGATGATCGACGACCTGGTGGCGTTCGCCCGCTCGTGGGGGCCCGACCTGGTGATCTGGGAACCGTTCACGCTGGCCGGCGCGGTCGTCGCGACGGTGCTCGGGGTGCCGCACGCCCGGCTCGTCTACGGCCCGGACATCACGCTGCGGGCGCGGCAGGAGTTCCTGCGGCTGGCGGCCCGGCGGGACCCGGCCGACCGGGAGGACCCGACCGCGGAGTGGCTGTCCGCGGTGCTGGCCCGCCACGGCGCCCGCTACGACGAGACGGTGCGCACCGGCCACTTCACCATCGACACCACGCCGCCGGGCACCCGGCTGCCGCTGGACCGGACGACGGTCGGGATGCGGCACGTGCCGTACAACGGGCCGGCCGTGGTGCCGGACTGGCTGCGGGTCCCGCCGTCGCGGCCGCGGGTCTGCCTCACGCTCGGTGTCTCCGGCGAGATGGACCGGTCGGCCGCGTCCGTCGGTGAGCTGCTCGCCGGCATGGCGGACCTCGACGTGGAGATCGTCGCCACGCTCGACGCGGCGCACCGGGAGCAGGTGGGCCGGCTGCCGGCAAACACCCGGGTGGTGGACTTCGTGCCGCTGCACGACCTGCTGCCGACGTGCGCCGCGATCGTGCACCACGGCGGCGTGGGCACCCGGGCCGCCGCCGAGACGCACGGCGTGCCGCAGCTCATGATCGCGTACGGCTGGGACACCCTCGCCAAGGCGCGCCGCACCGAGGAGCTGGGCGCCGGCCTGTGCCTGCCGGCGGCGGAGGCCACCGTGGACGCGGTCCGGGCCGCCGTGCTGCGGCTGCTCACCGACCCGGCGCTGCGGGCCGGGGCGCGCGCGTTGCGCGACGAGGCGACGGCCCAGCCCACCCCGGCCGACGTGGTGCCGGTGCTGGAGAAGATGGTCCTGGAGCACCGGGTCACGGCCGGCGGGGAGCGGCGCTGATGGCGGCGTCGCGGCGTCGCCTGCGCCTGGTCGCCCGTCCGGTGCCGGGCGGGCAGGCGACCGACCGGGCCGCCTCGGCCGACCGGATCGCCCGCTCGGCCGCCCATCCCGGTGACGGGGTGGCCGCCGTGCTCGGCTGGCTCGCGGACCTCGCCGAGCGGAGCTGGACCACCGCCGAGCGGGTGCCGTTGGAGGACCTGGTGGGCTGGTCGGCGGTCCCCGGCCGCGGGGACCTGGTGCACCGCACCGGCCGGTTCTACCGGATCCACGGCCTCGACGTGACCGCGCCGGACGGTCCGGTGCCGCACTGGCGGCAGCCGGTCATCGACCAGCCCGAGGTGGGCGTGCTCGGCCTGCTGGCCCGGGAGTTCGACGGCGTGCTGCACTTCCTGGTGCAGGCGAAGGCGGAGCCCGGAAACGTCAACGGGCTGCAGATCTCGCCCACCGTGCAGGCGACCCGGAGCAACTACACCGGCGCGCACGGCGGCCGGGCGGTGCCCTACCTGGAATACTTCCGCGACCGGGAACGGCACCGGGTGATCGCCGACGTGCGCCAGTCCGAGCAGGGTGCCTGGTTCCATCGCAAGCGCAACCGCAACATGGTCGTCGAGGTGCGCGAGGACCTGCCGGTACGGCCGGGCTTCCGCTGGCTGACGCTCGGCCAGTTGCACCGGCTGCTCGCCGTGGACGACGTGGTCAACATGGACACCCGTACCGTGCTGGCCTGCCTGCCGCTGACCGGGGTGACACCGGACGAGCCGCCCGACCCGCTGCCCACCGACGACCGGTTCCGGGCGGCGCTGCGCCGCTCGGCCCGCGCGGCCTCGGCCGCGCTGTCGGCGGAGCTGCTGAGCTGGGTCACCGACCGGCGCAGCCTGACCGCCATGCAGGCCCGGCGGGTGCCGCTGGCGGAGACCCACGGATGGCGGTGGCGCGACGGGCGGATCGCGCACCACCGTGGCCGTTTCTTCGAGGTGGTGGGCGTGGCGGTACGCGCCCGGGGCCGGGAGGTCGACGGCTGGACCCAGCCGATGATCGAGGCGGTCGGCACCGGTGTCGTCGCGTTCCTGGTCCGCCGCGTCGGCGGGGTGCTGCACGTGCTCGTGCACGCCCGGGCCGAGCCCGGTTCCGTCGACGTGGTGGAGCTGGCCCCGACCGTGCAGTGCCAGCCGGACAACTACCTCGACCTGCCGGCCGGGGCCCGGCCGCCGTACCTCGACGAGGTGTTGGACGCGCCGCCGGAGCGGGTGCGGTTCGCGGCCACGCTCTCCGAGGAGGGCGGGCGGTTCTTCCACACCCGCAACCGCTACCTGGTGGTGGAGGTCGGACCGCGCGGGGTGCCGACGCACCCCGACTACCGCTGGGTGACGGTGCGCCAGCTCGACGCGTTGCTGCGCCACAGCCACTACCTCAACGTCCAGGCCCGCAGCCTGGTCGCCTGCCTGCACAGCCTCCGGCACCCGAACAGAGGAGAGTCATGACCGCTGCCCCCGCCGACACCGTGCCGGCGCCCGTCCCGGCCGACGGCGCCGCGCCCACCGGCCCCGAACCGGCCGGTCCGGAGGCCGCGCTGATCCGGGACATGGTGCGCATCCGCTGCGTCGAGGAGGAACTCTGCGACCGGTACCGCGACGACCAGGAGATGCGGACCCCCACCCACTTCTCGATCGGCCAGGAGGCGACGGCGGTGGGCGTCGCCGCCGCGACCGGGCCGGACGACCTGGTCTACACCGGGCACCGGTCGCACGCCCCGTACCTCGCCATGGGTGGTGACCTGCGGGCCATGGTGGCCGAGCTGTACGGCCGGGAGTCCGGCTGCGCGCGCGGTCGCGGCGGGTCGATCCACCTGGTCGACCGGTCGGCCGGGTTCGCCGGCTCGGCGGCCATCCTCGGCGAGATGATCTCGGTCGCGGTGGGCGCCGGCTGGTCCGCGGCGCTGCGGGGGCGGCCCCAGGTCGCGCTGACCTTCTTCGGCGACGGCGCCACCGAGGAGGGGGTGTTCCACGAGGCGGTCAACTTCGCCCAGGTGCACCGGGTGCCGGTGGTGTTCCTCTGCGAGAACAACCTCTACTCGATCTCGTCGCCGCTGGGCCAGCGGCAGCCGGCCGGGTCGACCATCACCGACCGGGTCACCGCGTACGGGCTGTGGGCCCGCTCGGTCGACGGCAACGACGTGTACGCGGTGCGGGCCGCCGCCCGCGCCGCCGTGCAGCGGTGCCGGACCGGCGCCGGCCCGGCCTTCCTGGAGCTGCACACCTACCGGTGGCGCGAGCACGTGGGCCCGGGGTGGGACCACGACCACGGGTACCGCTCCCGGGAGGAGATCGACGCGTGGATGGCGCGGTGCCCGATCCGCCG
Source organism: Micromonospora ferruginea (assembly GCF_013694245.2). NCBI lineage: Bacteria > Bacillati > Actinomycetota > Actinomycetes > Micromonosporales > Micromonosporaceae > Micromonospora > Micromonospora robiginosa. The sequence continues at coordinate 1,188,934 of NZ_CP059322.2, forward strand.
GGCGGTCGAGGTGGCCCGGCCGACGCAGCCGGGCCTGGACGACTGGGTGCGGGAGTGGGAGCGGCGGTACCGCGCCGAGGTGCGCGACGCGGTCCGGGTGGCACGGGCGGCCGCCTGGCCGCCGGTGTCCACGTTGGTCGACGGCGCGTACGGCGCCGGTCGCTGAGCCGGGGAAGGGGAGCGTGATGCGGGAACTGACGTACTGGCAGGCGATCAGCGAGGCCACCGTGCAGTGCATGGCGGAGGACCCGACCGTGCTGGTGCTGGGGGAGGGGGTGGACGACCACAAGGGCACGTTCGGCACCACGAAGACCGCCTTCGAGCGGTACGGCGCGGCGCGGGTGGTCGACGTGCCGAACTCGGAGAACGCCTGCGCCGGCATCGCGATCGGCGCGGCGGCCAACGGGATGCGTCCGCTGGTGGTGCACACCCGGGCGGACTTCATGTTCCTGGCCATGGACGCGCTGGTGAACCTGGCCGCGAAGTGGCGCTACATGTACGGCGACCAGGGCGGCGCGCCGGTGGTGACCCGGGGCGTGGTGGGCCGGGGCTGGGGGCAGGGCGCCACCCACTCGCAGAGCCCGCACGCGACGTTCGGCCACTACGCCGGCCTGTACGTGGCCACGCCCGCGTCGCCGGCGGACGCGAAGGGCCTGCTGGTGCAGGCGCTGCGCGGGGACACCCCGGTGGTGCTGATCGAGAACCGCAACCTCTACCCGATGACCGGGCCGGTGCCGGAGGAGCCGGAGCCGGTGCCGTTCGGGGTGGGCCGGATCGCCCGCGCCGGCGACGACGTGACGGTGGTCGCCGCCTCGCTGATGGTGGCCGAGGCGTTGCGTGCCGCCGACCAGTTGGCGACCCGGGGGGTCGGGGTGGAGGTGGTGGACGTGCGCAGCATCCGGCCGTTGGACGAGCGGATCATCTGCGAGTCGGTCGCGCGCACCGGCCGGCTCGTGGTGGCCGACACCAGTTGGGCCCGCTACGGCTTCGCCGCGGAGGTGGCCGCCGTGGTGGCGGAGACGGTGCCGGAGGCGTTGCGCGCGCCGGTGCGCCGGGTGACGCTGCCGGACTGCCCGGCGCCGGTGTCGTGGCCGCTGGAGGAGGCGTTCCATCCGGGCGCGGACGAGATCGTCGAGGCGTGCCTGGCCCTGGTCGGTGACCGGCGCGGTGAGCTGCCGCGGTTGACCAGCGCGGCGGCCGGTTTCCACGGCCCGTACTGACCGGGCACGACCGCGTCCGTCCCGGCCGGACGGCTCCGTCGGGTACTCTACGGTACGTTGTACGCTAGACGGGCGGGCGACCGGCGGGTGGCTGCCGCCCGCGTCGACAATCGGGAGGTATCAGGGTGCTACTCGGGCGGTTCGCGGTCGTCTTCGAGCCGGGCGATCCGCCCCGGGCCGGCACGGTGAGCTTCTACGACCCGACCGGCGACGCGGTGCCGGACGAGTTCGACGAGCTGGGCGAGGTCCGCGAGCTGGAGCTGGCCCTGCCCCTCGACGGGCCGGTCGCCGCGTGGCAGGTGCAGGTCTGCGCCATGCCGGTCGCCGACGCGGTGCGGCATCTCGTCGCGCTGCGCGACGAGACGGACGTGACGCCCGCCGCGGCGTTCTGGTCGGCCGTCGCGGTCACCGGCCTGCACCTGGTCGCGCGCGGCCGGCTGCTGCCCGGCGTCACCCCGGACGGGCACGACGCCTGGCGGGTCGGCCCGTTCGACGTCGCCGACGTGCAGCGCATCCGCGCGCTCGCCGCGGCGATGCCGGCCGAGGCCCGCGCCGTGCCCGTCGACCCGTTCGCCGAGACCATCGTGCTGCCCGACGCCGAGGACCTGGTCCGGGCGTTCCTGGACGCGGTGGCCGACACGCTGCCGCGCATCCCGGCGGCGCCGTGGCTGACCGGCGACGACCGGTTCACCGGCCTGGACCCGGAGCCGGTGGAGGAGCTGCGCGAGTGGGCGCAGGAGGTCTCCGCCGGCGTGGACACCGGGTTGCGGGTGGCGTTGCGGCTGGAGGGGCGGGGCGACTTCGAGACCACCGGTCTCACCGCCGTGGTCCGCATGCGCAGCCTCGCCGACCCGACCCTGGTCAGCGACGCGGCGGCGCTGTGGGAGGGCGACGAGCACGGGCTCGGCGAGCAGGCGACGTTCGAGGCCATGCTCGCGGTGCGCCGGGCCGCGACGGTGTGGCAGCCGCTGGGGCGGCTGCTCGACGAGGCCGCCCCGGTCGAGCTGGAGTTGCTCGACGAGGACCTGATCGACCTCCTCGGCGGCGCCGAGCGGCGGCTCGCCGGGGCCGGCATCGACGTCGAGTGGCCGCCGCAGATCTCCCGCGAGCTCAACGCCCGCGTTCTGATCGGCTCGCCACCGGAACAGCCGGCGGATCCGGCCGGTTTCTTCCGCTCGGCGGCGCTGCTGCCGCAGAGCTGGCAGCTCACGTTCGCCGGTGAGGCGCTCACCGACGCGGAGATGGACCTGGTCGCCAAGTCCCGGCCCATCGTCGCGCTGCGCGGGCAGTGGGTGGCGGTCGAGCCGGAGCTGGCGCGCAAGGCCCGGGAGCGGCAGCTCCGCCCGCTCAAGGCGTACGACGCGCTGGCCGCGACGCTGATCGCCAGCACGGAGGTGGACGACGAGCGCGTCGAGGTGGTGGCCGACGGCTGGCTCGGCGCGCTGCGCGAGCGGATCGCCGAGCCGGACGGCGGCCCCGAGCCGCTGGCCCCGCCGACCGGGCTGGACGGCACGCTGCGCGAGTACCAGTTGCGCGGGCTGCGCTGGCTGGACCGGATGACCTCGCTCGGCTTCGGCGGCTGCCTCGCCGACGACATGGGTCTGGGCAAGACGATCACGGTCATCTCGCTGCACCTGCGCCGCCGTGCCGATCCGGCGCTCGCCGGGCCGACGCTCGTGGTCTGCCCGGCCTCGGTGCTGGGCAACTGGGAACGCGAGATCCGGCGGTTCGCCCCGGACGTGCCGGTCCGCCGGTTCCACGGGGCCGCCCGCTCGCTCGACGGACTCGCCGACGGGTTCGTGCTGACCAGCTACGGCACCATGCGCCTGGACGCCGCGGTGCTGGGGGGGCAGCGGTGGGGGATGGTGGTGGCGGACGAGGCGCAGTACGTCAAGAACCGGCTCAGCGGCACCGCGAAGGCGTTGCGCGAGATCCCGGCCGGCGCCCGACTCGCGCTCACCGGCACGCCGGTGGAGAACAACCTCTCCGAGCTGTGGACCATCCTCGACTGGACCACGCCCGGGCTGCTGGACAAGGTCGGCACGTTCCGGGCCCGGTGGGCCCGGCCGATCGAGGTGGACCGGGACACATCGGGCGTGGACCGGCTCGCCCGCCTGGTCCGGCCCTTCCTGCTGCGCCGCCGCAAGTCCGACCCGGGCATCGCGCCGGAGCTGCCGCCGAAGACGGTCACCGACCACCTGATCTCGCTCACCGACGAGCAGGCGACGCTCTACCGGCGGGTCGTCGACGAGGTGATGGGTGAGATCCGCACCAGCCCGACCAGCATCGCCCGGCGCGGTCTGGTGCTGAAGCTCCTCGTCGGCCTGAAGCAGGTGTGCAACCACCCGGCGCACTACCTCAAGGAGCCGCACGGCAAGCTCTCCGGCCGTTCGGAGAAGTTGCAGCGCCTCGACGACCTGCTGGAGACCATCCTCGCCGAGGACGGCGGCGCCCTGGTCTTCACCCAGTACGTGCAGATGGCCCGGCTGCTGGAGCGGCACCTGGCCGAGCGGGGCGTGCCGGCGCAACTGCTGCACGGCGGCACGCCGGTGCCGCAGCGCGAGGAGATGGTCCGCCGGTTCCAGGCCGGCGCGGTGCCGGTGTTCCTGCTGTCGCTCAAGGCGGCCGGCACCGGCCTCAACCTGACCCGCGCCGACCACGTCATCCACTACGACAGGTGGTGGAACCCGGCGGTGGAGGAGCAGGCCACCGACCGGGCGTACCGGATCGGCCAGACCAAGCCGGTGCAGGTGCACCGGCTGATCGCCCAGGGCACCCTGGAGGACCGGATCGCCGCGCTGCTGGAGTCCAAGCGGGAGCTGGCCGACGCCGTGCTCAGCGGCGGCGAGACCGCCCTGACCGAACTGTCCGACGCCGAGCTGTTCCGGCTCGTGCAGCTTCGTGAGGAGGGATGAGCGACGTGGACTTCGACTTCGAGTTCGACGACGAGGCGGACGACGAGGCGGCCGAACCGGTCGAGGACGACGGGCGGGCCCGCAGTTTCCCGGCGTTCGGGCCGGGCCGGCGGATCGGCAAGAAGTTCGCCGACACCTGGTGGGGCAACGCCTGGATCGAGTCGATGGAGCACACCGCGCTCGACCCGGAACAGCTCAAGAAGGGCCGGCGGTACGCGTTCGCCGGCCAGGTCGGCTCGATCACGGTGAGCCCCGGGCGGATCTCCGCGCCGGTGCACGACGGCGACCAGTACACCCCGCACGACACCGTGGTCCGGATCGGGACGCTCTCCGACGCGGAGTGGGACCGCCTGCTGGACAAGGTGGCCGCCAAGGCCGGGCACATCGCCGCGCTGCTCGACCGGGACATGCCGCACGACCTGGTGCAGACCGCCGACGACGCCGGGGTGCGGTTGCTGCCCGGCTACGGCGACCTGGAGCCGGCGTGCGACTGCCCGTCCTGGGACCATCCCTGCCGGCACGCCGCCGCCCTGTCCTACCAGGCGTCCTGGCTGCTCGACCGGGACCCGTTCGTGCTGCTGCTGATGCGCGGGCGGGCCGAGCCGGAGCTGATCGAGGAGCTGCGCGCGCGCAACACCGGCCGCGCCGCCGCGGCCGAGGAGGAGGACGCCGTCGGCGACCGGGCCGAGGAGGCGTACGCGGCCGTCCCGGCCGAGCTGCCCGGGCCGCCGCCGTCGGTGCGCGGTGAGCCGATGGCGCTCACGCCGCTGCTGGCCGCGCACGACGCGCCCGGCCTGGACGCCGAGGCGCTGGGGGTGCTCGCCGCGGACGCCGCGTCCCGGGCCCGGGACCTGCTCACCGCGACCGCGGCCGAGGTGCTCGCCCCCGAGCCCGACGCCTGGCAGGACGCGGTGCGACTGGCGTCGCGGATGCCGCGCTCGCGGGCCGCGCGCCGCCTCGGCGAGGCCAGCGGCCGGGCCGACGACCTGCCCCGGGCGATCAAGGCGTGGGAGTACGCCGGCGCCGCCGGCCTGGACGTGGTCGACGCGGTGTTCGGCCCGCCGAAGGAACTGGTGTCCCGGGCCACCGAGGCGCTGCGCGAGGCCGCGGGCATCGGTGGCGCCACGCCGGAGGTGAAGAACTGGCGTAACCGCTGGACCGTGGGCCGGGACGTGCAGGTGCGCTACGGACGCGACGGTCGCTGGTATCCGTTCCGCAGGCGGTCGGGCCAGTGGTGGCCGGCGGGCCCGCCCGGCCCGGAGCCGGCCGACGCGCTGCTGGATCTGGCGAAGGACTGAGCCGCGGACCGGTGGCCGGCCGGCGGGGTCCCGCCCCGGCCGGCCACCGCCGGAGCGTCGGCGCTCAGCGCTGCGGTCCGGCCCGCCGGCCGGCGGCGCGGATCGCGTCCAGCAGGGCGAGCCCGGCGAGGGTCCGCGCGCCGTGCGCGGCCGATTCCGCGTCGCCGCGCACGGCGGCCAGGAAGGCGTCCAGGGCGCCCCGGAAGTGGTCCTCCGCGGGCAGCGTGCGTAGCTCCACCCGGTCCTGCCGGTGCAGCCGCAGCACCGGCTGCCAGCCGGCCGCCGGGGTGAACGCCCGCTCCAGCACCAGCCGGCCCCGTTCGCCCCACAACTCGTAGCGGGAGCGGTAGGCGTGCGTGAAGCCGTACGTCAGGTGCGCGTCGACGCCGGCCGCGTCCCGCAGCAGCGCCGCGCCGCCCACCTCCACGTCGTAGCGTGGGTCGGTGCGCCGCGTGGCGCCGACCACCTCCAGCGGGGCGCGCAGGTGCAGCAGCGCGGCGTGCGCCGGGTAGTAGCCCACGTCGAGCAGCGCGCCGCCGCCGAGGTCGGACCGGTGCCGGATGTCGCCGGCCGGCAGCGGTGGCACCGCCATCGCCGCGCCGAGCACCCGCAGGTCGCCGATCGCCCCGTCGGCGAGCAGTTCGGCCGCGACCCGGTGCTGTCCGTGGTGGACGAACATCCGGTTCTCCATCACCACCCGACCGGCCCGCCGGGCCGCCGCCAGCACCGCCGCGCCCTCGGCGGCGTCCACGGCCAGCGGCTTCTCCACCAGGACGTGCCGGCCGGCGGCCAGCGCGGCCGTCGTCTCGGCCGCGTGCCGGCCGGTCGGCACCGAGACGTAGACCGCGTCCACGTCGTCGCGCGCCAGCAGCTCGCGGTAGCCGGTGGTCGCCGCCGCGCCGAACCGGGCGGCGAACGCCGCCGCGCGGGCCGGGTCGCGTGCGGCGACCGCGGTCAACCGGGCCGTCGAGCCGGCCAGCGCCGGCACGAACCGGCGGGCCGCGATGGACGAGCAGCCGATCAGTCCGATGCGGATCGCGTCCGTCACGCCAGCCCTCTCCCTCGGTCCCGCCGGCCGGCGGGGAGCGCGCGGAACCCGCGCGCTCCCGGCGTGGCCGTCACGGCAGCAGGACCAGCTTGCCGACCACGCCGCCGTCGATCAGTTCCCGCACCGCGCTGCCGGCCTCCTCGAGCGGGTACCGGCGGGCCACCGTGGGTCGCAGCACGCCGTCGCGGACCAGCGTGAACAGGCTGGCCAGGTCGTCGCGGAAGCGCGGTCCGGGCTTGACGTAGTACGTGCGCGCCCGCCGGCCGCGGGTCGCGCCGACCAGCCCGGCCAGGTTCCATCCGATCACCCGGCGCAGCGCCGGCAGGTGCGGCCGGAACCACTGTCCCGGCGGGTAGCCGGCCACCGACGAGTCGTAGGAGACCAGCGTCCCGCCGGGCGCGAGCAGCGACCAGCCGACGTCGAGGCCGGTGCCGCCGATGTGGTCGAAGACGGCGTCCACGCCCCGGGAGGCCAGTCGCCGCACCTCGCCGGCCACGTCCCCGCGATAGTCCAGCGGGTCCGCGCCGAGCGCCCGCACCGCGTCGTGCTTGGCGGGCGACGCGGTGCCGATCACCCGGACGCCGTGCCGCACGGCGAGCTGGGTGAGCAGCGTGCCCACCCCGCCGCCGGCGCCGTGCACCAGCACCGTCGCGCCGGGGCGGACCCGGGCGGAGCGGTGCAGCATCTGCCAGGCGGTGACGCCGTTGCAGACCAGCGCCACCGCCTCGCCGGCGTCCAGTTCCACCGGTACGCGCGCCAGTGAGGCGGCGCTCACCTCGGCGTACTCCTGCCAGGCCCCGGTGCGGGGCATCGACACCACCCGGTCGCCGACGTGCCAGCCGGTGACGCCCGGCCCGACCTCGACGATGTGCCCGACGAGGTCGTAGCCGGGCACGCACGGCGGTTTCGGCGGGAACGGGTGCAGCCCGCGCAGCGTCTGCACCTCGGCGAAGGAGATGCCGGCGGCCTCCACCCGGACGACCACCCGGCCGCGTCGGGCGGCCGGTCGTGCGGTGGTCTCCAGCCGGAGCTGTTCCGGCTCACCCACGGTGGTCATCACGACCCGACGGTTCGCCGTTCCCGGCGGGGCCTCGCGGCCCGTGTCCACGTCCATGCTCAGACGTCCGCCGGGACCTTGCCGAGCTCCTTGAGCATCGGCAGGTAGTTCATCACGTCCCAGTGCTCCACCACCTTGCCGTCGACGAACCGCAGCTCCTCCACGATGTGCCAGGTGACCTTCTTGTTCGTCGGCGGCAGGTCGCCGAACTGGCCCTTCTGCGTGGCGGTGATGGTGATCCGCAGCGCGACCCGGTCGTCCTCGGCGAGGATGCTCTTCACGTCCAGGTGCAGGTCGGGGAACGCCTGGAGGCCGCCCTCCATGCGGCGGATCATCTCGTCGGTGTCGACGACCGCGTCCTCGGAGTAGTGGACGACGTCCGGCGCCCAGTGCTCGATGATGCCGTTGAGCTCCCACCGGTTCCAGGCCGCCACCATCTGGAGGCAGCGTTCCTTGTTCTCGGCCAGGGTCCGCTCGTCGGTGACGGTCCGGTCGGCGTTCTCGGTCAGGGACATGTGGCACTCCTCGGGGCCGGACGGCTTGACGTGTCCACCCTCGCGACCTGCCCTCAAGGACCCCTCAAGGGCAGGTCGTGATGCTCCTGGCATCGCGGGCGCGGCCCGCCGAGGGAAGGGACGGGTGGAGGCGATGACGATCCTGGTGACCGGGGCGACCGGCCATGTGGGCCGGCACGTGCTCACGGAGTTGCTGGCCGAGGGGCACGCGGTGCGGGCGATGACCCGCGAGCCGGACCGGGCCGTGTTTCCGGACGGGGTGGAGGTGGTCCGGGGTGACCTGGCCGAGCCGGCCGGCCTCACCGACGCGTTGCGCGGGGTCCGGCGGATGTACCTGTTCCCGGTGCCGGACACCGCGGCGGAGGTGGCCCGCCGGGCGGCCGAGGCGGGCGTGGAGCACGTGGTGGTGCTCTCGTCGACCTCCGCGGCCGACGCCGGCAACTTCAGCGGCGTCTACCACCGCACGGTGGAGCGGGCGGTGGAGGAGAGCGGCGTGGACTGGACGTTCGTGCGGCCGGACGAGTTCGCCACCAACCTGCTGTGGAAGTGGGGGCACTCGATCCGGACCGAGGGCGTGGTCCGGGGCCCGTACCCGCAGGCCCGGCGCGCGTTGATCCACGAGGTGGACATCGCGGCGGTGGTGGCGCTCGCGCTGACCACCGACGGTCACGCCGGTCAGGTGTACGACCTGACCGGGCCGGAGGCGTTGGACCAGCGCACCCAGGTGGCGCAGCTCGCGGCCGCGACCGGGCGACCGATCCGCTTCGAGGAGGTGAGCCCGGCGGCGGCGCGCGCGGAGCTGACCGCGTTCATGCCGGAGGTGGTGGTCGACATGGTGCTGGGCTACCTCGCCGACTCGGTGGACCGGCCGCCGGTGGTGTCGCCGACGGTGGAGAAGCTCACCGGGCGGCCGGGGACGCCGTTCGCCCGCTGGGCGAGCGACCACGCCGACGCGTTCCGGCCGGCCTGACCGGTGCGTACGGGCCGGCCGGCGTTCGTCGCCCGGCCGGCCCGTACGCGATACGGTATGCGCCCGGTAGGATGGGGTCACTATGACGAAGGAGCGCAGGGGCAAGGCCGACCCCGCACGCAGCCTGGCCATCCTCTGGCGCACCCGGGAGCCCACCAGCCGGGGGACGGGCCCGGGGCTCAGCGTCGAGCGGATCGTGCGGGCGGCCGTCGAGATCGCCGACGCGGAGGGCATCGACGCGCTCACCATGCGGCGGGTCAGCGAGGCGCTGGGCGCCGGCACCATGTCGGTCTACACCTACGTGCCCGGCAAGTCGGAGCTGCTCGACGTCATGGTCGACACCGTCTACGGCGACATGCCCCGCCCGGCCGACGTGCCGGGCGGGTGGCGCGGCCGGCTGGACCGGATCGCCCGGGACAACCTGGCGCTCTACCGCGCCCACCCGTGGCTGCTGCGCGCCGAGACCAGCCGGCCGGTGCTCGGCCCCCACATGCTCGCCAAGTACGACTACGAGCTGAGCGCGGTGGCCGGCGTGGGGCTCGACGACGTGGAGATGGACGCCGTGCTCACCCTGGTCCTGGGGCACGTCAAGAGCATCGCCCGGGCCGGCTACGACGGCGCGGAGCTGGAGCGCGAGACCGGGATGACCGACGGCCAGTGGTGGCAGACCCACGGCCCGTGGCTGGAGAAGTTCATGAACTCCGGCAGCTACCCGACCGCGGCCCGGGTCGGCTCCGCGGCCGGGGCGGCGCACGGCGCGGCGTACGGCCCGGAGTACGCGTTCGAGTTCGGGCTGCGGCGGGTGCTGGACGGCATCGCGGTGGTGGTCGCCGAGCGCACGGGTGGGCCCGGTCCGGTCGGCTCGGGACCGGCTGCCGCCGGGTAGGCCGCGGCACGCTCAGCGCGTCGCCTCGGCCGGCGCGGCGACCCGGGCCAGCACCACCACGTCGCCGCGCAGCGCGGCCGAGTAGGGGCAGGTCGCGTGCGCCCGCCGGACCAACGCCTCGGCCTGCTCCGGCGGCAGTCCGGGCAGCTCCGCGCGCAGCTCCACGGCCAGGCGCAGCGCGTCGGCGACGCTGCCGAGGGCGACCCGGGCGGTGACCGCCGATCCGGTCAGGTCGACGCCGTCCTGCCGGGCGATCCAGCGCAGCGCGCTGTGGAAGCAGGCCGCGTACCCGGCGGCGAAGAGCTGTTCCGGGTTGGTGCCGGTCCCGCCGGTCCCGCCCAGCGCCGGCGGCGCCGAGAGCGTCGCGGTGAGCACCCCGTCGTCGGTGCGGACGCTGCCCTCCCGCCCGTCGCCGGTCGCGGTCGCCTCGGTCACGTACAGCAGATCCATGCCCTGCTCCTCTGCGTGCTGGTCCGGCCGTCGGTGCGCCGGCGCCCGGACGCGGCCGGTGTCGTCCGGGGTCGGTGACGTGCCGGCGGCGGGCGGCCCGGTCCGGGCGCCGCCCGCCGCCGGCGGGGGTACGGTCAGAGGCAGTCGGCGGCGGCGTTGATGGCGTCCACCACCGCGTCCTCGAAGACGCCGGAGAAGTCGTCGGGGTCGATGTCCAGCGTGATCGACGACTCCAGCCGCTGCCGGCCGTCCAGCGTGGCGCCGATGAACGTGGCGTAGCCGGGGATGCCGCCGCCGTGGCCCCAGAGGCTGAGGCCGCGCTCGGTGACCAGGGGCATGAAGCCGAGGCCGTAGCCGTTGGACATGGGCAGCGTCACCCACTCCGGCGGCACGGTCGTCTTCATCTGCTCGAGCTGCTCCGGCTTGAGCAGCTTGCCGGTGACCAGCGCGACCAGGAACGTGTCGAGGTCCTTGGTCGTCGAGATCATCTCGCCGGCCGAGCACGCCTCGGACGGGTTCATCTCGGTGACGTCGACCGACCTGCCCTTGATCTTCATGTAGCCCCGGGCGTGGCTGCCCGGGATGTGCGGGTCGTCGCCGGGCAGCACGGTGTCGCGCAGTCCGAGCGGCTCGATGATCCGGGTCCGGATCTCCTCGGCGTAGCTGCGGCCGGTGACCGCCTTGATCAGCAGGCCGAGGACGATGTAGTTGGTGTTCGAGTACTCGAACGTGCTGCCCGGGGTGAAGTTCAACGGCTTGTCCGCGGCGATCTTCACCAGGTCCTCGGGGGCGAAGTGCTTGTAGCGGTCCCGCTCGAAGCGGTCACCGGGGCGCTGGAACGCGTCGGCGTGGTTGTACAGCCCGCTGGTGTGCTGGAGCAGGTTGCGGACCGCCACCTCCCCGCCCTGCGGCAGCAGCCCCGGCAGGTACTCCCCGATCGGCTTGTCGAGGTCGATCCGGCCCTCGGCGACGAGCTGGAGCAGCACCGTGGCGACGAAGACCTTGGTGATGCAGGCGATCCGGAACTTGCCGTCGGTGGGCACCGGGTCGTCGTTGCCGAACTCGCGGACGCCGGCGCGCACGGTGAACGTCTCGTCGCCGCTGGTGACCCGGAACTGGGCGCCGGCCGCACCGACGGTCACCAGCTTGTCGACCGCCTCCTGGAGCCGGATGCGCTTCGGGTCCTTCGTCTCGGGCTTGACCATGGTGTCGGTCATCGTGGACGGATTCCTTTCCTCGGCCCGGTTCACTGAACGGACAGGGCGTGGCTGAAGACGGTGAGCGGATCCCACCGCTTCTTGATCTGTTGCAGGCGCGGGTGGTTGTCCTTGAAGTAGAGGTACTGCCAGGGCGTCCCGGAGGCGTTCCACCGCGGGTCGGCCATGTCGACGTCGGGGAAGTTGATGTAGCAGCCGTCGTTGCGGTCGTCGGGCAGCGGGACGCCGCCGGTGGCCGCGTACACGTCCCGGTACAGCCGGCGGGTCCAGTCGAGGTTCGCCTCGTCGGTCGACGGGTCCGCCCAGGACGTCAGGTAGAGCGCCCGCAGGACCGAGTCGCGCTGGGCGGTCGCGGTGGCGTCCGGTGCGACGGCGTTGGCCGCGCAGCCGTACGACTGGAGCGAGATCGTCGCGCTGGAGAAGGCGTGGCCGTCACCCCACAGGTGGTCGTGGATGGTGTCGATCTGGGCGTCGGTGTAGCCGCGCCGCAGGTACGCCGACTTGATCTTGTGTCGGCCGGACTCGCCGTCCTGCGCCCGGGCCAGCTTCACCATCGTGGACAGCCACGGCGCCCGCTCCACCGGCATGTCGTAGCGGGGCGCGTCGACGTCCCCGGTCATCTCCCGCACCGCGCGGGCCAGCAGCTCCTCGGCGTCCGCGCCGGTGCCGTCGAGGTGGTTGAACAGGATCGCCCCGATGCCCGGGTCGTCCTGGGGCGCCACCGCGAACAGCACCAGCCCGCTGAACAACCCGGCGTACGGCGAGTCGGGAGCGCTGTTGCGCTCGTGCCAGCGGCCATGGCCACCGACCAGCGCCCGCAGCGCCTCCCGGGTCAACCCCTCGCGCGGGAACACGGTGCTCGACGCCAGCACCGACGCCGGTGGCCGGGGCAGCAGGTCGCCCGGCCCGCCCTCGGCGCCCGGACTGCGCAGCCAGTAGCGGGTCACCACGCCGAAGTTGCCGCCGCCCGCGCCGGTGTGCGCCCACCACAGGTCGTGGTTCGGGTCCGCCGGGTCGCGGGTGGCCACCACCGCCCGGGCCCGGCCGTCCGCGTCGACCACCACGACCTCGACCGCGTACAGGTGGTCGGAGCAGGCGCCGAAGCGTCGGGACAGCGGGCCGTACCCGCCGCCGAGCAGGTGGCCGCCGATGCCGACCAGCTCGCTCGCCCCGCCGGGGACGGTGACGCCCCAACCGAGGTAGAGCGCCCGGTACAGGTCCATCAGCCGGACACCCGGCTCGACCGCGAAGGCCTGCCGCTCCGCGTCGAACCCGACCCTGTCCATGGCGGCCAGGTCGATCACCACCCGCACCGTCGGGTCGGACACGAAGTCCTCGTAGCAGTGGCCGCCGCTGCGGACCGCGATGCGCTGCCCGGCGCGGACCGCCTCCTGCACCGTCCGGACGACGTCCTCGGTCGAGCGGGCCAGGACGAACGCGTCCGGTCGAGGGGGGAAGCGGGCGTTGTCGCCCCGGACCACGAAGTCCTCGTACCGTGGGTCGCCCGCCGCGATGCGTGCCGGTCCCGACATGCTGCACCCCTTCTCTCGCCGTCGTCAGCGGATCGATCGTGGGCGGTCCCGCTCGAGTCCGCGCACAGCTCCGCTGGAGCCGCCGGGCGGCGCCCGTCGCTCCGGTGGGCCTCGAACCCGGCTCCACCGGGCCGGGGCAGGGTCGGACCCCGGGCGGACGCCAGCCGCCCGCCCACCCACGACCCGGGAGTTGACGTGGATACCGCGACGTACAAGACGGCCGTGACGCAGGCGTTCAACCAGGCCGCCGCCAGCTACGACCGGATGGGCGTGGAGTTCTTCACGCCGATGGGGCGCCGGCTGGTGGAACGGGTGGCGCCACGGCCCGGGGAACGCGTCCTCGACGTCGGCTGCGGACGGGGCGCCTGCCTCTTCCCGGCCGCCGAACGGGTCGGGCCGACCGGCCGGGTGCTGGGTGTCGACATCGCCGAGGCGATGGTCGCCGAGGCCCGCGAGGCGGCCCGCCGCGCGGGCCTGACCACGGTCGAGGCCCGGGTGATGGACGGCGAGCACCCGGACCTGCCGGCCCGCTCGTACGACGTGGTCACCGGCAGCTACAGCGTCATCTTCTTCCCCGACGCGCCCGCCGCGCTGGCCCGCTACGCGGGGCTGCTCGCCGACGGCGGCCGGCTCGGCTTCACCAGCCCGGTCTTCACCGCCGACACGTTCCCGTTCCTGCCCCCGGTCTTCACCGAGCTGATCCCGCGGGAACTGCTGCGCAACCTGCCGCCGGAGTGGCAGCCGGCGGAGCTGTCCCGCCGGTTCAACAGTTGGTTGGCCGACCCCGCCGACCTGGTGCGGACGCTGCGCGGGGCCGGTTTCGCCGAGGTCGACGTGGCGGACGAGGACGTGGCCATGACCGCCGCCTCCGGCACCGCCTGGGTGGACTGGTCACACACGCAGGGCATGCGGCTGCTCTGGCAGCACCTGCCGGTACGCGAGAGCGCCGAGCTGCGCGAGCGCCTGATCACGGCGCTCGACGCGATGCGCCCGGGGGTGGGCCCGCTGACCATCCCGGTTCCGGTCCGCTACGTCACCGCCACGGTGGCCCGGTGAGCCCCGCCCGGCCGGACCCGGCCGCGTCCGTGCCCGAGGTGCCGACGGGCACCGTCCCGCCGAGCGCGGCGGACCTCGCCGCGACCTGGTTCCTGGACCACGAATCGGCCGAGGTGGCAGACTTCGTGACCCGGCACGCCCCGCCCGGCCCGGACCTCACCGCGCGGGCCGTCGCGCTCTACTACGCCATCCGCGACTCGGTCCGCTACGAGGTCTACGCCGCCGACATGAGCCGGGACGGGTTGCGGGCCAGCACCGTCGCCCGCGCCGGCACCGGCCTGTGCATCCACAAGTCGGTGCTGTACGCCGCCGCGCTGCGCGCCATCGGCGTGCCGAGCCGGCTGGTCCTCGCGGACGTGCGCAACCACCTCACCTCCGACCGGCTGCGCGAGTTGATGGGCGGCGACGTCTTCCGCCACCACTGCTACACGCTGGTGCACCTGGACGGCCGCTGGATCAAGGCCACGCCGGTGTTCAGCCGTCGGCTGTGCCGGCTGTACCGGATCGGTGAACTCGAGTTCGACGGGCGCACCGACAGCCTGTACCACCCGTACGACATGGACGGCCGCCGGCACATGGAGTTCCTGCGCGTGCACGGCGAGTTCAGCGACCTGCCGTACGACCGCATCGTCACCGACCTGCGCCAGGCGCACCCGAACCTGTTCGCGCCGGCCATGCGCTTCGTCAACGGGTCCCTGGAACACGACGCGCTCGGCGCGGGGACCCGGTGACCGCGCCCGCGCTCTGCCTGCGCGCGGCCGTGGCCGAGGTGCGGGGCGTCGAGCCGGGCCGCTACCACGAACGCCGCCACCTGCCGCTCGACGCGGTGGCCGCCGACTACGCCCGCCGGTACGCCGGGGTGCCGGCCACGCCCCGCGCCGTCGAGGAGGACGTGGTCCACTACCGGTCGGCCGGCCCGGACGGGCTGCCGGTGCTGCTCGGCCTCTACGGCGACGGGGACCGGGTCCGCCGCTGGCTGCCCGGCTACCCGACCCGGGTGACCCGCCGGGCGGTACGCCGGCTGCTCGGCGCCACCCGGGCGCCGCTGGCCGGGACCCGGTCGGCGGACCACCGGCCGGTCGACCTCACCTCGCTGCCGGCGCTGCGGGCGACGCCCCGGGACGCCGGCGCCTACCTGACCACCGGCGCGGTGCTGGCCCGCGACGGCGGCGAGACCGCGTTCTCCGTACACCGGATGTTGGTGCTCGACCGCGAGCGGCTGACGCTGTGGACGGTGCCCGGCCGCACCCTGGGCCGCCTGTACGAGCAGGCGCGCCGTGGAGGCCGCCGCCTGCCGGTGTCGATCAACATCGGCATCGCTCCGGCGGCCATGATCGCCTCGGCGGTCAACGCCCGGTTCCTGCCCGCCGGTGTCGACAAGCTCGCGCTGGCCGGCGCGCTGGCCGGCGCGCCGTTGGGCCTCGCGGACGCGGTGACCCAGCCGGTGCCGGTGCTCGCCGGCGCGGAGATCGTGCTGGAGGGTCACCTCGACGGGACCACCGCCGACGAGACGCTCGACGGCCGGGTGGCCGGCTCGCTGCCGGAGTTCCTCGGCTACCACGGCCGGGCGCAGTCCGGCCTGCCGGTGGTCACGGTGACCGGGATGACCGTGCGGCCCGGCGCGGTGTTCCAGGCGGTCGTCGGGCCGGGCCGGGAACAATCGGTGATCCTCGGCCTGGCCGGCGCGCTGTCGGTGCAGCTCGCCGGCCGGGGGCGCTACTGGGACCTGGTCCGGGACCTGCACCTCAGTCCGGCCGGGGGTGGCATGCTCACGCTCGTGGCCGGCCTGCGCAAGCGCTCACCGGGGGACGACGCCGCGCCGGGCCGGCTGGCCCGGGAGGTGTTCGACGCCCACCCGTTCGCCAAGCTCGTCGTGTTCACCGACGACGACGTGGACGTGCGCTGCGCCGAGGACGTGTTGTGGGCGATGTCCACCCGGTCCAACCTGGGTGCCGACTGCGGCACCTTCGCCGACTTCCCGCCGCTGCCGATGGACCCGTCGCAGAGCGACGCCTGGCGGGCGGAGCGGGGACCCGCCGGGCGGTCCTGGGTGGACGCCACGGTGCCGTACCGCCTGCGACCGGACGCCGAGCGGGCCTTCGTGCCGGGCCCGGTCCCGGTCACCCGGCGGCGCGGGCGGTGACCGCCGCGCCGCCGGTCAGGTGGTCAGCGGGGTGAGGAAGACGGTGGCGGTGCAGCCGATCGCGCCGACGTTGGTCACGGTCAGGGCGAGCTGGCGTTGGGCGGTGCCGTCGGGGTTGATCCGTTGGACGTACCAACTGCGGGTGATCTCCATCTGGCACGGGTCGGTGAGCTGCGCGCCCCAGGGGGACAGACCGAGCAGGTGCGTGGCGGTGAGCGGGTTGGCGTTGTTCCAGGTCCAGGTGGAGGAGGCGGCCGGGGCGAGGGTGCCGACGTACCAGGTGGTCGGCACGGACAGTTGCGCTAGGCGGACCTGCGCGCCGCAGGTAACCGAGCCGACGTTGCGGAGCACGAAGGCGAACTTGCGGACCGCGCCGGCCTCCTGGAGGTACCAGGTGCGGGTGATCTCGAGCTGGCACGCGGCCGATCCGCTCGCGCCGGTCGGGCTCAACCCGAGCAGGTACGAGACGGTCGGCGACACCTGCTCGACCCAGCGGTAGTTGCCGCTGGCGCCGGGCGCGAGCGGGGCGACGGTCCAGTCGTACGTGGACGGTTGCGCGGAGAGCAGGACGGTGGCCGCGCAGGTGACGGCGCCGCCGTTGCGGATCTGGAAGTGGAAGCGTCGCTCCCCGCCCGGCTGTTGCGAGTACCAGCGGCGGGTCACCTCGAACTGGCAGGGCAGGGCGGCGCTCGCGCCGGTGGGGGAGAAGCCCACCTGGTAGGCGACGGTGAGCGGGTTGGCGTTGTTCCACACCCAGCCCTGGATGTCGCCCGGCGCCACCTGGCCGGTCGACCACGAGGCCGCCAGAGCGGCGACGCCCGACCCGCCGGTGGACCGGGTCGTCGCCGACGTCGGCACCACCCGCTCGGACCGGATCCCGGAGGCGCGCGGACCGTCGGGCGGAGCCGCGGCGGCGGGGGCGCCCCAACCGGTGAGCAGGAGGAGTGCCACAGTCGCGCCGAGGCGCTTCCGCCATGTCGATCCTCGCACCTGGCGCCCCCCGGTGATCCTCGTCGTCGACGCCCACGATCGCACGCGGGACGGATCACCGGATCGACCGCGACGGATAGGTGACACCGTCGCGTCAGGGGGTGTACGGCGCGTCGGCGTGGCTCACCTCGGTGACCGTGCTTCCGGTCAGCTTGTAGACGGTGGTCCTCCGGACGTTCAGCTCGGCCATGCTCGCGTCGGCGGAGCGGGTCAGCCAGACCACTGTCGCCTTCTGCCCGGCGACGGCGACCGAGGTGACCGGGGTGCGGTCGCCCAGGTCCACCACGGCGCGGTACGCCGGCTTTCCGCCGGTGTTGCCCCAGAAGACGAGGCTCCAGAACTGGCCGGTCCCGCCGGTGCGGACGAGCACCGCGCGAGCGGCGTCGGCGGCCTTGTCGCCGTCCAGGTCGCCGACGGCGCACGGCTTGCGCAACTCGACGCCGGTGCCGTCCTCGCCGTTCCAGACGCCGTCGGTGAGCGGGATGTGGTCGGTGTGGTCGTAGAACGGGGCCGTCGGGCTGCCCAGGTCGGCGCCGGAGAGCTGGGCGCAGGTCAGGGCGGGGACCTTCGGGGCCTTGGGCGCCGGCGGGGCTGCCGGTTTCGCCGCGGTGGTCGTCGGCTGCGTCGCCGGGTCGGCCGATGACTCGTCGCCGGTCGTGGGCGACGCCGGAGCGTCCGGGGTCTGCGTGCCGGTGGACGCGTCGATGCCCGTCGCCCCGGTGGACGGGGCGCCGGCGCTCGTGGCGGTGGGTCCGGGTCCGCATCCGGTGGGGAGGCCGAGGAGGGTGAGGGCGGCGAGGATCGGCAAGGTCCGGCGCATCGGTGGCGGGTGTCCTTTCAGGATGGTGCCCGCACCGTACTGGAGCGCCACAACTCCGCGAGGACTCAGAGCACTCCGGTGAGGTGGCCCTTCCAGCCGGCGAGGACCGCTCCCGGGTCGGTGTCGAGGACGTCGGTGAGCAGCGTCGCGTAGACGTCGCGGAAGTCGGTGTGGAACTTCAGGTCGCCGTCGTCGAGGTCGGTGAGGCTGGGCGGCTCCCCGTACAGGCCGCCGCGCACCGGCGCTCCGAGCAGCAGCATGTTCGAGGCGGTGCCGTGGTCGGTGCCGTCCGAGCCGTTGGCGGCGACCCGGCGCCCGAACTCCGAGTAGACCGCCGTGACCACCTTGCGGCCGGCCTCGGAGCCCGCCATCCGGGTGTGGAAGCGGCTCAGTGCCGTGTCCAGCATGCCGAGCAGCACCTGCTGGAGCTGCTTCTCGTCGGCGTGCGTGTCGAACCCGCCGAGGGAGACGGAGAAGACCCGGGTCGACACCCCCGCCTCCACGCACTGCGCGACCAGGTCGAGCTGCGCCTCCAGCGAGGCTCGGGCGCCGCCGGTGGCGGTGGCCGGGGCGGTCTCGCCGTCGTCGTCCGGCCCGCCGCCGTCCGGCGCCTCGCGGACCGCGCGGATCATCTCGTCGACCGAGCGCAGGTCCGTGAAGCACGCCGCCGCGCGGGCCCGGGCCGGTGATTCCCCCGGCGCGGCGACCCCGAGCGCGGCAAGCGTGGACGCGGGCAACCCGGCGGCCGTCCGCTGCTCGCCCACCGGCACCGACGCGCCCGCGCCGCGCTCGCCGGCGAGCAGCGGGGGCAGCGCCGACTCGAACGAGACGGCCAGCCGGGGGTCGGCACCGGCGTGGTCGAGCCAGCGGCCGAGCCAGCCGGTGTTACCGGGCCGGTCCGGCTGCGCGGTGTGCCAGATGTCCATCGACCGGAAGTGGCTGCGGTCCGGCTTCGGGTAGCCCACGCCGCGGACCACCGCGAGCCGGCCGTCGCCGTACGCCCGGTGCAGGCCGGCCAGCGCCGGGTTGAGGCCGAACCCGTCGTCCAGCTTCAACACCTCCTCCGCCGAGTGGGCCAGCTCGGGTCGCGCGTCACGGTAGGCCGGATCGGCGTACGGGACGACGGTGTTCAGGCCGTCGTTGCCGCCGTAGAGCGTGACCAGGACCAGGGTGCGGGCCTCCGGGTCCCGGTCGCCGGCGGTGGCGAACAGGTCGGTGAGGCGGACCGCGGCGCCGCCGCCGGCCAGGGCGGTCGCGCCGACCACCCCGCTGGCCACCAGGAACCGTCGTCGGGTCAGGACGTCCATGGGATCGCTCCTCTCAACTGACCGCGTACTCGGGGCTGACCAGGCCGGCCGTCAGCAGCTTCCGCGGCTGCCCGGCGAGCGGGGTGAGGGCCGCCCGGGTGCGATCGCTCCACGTGTCGACGACCAGCAGGCGCGCCAGCGCGTCGGGGCGTCCGGCGGGCGGCGCGGCGTCCAGCCGGGCCAGCACGGCCGGCGCGGCCGACTGCGCCAGCAGGTCCGCCAGCCGCATCCTGGCCTGCAACGACGAGGTGGTGAGCCAGGCGGCGCCGGCCGGCCAGCCGCCGACGCTCGGTGGGCGCAGCGGCACCTGGTCCAGCGCGTTCAGCCCGGCCAGGATCCGCCGCCGGCCCTGCTCGGGCAGCCCGGACGGCCGTACGCCGAGCTGTCGGGCCGCGCCGACGAGCCACTCGACGGGCTGCTTGACCAGCGTGTCGCGGGTCTGCGCGAAGGCCGGTGCGGTGAAGATCCGCCGTAGCGTGCCGACCGTGTCCGGGGCGGCGAGGTCGTCCGGCGGGGGAGTGTGCGTCCCGGCGTAGCGGAACCAGAGCCGGCCCGCGACGTACCGTGCGGTTTCCGGGCGCCCGGCGAGCAGCGTCGCGTACGAGCCGGTGTCGAAGGCGGCCTGCCGGCCGAGGATGGTCTTGGGGCCGGGGTCGTGCCGGCGGGGCTCGAAGCGGGCGGCGCCGGTGGACCGGTCCACCGTCCAGCCGGTCAGCGCCCGGGCCCCCTCCTTGACGTCGGCCTCGGTGTAGCCGTTGCCGACGCCGAGGGTGAACAGCTCCATGGACTCCCGCGCCAGGTTCTCGTTCGGCGCCCGGCGGCTGTTCTTCTGGCCGTCGAGCCACCGGATCAGCGCCGGGTCCCGCAGCATCGCGTCGACGAGCGGCCCGAGGGGGCCCGTTCCGTGGCGGCGCAGGGTGTCCAGTTGGCGCAGCATCAGCGGCGCGGAACGGACCTTCTGCACGCTCGTCGCCCAGTGCCCGTGCCAGAAGAAGAGCAGTTTCTCCCCGGCCTGGTGCTCGGCGGCGATCATCCGTTCCAGCCACCAGCCGGTGAGCGTGGTGACCTGCTCGCGGCGCTCGCGGTTGACCTGCTGGCGCTGCTCCCGGCTGGCGCCCTTGCCCAGTTGCCCGGCCGGATCGGCGCCCAGTGCGGGTGGGGGCGTCGCGGTCGCGCCGCGGTCCGTGCCCTCGGGGGCGAGCAGCCGGTCGAGCGTCGCGGCGTACCCGGCCCGCTCGGCGGCGTCCACCTCCTGCGCGGTCGGTCCGAAGGTTGCCCGGCGCAGCAGGTGCGCCACCGCTTCCCGTTCCGTCATGCCGGCGACGCTAGCCGGCGACTGTACGGGGAAGGTAAGCGCCGGATGCGGGCCGTGTCCGGGTGGCGACGGTGGATTCCTTGCTCGACGCCGGACGTGGCCGTATCTTTCATTGATGATCCTCAGTGGCGAGCCGCGCGCGGGCCACGGCGACCCGCCGCCGGGGGACCTCGGCGGGATCGCCTATCTGCGGGGCCTGTCGAGGCGGGGGTTCCTCACCAGTGCCGCGTTGGCGGCCTCCGGGGTGTCGGCCGCCTTCGCGCTGCTGCCCGACACCGCCCGCGCCGCCGGCGGCTACCAGCGGCCGTGCGGCAACGTCCGGATCTCCAGCTCGTGGCAGGACCACCGGAACCGGACGCCGCCGTCGGGTGAGCCGGGCACCGACTACGCGGTGGGCACCGGAACGCCCGTGGTGGCCGCGGCGAACGGCACCATCCGCCTCGTGAAGACCGACACCTCCACCGCGACCGGGCGGGTGGTGGGGATGGCCCACGACGACGGCAACTACACCCGGCACCTGCACCTGTCGCGGATCGCCGTCTCCACCGGCCAACGCGTGTCGCGGGGCCAGACGATCGCCTACTCCGGCTCGTCGGCGAACGGCAGCGACTCCGGGGTGGGGCCGCACGTGCACACCAGCCTCTGGCTGAACACCGGTGGCCCGACCAACTTCGGCGCGACCGTCGACTTCGAGAACCACGTCGGGGACGTCACCGACCCGAACCCGCCGGACCAGGAGGTAGCTGACGTGTTCATCGCGAACGTGAGGGGCAACTGGTATCTCGTCGTCCCCCAGGGCACGGCCAAACCGCGGGCGGTGGTGCTCGGTGGCGACAGCAACGCCGCCGCGTCGGGCCTCCCCGTGCTGAACTTCACCTGGGATCCGTCGATCAACGCGCTGCGGGCGGCGGTCGACGGCATCGGTTGACGCGGTGGCGTCCGTGCGGGCCGCCTGCCGGTCGGGGCCCGCCACCGGGTGGTGACGGGCCGCGACCGGTGGGGTCAGTTGAAGGTCGTGTCCAGCGCCGCGGCCAGCTTGTCGTGACCCGACTCGTTGGGGTGCGGGGATCCGCCGAAGGCGGTCTTCTGGAGGTCGTTGACCCCGAGCGCCGGCGCCGGCGCGAACCGCACCTTCGGGTTGTCCGCCGGCAACCCGGTGCGGATCACCAGGTTGAGCTGGTTCGTCCACTGCGCGACGGTCGCCTTCCACCCCGGGTCGTCGATCAGGTCCCGTTCCTGGGAGGGGATCTGACCCGGCAGGTAGCCGTGCAGCTCCTGGGCGAGGTTCACCCGGTACTGCTCGGCGAGCCGGCCGACGTCGAAGCGGGCCGGGCTGATGTCGTAGTAGCCCATCCACACCACCTTGTCGGCGCCGGCGCCGAGCACTTCGTCGACAATCTCCTCGACGTCGGACTTGATCTGGGGGTAGAGGGCCGGGCCGTCCCAGGTGGGCACCTCGACCCGGTGGTGGATGTACTTGATCCCGGTGACGTCACCGACGATCCTGCCGTGACACGCGCCGCCCTCGATGACCCTGGACTTGGCGGTGTAGTTGCCGGCCAGGTCGAACCAGTCCATCTGTGCCTGCAGCGGCAGCTTGTGCTCGGTGAAGTACGTCTGCATCAGCTCGCGGTAGTGGTCCATCAGCCCACAACTGGCGAGGGCCTTGAGCAGCCCCGTCCACGTGGTGTTGTTCACCCCGCCGGTGCTGACGAAGTAGGCGGCCTTCCGGTCGGTCTTGGCCTGCTGGATGGCCCGGGTGGCCAGCTCGACGGGTGGCCAGTTCCGGGCCCAGGGGTTCCGGCAGGCGTCCTGGTAGCCGGCGGGCGCCCCGAGGATCTGCTGGGTGCCGTAGCCGGTGCGGGCGAAGTTGTAGTACTCCACCACCCGGCGATCGCGGTTGACGGCGTACTTGCCGGCGTAGCTGAACAGCATGTCGTTGCCGGGCAACCCGCGGAGGTCGGCTCTCGTGTTGCCCACGCAGGCGCCCATCGGGAACGCGTTCTGGAACTGGAGATGGGCGGAGGTGATCGAGTCCCCGGTGGCCACGAGCACCACCGGCTGCGACGGCGTGCGGTTCGGCGGGCAGTAGCGGTCCTTGCGCGCCTCGCCCAGCCTCTCGTCGCCGGCGTTGCCCGGGCACGGCGGGCCGGGCGTCGGGCTGGGCGGCGGGTCCACCGGGCCGGTGGGCGGGTCGGTCGGTGGGTAGGTGGGGGGCGGGGTGTCCGTCGGCGACTCACTCGGGCTGGCCGACGGTGAGCCGCTGGGGCTGGTCGATCCGCTGGGGCTGGCCGACGGTGAGCCGCTCGGGCTGGTCGACCCGCTGGGGCTGGCCGACGCCGACCCGCTCGGGCTGGCCGATCCGCTCGGGCTGGCCGACGCCGACCCGCTCGGGCTGGCCGATCCGCTGGGGCTGGCCGATGGTGAGCCGCTCGGGCTGGTCGACCCGCTGGGGCTGCCCGACGCCGACCCGCTCGGGCTGCCGCTCGGTCCGGTCGACGAGCTGGCACACGGCGACGGGCTGCCGCTCGGGCTCGCGCTGGTGCTCGCCGTCGCGCTCGGGCTGCCCGACACCGACCCGCTCGGGCTGCCGGTGGGACCGCTCGGCCAGGTCGCCGGCGCCAACTCGGCCGGGGCCGGCTCCACGGTCCGCCGTACCGGAGCCGCCGTCGCGGTCGCTGTCGCGGTCGGGGTCGCCGATGGGCAGCCGTTCTCCTCCTGCCAGTCCTCCTCCAACGCCTGGTGCACGTCGGCGGGCAGTGGTTCCCCGTCCGGGACGCAGGGGTCGAAGGTCCAGCGGGTGAGCACCCCCCGGTAGGTGATGTCGCGGGTGCAGATCCCCGGGTCGGCGCCGGGCTGGGCCGCCACCGGGCTGATGGTCAGCGGCGCGGGCGGTGCGACGCGGGCGCCGATCCCCACGGTGAGGGTGAGGACGGCCGTCGTCGCCAGGGCGGCGGTGATCGCGCCCGATGCCCTTGCCCTTCGGTGCAACGCGGATCTCATGAGCTGGCGTCTCCTCTCAGGGGGGGCGTGGGCGGTCGCACCGCGGTGCTCCTACGCCTCGCGTGGAACGTAGTCACGGGTGATAATTCGTCGATGAATCCGCAGTGAGGCGGTGGGACTGGTCGTGCGGATACGAGCGCTGGGACCGATGCGGATCTGGGACGGCGCGCAGTGGGCGCCGGTCACGGCACCGCACCACCGCATCGTGCTGGCGGTGTTGCTGGCCGAGGCCGGGCGACCGGTGAGCAGGGATCGACTGGTCGACGAGATCTGGGGCGGCCGTCCCACCCGGACGGCGGCCAGTGCCGTCAACGGGTACGTCATGCGTCTGCGCCGGCTGCTGCGTGCCGGTGACGCCGGCGACGTGGTCAGCCGTGCGGCCGGCTACGAGCTGGTGTCCGGCGAGGACATGATCGACACCCAGGTGTTCGAGCGGATGGTGCGCGCCGGGAAGCGGGAGGCCGCCGAGGGGCGGGTCGCCGACGCGGTACGGCAGCTCTCCGGCGGTCTGGCGCTGTGGCGTGGCCCGGCGCTCGCCGACGTGCCCGAGACGCTCACCGTCTCGGCGGAGGCGGCCCGCATGGAGCAACTGCGACTGGCGGCGTACGAGGAACGCTTCGCCGCGCAACTGGAGCTGGGCCAGCACACCGAGATCGTCGAGGAACTGGCCGCGCTCGCGGGCGCGCATCCGACGCGTGAGCGGCTCTGCCGACACCTGATGGTGTCGCTCTACCGCTGCGGGCGGCGCGCCGAGGCGCTCGAGGCGTACCGCCGGGTCCGTGACGTGCTCGTCGACGAGACCGGGATCGAGCCGGGACCGGAGCTGCGGGACGTGGAACGTGCCGTCCTCACCGACGACCGGAGCCTCGCCGCGCCCGCCGTCCGGCCGGTGACTCCGGCGCAGTTGCCGGCCGTGGCCACGCACTTCGCCGGTCGCCGCGAGCCGCTGGCGGCCCTGGACGCCCTCGCCGACCAGCAGCCCGCGCCGCCGGTGGTCGTCACGGGTCTGGCCGGGGTCGGCAAGACGGCTCTGGCCGTTCGGTGGGGACATGCGGCGCGGGACCGGTTTCCCGACGGCCAGCTCTACGTTGACCTGCGCGGCAGCTCACCCCGGCCACCGGTGACCCCGATGGCCGCGCTCGCCGGATTCCTGCAGGCGTTGGGCGTACCGGTGGACCAGATCCCGGCGGAGCCGGACGAAGCGGTCGGGCTCTACCGCAGCGTGACCGCCCTGCGGCGGATCCTCGTCGTGCTCGACAACGCCGGGGAGCCCGACCAGGTCCGTCCGCTGCTGCCCGGGGGCGCCGGCTGCATGGTGCTGGTGACCAGCCGCGAGCAACTGCGTGGCCTGACCGCCCGCGAGGGCGCGGTCCGGCTGCGGCTGGACGTGCTCTCCCGGGACGAGGCCGACGACCTGCTGGCCATGCTGCTGCCCGGGGCCGGCGGGCCGGACACGGCGGAACTCGCCCGGCTCTGCGGCTACCTTCCGCTGGCCATGCGCATCGCCGCCGCCAACCTGCGCGCCGAGCTGACCCCGATCGGGCGGTACAACCAGCGGCTCGCCGCCGGTGACCGGCTGGCGGTGCTCGGTGTTCCCGGTGACACCGCGACGGCCACCGTCGCCGCCTTCGACCTGTCGTACGAGGCGCAGCCACCGGCCGCCCGCCGGGTGTTCCGGCTGCTGGGCGTCGCTCCGGGGGACGTGGTCACCCCGCCGGCCGCGGCGGCCCTGGCCGGCGTGCCGGTGGCCGAGGTGGAGCCGCTGCTCGACGCCCTCGCCCGGGCCCACCTGTTGGAGCAGCCCGCTCCCGGTCACTACCGCTGGCACGACCTGGTCCGCCTCTACGCCCGGCGACGCGGCGCGGGCGAGGACACCGACCGGGAGGCCGCGCTCGACCGCCTGTACGACCACTACCTGTCCACCATGGACCACGCCGCCGGCCTGCTCTATCCGAGTGTCGTCCGGCTGCCGCTGCCGGCGGGGGTGAGCGCGCGGCACCGGGTCGAGTTCCCCACCGGCGCCGCGGCGCTGAGCTGGGTGGAGGCGGAGCGGGACAACATGATCGCCGCCGTCGTGGCCGCCGGGCCGGAGCACCGTACGGCCGCCTGGCGGCTCACCGACCACCTGCGGTGGCACCTGGACTTCACCTCGCCGTCGGCGGCGTGGCTGCCGGTGACCGAGGCCGCGTTGGCGTACGCACGAGCGGACGACGACGCGCTGGGGCAGGCCGCCGCACACCTGAGCCGGGCCACCGTCCTGCTGGCCACCAGCCGGTACGCCGAGGCGCTCGACGACTTCCGGCGGGCGCTCGGGTTCGCCCGGCGCGGCGGTTGGGCCGAGGGCGAGGGCAGCGCGTTGAACAACCTCGCCCACGTGTCGTTCGAGACCGGCAGGCTGGACCTGGCCGCCCGCTACAGCCTGGAGGCGCTGGAGATCGACACCAGGATCGGCCGGTTCGCCGGCCAGTTGGCGCGGTTGGCCAACCTCGGCAACATCCGTCTCCAGCAGGGCCGGCTGGCCGAGGCCGTCACCTACTGCGAGCAGGTCATCGAACTGGAGAACCAGGTCGACGAGTGGCACGGGCAGGGCACCGCGCACGGCTGTCTGGGCGAGGCGTACCTGCTGCTCGGCCGCTACGACGAGGCGTCGGCCCCGCTGGCCCGGGCGCTGGCCACCCACCGCCGGGCCCGCGCCCGCAGCTGTGAGGCCGACACCCTGCGACTGCTGGCGGCGGTGCACGGGGCGACCGGTGACCTCGACCGGGCACGCCGCGACGCGGCCGAGGCGCTACGGATCGCCCGTGAGGTCGGCGACCGGTGGGTCGAGGCGCACGCCCTGCTCGCCCGGGCCGACCTCGATCTACGGGCCGGCGACGCCGGCCCGGCGATCGACCACCTGCGCCAGGTGCTCGCCCTGGCCCGGGGCGACGGGGCCCGACACGCCGAGGCGCAGGCGTTGATCGGTCTGGCCCGGGCCCACCGGTTACCCGGGGCGACCGATACCGACGAGGCGCGCGCGTTCGCGTCGCAGGCGTTGACCATGTCCCGGGAGTACGGCTACGAGCTGGTGGAGAAGGCCGCGCTGGCGGTGCTGGATGAGGACGTCGCCCCCGGTTGAGATCGGCTCCCTCGGTCACCGCGACGGTGGTGCCGGCGTCCCCTGGTCGGTGCGCCCACCTGCGGGCACCGGCTGTTCGTCGGGAACGCGCAGCGCGGCGCGGGCGTCGAGCAACGCGACGAGGAGCAGCACCGCCGCGGCCGCGACGGAGCCGATCAGCAGGCCGGCGGCGTAGGTCGGCCAGGCGAGCAGGATCAGGCTTCCGACGCCGACGAGCCGGCGGGGCGACAGCCGCGCGAAGACGAGCTGCTCCAGCCGTGCGCGTCCCAGCAGGTAGATCAGCGGGCCGCCGAGCACGAAGGCCAGCCAGACCGGATACGGCCGTCCGAAGGGATGTTCCAGCGCCAGTCCGTAACCCACCGCCACCATCACGATCCCGAAGATCATGACGGTGTGGGTGAACGCCACCTTGCGGCCGAAGGCGGCGCGGTCCCGGGCCAGGCGGACCGCCTCGGCGAGCACCTCACCGGACCGGAAGAAGTAGATCCGCCACAGCAGGACCGTGGTCACGAACGACGCCACCACGACGCAGGTGTGCGACACCTCGGGCGCGCCCTCGCTGGTGTAGGCGACGCCGATCGAGATGACGCCCTCGCCGAGGGCGACCATCAGGAACTGCCGGTACCTGTCGCTCAGGTGATCGCCCCCGGTCTCCCAGGCCCCGGCCCGGCCGCGACCGAGTCGGGGAATCGGCCAGCCGAGTCGGGCCGCGCCGAGATCCACCGCGATGGCGACGGTCCAGAGCACCGTGCGCGTGCCCGGCGGGGTGGTCGCGCCCCACAGCCAGGGGATGGCGCCGAGGCAGTACCAGGCGCCGGCACGGAAGTACAGGCGTTGGAGTCCGTGGCCGCCCAGCAGGAGGCCGAAGCCCAGCGTCCGGCCCATCTGCAGCAGGACGTACGACAGCGCGAAGATCATCCCGCGGGCCCCGAACGCGGCGGGCACGGCCGAGGCCATCATGAAGAGCCCGAAGGCGCTGACCACCACCGCCAGGCGCACCCCGGAGCGGCGTGGCTCGAAGCGGGCGGTCACGTACGACGTGATGGTCCACGCCCAGGTCAGGGGGAGGAACAGCAGGAGCGTACGGGCGGCCGCCAGCCACCTGTCGCCCGGCGCGTCGGCCGACAGGCCGGGTACGGCCTGCGCGGCCAGCCGGGTGAGTGCGAACACCACCACCAGGTCGAAGAACAACTCGGCGAACGTCGCCTGCTGACCGCTGCGCCGGTCCCGCAGCAGCCCGACGCCCGCGCCCGCGTGGTGCGCGCCCATGCGCTCATCGAAGCGTACGGCGGGGCGGGCCGGAGCCGATCGCGTGATCTGCCGTCCGACCGGCGGGATGATCGATCGCGCCGTGGTGGCCGGCGTGCTACGAAGGAGGTGTGCCCGGCCTGACGAGTTCCGGCGCGCCGGACGACGGGACGGGCCGCCCGCCGGGCGCGTGCGAGCTGACCGGGGCGGCGCGGCCGAACCCGGACCCGCCCGGTGACGGGCTCGACCGGGACGGTCCGGCCCCGACGCGCGTGGCGCTACGCGCCCGAGGTGCGCCCGTCAGGGTCGCTGGTCGTCAGGGCGGTGGCGATCGCCGCCCACACGTCCGGGTGGGCGACCATCCCGCCGTGCGAGCTGTCCACGGTGACGCAGCGGGCGGCGGGGTCCTGGGAGGCGTGCCAGGACACGATGCCGTCGCTGCGGCTGGCGATGGAGGTGAACGGCAGGCCCGGGGGAGCGGGCGCGAGGACGTCGTCGTGGACCTGCCGGCAGCAGTCGCCGAAGGGGCAGTTGCGGACCCAGTCGCGGCGGCCGAGCCGGGTCATGGTGGCCATCCACAGGGTGAGCAGGCGGACCGCCAGGTGGATGCCGAACGGGTCGGTCAGCGGGGAGCCGAGCGTGACCAGGGCCCGTACCCGCTGCGGGTGGCGGACGGCGAGCGCCTTGGCGAACATCCCGCCGCGGCTGTGCCCGACCAGGGTGA
The DNA here is from genome assembly GCF_013694245.2 of Micromonospora ferruginea. Classification (NCBI taxonomy): domain Bacteria; kingdom Bacillati; phylum Actinomycetota; class Actinomycetes; order Micromonosporales; family Micromonosporaceae; genus Micromonospora; species Micromonospora robiginosa. Next base: position 1,217,766 of record NZ_CP059322.2, read on the forward strand.
CCGGGCGGCCGGTCTCGGCGTGGATGCGCAGCAGGGCGTCCTCGACCACCGCGAGGTCCCGGCTGGAGCAGCGGCGACCGTCGGTGAGCCCGGTCGAGCGGGCGTCCCAGCCGCCGTCGCGCAACCACTGCCGCAGCAGCGCCACCCGGTCGTCCCCGGCGGCGAAACCGGGCACGACGAGCACCGGCGCGCCCGGCTCGGGCGGTGCCGGCGGAGCGGGACGCGCCATGCGCAGTGCGGCCAGTTCGCGCGTGATCCGGTGCTCGCGCCAGATCGGCGGGGCCACGCTGCCCGGCAGTCCGAGGTAGTGCAGCGGTCCCCGGAACGGTTGCCACACTCCGGTGCTCACGATGTCACCCGATCTGTCGTCCGTCGGGTCGGCCGGCGACCGCCGGTGACCCGCTCCGCTGGGCGCGGACCGGTTGCCAGTCTGCGCGTCGCCGCCGGGGTCGCGCGACGGGGCGTCCTCGGGAACGGAGGGCGACCCGTGGGTGCGGGCCGCCCTCCGCGTCGCCGCTACCGGTTGCCGTTGACGACCGGTGGGACCAGGCCGACGTACGTCAGGGCGGCTCGGCCGCCGACCACCGCGACGTCGAGCGCGCAGGCGTCGAGCCACTCCTGGCGGACCTTGTACTGCAGGCAGGTGGCCTCCGCCCGCTTGCGGAGGTCCTCGCCGAGGTCGCGGGCGAAGAACGGCGCGGACGGGTTGCCCGAGGCGACCGCGCCGCAGGGGGCCAGCAGGGTCCGGGTCGGGGTGACCCGCCAACTGGCGCCGAAGCGCTGGTAGAGATCGTCGAAGGTGAGCGGGACGGCGAACTGGGTGCCGTCCTTGGCGGCGAGGCGCTTGGGATCGCCGTCGGGGTTGCCGAGCAGGCCGACCACCGGGGTCGGGTAGGTGCCGAGGCCGACCGACACGTCGATGTAGCCGCTGTTGACCGTCACTCGGATGCTGTTGCCGCCGGCGTCGGTGACCACGTAGACGTTGCCGATCCGGTGGATGTCCACGCCGGAGGGCAGGTGCAGGGCGCCGTCGGACGGAAGGTCCCTGGTCCGGCCGTCCACCACGAGGCTCTTGCCGTCGCACAGGGCCACCTTGGTGCTGCCCATCCGCGCGGCGACCGAGCGGTCGACCGAGGCGTTGGGCCAGGTCGGCGCGCCGGACGCCTTGCGGGTCTGCACCTCGAAGCCGCTGCCGGCCTGCGCCTCGACGAAGTCGCCGGAGGCCTGGAAGTCGTACAGCAGGCCGGCGAACGTGTGCTGGTGGGTGTCGCCGATGACGGAGGCCGCCGCGCAGTTGGTCGCCGCGCCGCCGGCGGTGTTCTCCACGAAGACGACCGCCGGGCCGGGCGCGGTGGCGGCCGGCGCGGGTGAGCCGAAGTTGAGGTTGTTGGTCTCGCCGGTGAAGCCCTGGGCCGCGCAGATGGGCGCCGCGGTGCCCCCGTAGGTGATCCTCGTGCGGACGTTGAGCGACGCGCCGGCGTTGAAGGTGGCCGCGCCCCCGCCGTCGGCGTTGCCGCCGTAGCCGAACACGTTGAACTCCGACGTGGTCCAGCCGGCCGCCGCGTTGACCGAATTGGAGCCCGCCGCGGTGTAGGCGGTCGCACCGACGAACAGGGTGGCGCTGTCACTGGTCGCGCTGACCGTGCCGGTCAGCCGCAGCGCGCCCAGGTTGGTGATCGGCTGGTTGGGTACGGCGGTCGCACCGGGGCTGTTGCGGTAGCAGTAGATGTCCGGGTCGCCGGTGAACGAGAACTGGGTCCAGCCGCCGGCCGGGCAGGCCGCGTTGTACTGCAGCAGCCAGTACTGGATGAACACCTGGCCGCTGGAGCCGTTGTTGGCGTAGACGAACTGCTCCCAGCCCCGGCACCCGAGGTTGGGCGATCCGGCGCAGGCCGTGCTGGTGAAGAAGTCGGTGTTGATCTGGAGGGTGTAGGCGTCGGCGACGGGCGGCCCGGCGTTGGCGATGGGCGAGCTCTCGCTCGTCACGTTGACGATGTTCTCGAACGTGCCGGACGACTCGGAGATGAATCCGCTCGGCGCCTGGGCGGAGATGTCGTTGCCGTTGCCCACCACCAGCGGTCGGATGCTGCGCTTGGGGGTCATCGGGATCGCCGGTGCGGTGACGCAGTCGGACTTCTGCCAGGCCAGTCGGGGGTAGTCGGCGGTGAAGCACCCCTTCGCCGACGGGTGCGGGACGTTCGTGATCTCCGCCTGCCATGCCCTGAGATTCGTGGGGGAGGGCGCCGCGTACGCCGTCGCGGCCGAGCCGCCCACCGCGATCAGCACCGCCAGCGTCGTGACGCCGGTCAACCTGCGGGTCGCCCCGCGTGTTCGTGCGAAAAGCCCCATCGCCGATCCCTTCGCCAGCCGGCAGTGACGTCGCCGGACACGAGAAGGCAACCATCGACGGAAGTCTGTATACGCGTTGTGACGATGTTGTGACAGGCAGGAAATGTTCACTGCGATGATCGCTCCGGATGCTGTCGCCTGACCGCCAGTGTCCGGGCACGGACAGTGTCCGCGACGCGACGTCCGGGCCGGTCGATGATGGGTCGGTCGACAGCGCGCGTCGTCAGCGGGCCACGGGTGGCCCCACGGGGGCGCGGGGCGGTCGGTCCGCCCCGCGCCCCGCGCGTCACCGGTACACGCGCACGTAGTCGACGAGCATTCGCGCCGGGAACGGCGTCGACGCGTCCGGCGGGCCCGGCCAGTCACCGCCGACGGCCAGGTTGAGGATCAGGTAGAAGGGATGATCGAACACCCACGGGCCGCGGGTCGTCTCCACCGTGTCCTTGCTGGCGTAGAACACCTGCGTGCCGTCGACGAGGAAGCGCATGCCCCGGCTGTCCCACTCGACGGCGTAGACGTGGAAGTCGGCGGACAGGTCGACGGGCCAGACGTGCTCCTGGCCGTAGCCGCCCCCGCCGTTGTAGGCGGGCGCGTGCAGGGTGGTGTAGCTGCGGTAGGTGTCACGGCCGAGGATCTCCATGATGTCGATCTCGCCGTTGTACGGCCACGGCCGGCCGGTGAGGAAGTCACCGCCCATCATCCAGAACGCCGGCCAGAGGCCGTTGCCCTTGGGCACTTTGATCCGCGACTCGATCCGGCCGTACTGCACCTGGAACTTCGTGCCGGTGTTCATCCGGTGCGAGGTGTAGGCGCGCCCGCCGGCGTTCTCCCGACGGGCCTCCATCACGAGTTGGCCGGCGCCGTTCATCGCCGCGTTGGCGTTGTCGGTGTAGTACTGCGACTCGTTGTTCTGACCGGTGCCCGGGTCGACCGTCCACTTCGCGGCGTCCGGGCGGGTGCCGGCCGGACCGTCGAACTCGTCGGCGAAGACGAGGGTGGTGGCCGGGAACGTCGGGTCGGCGGGCCGGGCCGGGGGAGCGGTCGGTGCGCCCCCGGTGCCGTACACCTGGAATTCCCACAGCGAGTATCCGTACCCGTTGCTGCGGGCGGTGCCGTACATCCGCACGTACCGGCCGGTGCCGGTGACGGTGAGATCCTGCCGGAAGCCCGGATTGCTCGTGGTGCGGTAGATCGTGGTCCAGGTGGTCGCGTCCGTCGAGGTCTGGAGCTGGTACGCGGTGGCGTAGGCCGCGTCCCACTGGAGGACCACCCGGTGCACGGTCGCGGTGGCCCCGAGGTCGACGTAGATCCAACCCGGGTCCACCCAGCCGGTGGTGGCGCTCGTCGCCCACCGTGAGGCCGGGTCCAGGTCGAACGCCCGCGCCGGCGAGCACTGCCAGCAGGCGCCGTCGTCCTGGTAGGAGGACGCGACGGCCGGCTTGCCGTAGGACAGCAGCACGTCGCCGCCGGACGGTGGCGGCGTCGTCGGCGCCGGTGTCGTCGGGGTCGCTCCCGTGGTGCGGACCGCGACTTCCCAGAGCGAGTAGCCGTACGCCGTGGCCCGCGCGGTGCCGAGGACCCGCAGGTAGCGGCCCGACCCGGGCACGGTGAGCTGTTGGCTGCCACCGGCGCCGGTGGTGGTGGCGTAGACGGTGGTCCAGGCGGCCCCGTCGGCGGAGAGCTGGATCTGGTACGCCGTCGCGTAGGCCGCCTCCCAGGTGAGGTCGACCCGGCAGACGGCGCGCACGGCGCCGAGGTCGACGCGCAGCCACTGCGGGTCGGCGGCGGCGCTGGACCAGCGGGTGCCGGGATTGCCGTCCACCGCCGCCGAGGCGGGCAGCGCGGCGTTCTCGGTCGACGAGGCGGTGGCCGGGCGGCTCAGCGCGGCGTTGCCGGTGGTGTCGCATCCGGTGGCGGTGCTCGTGCCGTACACCTGGAACTCCCAGAGCGACACCCCGTAGGCGGTCCCCCGGGCGGTGGTGACGACCCGCACGTGTCGTCCCGTGCCGGCGACGGCGAGCGTGTCGACGCCGCCGTCGCCGCCGGTGACGGCGCGCAGCGTCGTCCAGGTGGCGCCGTCGGTGGAGGCCTGGACCTGGTAGGCGGTGGCGTAGGCGGCCTCCCAGGTGAGCACCACCTGGCTGACGGTGGCGGCGGTGCCGAGGTCGACGCTGAGCCACTGGGGGTCGGCGGCCGCGCTGGACCAGCGGGTGCCGGGGTCGCCGTCCACCGCTGCCGAGGCGGGGAAGGCGGCGCTCTGCGTGGACGAGGCGGTGACGGGTCGGCCCTGGGAGAGCAGCGGATCGGCGCCCTGGGCCGGACCGGCGGCGAGGCCGGTCAGGGTGGCGATCAGCGTCGCCGCGAGGACGGCGGCGACGAGGCGGCGACGGGTACGCGACGGCGGGTCGACGGTGCGGACGAGGTGGTGGTTCATGGGCGTCTCCAGGAGCGGGCGGTGGCCGGAGAATGGTTCGCCGATCGGCCGTGACCAGCGATGGAGAGCGCTCCCTGGCGACCAGGGTCGGCGCGGGACGGGCGCATGTCAAGGAAATCCGTCGGTTCCGGAACCACATCGCCCCGCGCCAGCGCATCGACATCTGTGGTTGCATTGGGGTATGCGACGTCCCCTCGCCCGACTCCTGGCCGCGCTCGTCGCCGCCTCGTGCGTCCTGGTCGCCGCGCCCGCCGGCGCGGCGACCAGGACGCCGACTCTGGCGCTCGGCACCGACTTCCCGGATCCCGACATCCTCAAGGCCGGCGACACCTATCACGCCTACTCGACCAACAACGGCAACGGCAACGTGCCGGTGGCCACCGCGTCGGCCCTCACCGGCCCGTGGACCCGGCGCGCCGACGCGCTGCCGGTGCTCGGGGCCTGGGCCTCGGGCGGCCTCACCTGGGCGCCGGACGTGTCCCGCCGGGGCGACGGGACCTACCTGCTCTACTACACCGCGCGCAGCCGGTCCGCCGGCCGTCAATGCATCGGCGCGGCGACCTCAACCTCGCCGCTGGGTCCCTTCACGCCGGTCGGGTCCGGCCCGCTGGTGTGCGACCCGGCCGAGGGCGGTGACATCGACCCGTCGAGCTTCGTCGACACCGACGGGCGGCGATACCTGCTCTACAAGGACGACGGCAACGCCGTCGGGCAGCCGACGAGCCTGTGGGCGCAGGCGGTCGCCGCCGACGGAGTGACGCTTCAGGGCGGGCGGATCGAGTTGCTGCGCAGCGGTCGGGCGGAGGAGGCCGGCGTCGTCGAGGCGCCCGTGCTGACCCGGGTGGGCTCGCATTATGTGCTCTTCTACTCCCTCGGCGGATACGGCGGTGACGGCTATCAGACCAGCTACGCCAGCGCCACGTCGCTGGCCGGCCCCTACACCAAGGCGTACCGGTCCCTGCTGACCACCGCCAGCTTCGACGGGGCCGTGCGGGGGCCGGGCGGCGCCGACGTGGTGCGCGAGGCAGGCGGGGACCGGCTGGTCTTCCACGGATGGCTGAACAACTACTCCGCGCGCGGCATGTACGTCGCCGACCTCGGCTGGGCCGGGGACAACCCGGTCGTGCGCGGCAGCCGGGTCCGCTACGAGGCCGAGCGGGGCACGCTCCACCACTGCGCCGTCCGCAGCACCACGACCGCCTCGCAGGGACAGGTGGCGGCCTACCTCGACTATGCCGACAGCTGGGTCGAGGTCGGCGTCTTCGCGCCGCGCGCCGGCGGCTACACCGCCTACGTCGGCTACTCCGCCGGCTACGGCGACGCGGAACACACGCTGACCGTCAACGGCGGCGCCGGCCAGGTGGTCGCGTACCCGAACACCGGGTGGGAGACGTGGCGGCAGGCCCGCGCGGACGTGGTGTTGAACGCCGGCTGGAACACGCTGCGCCTGACCCGGCGGAGCCGCTGGGCGGAACTCGACTACCTGGAGATCGCCTGACCACGGTTGGCGGCCTGGCCGCTCCCCCTGCGTCAGGACTCCACCGCACGGCCCGGCGCGCCGCGAGCGTGAGCGCGCCGGCTGACGGAACGGTCGCTGGCTGAGAATCTGGAGGCGATCTCGGGAAGGCCCGAGCCATTCGCGGGACAGGTGCTGCAGCGGGCGGGGTCAGTCGTCTCCGTCGTCTCCGTCGTCGCTGTCGTCGTCATCGTCGTCGAGGTCGAGGTCGAAGCCATGGCGGCGGTGGCGGCGGCTACGGCGCTTGCGGGCCAGGGCGTGCAGACCGAGGAACAGAATCGGTGGCGCCAGGAACGCCATCATGAGTTCGGTGTCGCCCACCGGCGCGGTGAAGGCGAAATTGCCCAGTTGGTGAACGGCCGAGGTCGGGGTGTTCGACCCGGCGGTCAGGTGGTCGACGGTCTTTCCGTAGATCGTGCCGGTCGCGTCCCCCTGCGCGGTGGTCCACGTGACGTCGCATCGTTGCGGGATTCCGGCGAGCGGGGCGAAGCCGATCGCACCGTCGCAGGCGGCCGGGTCGACGACCGTGACGGCCGAGACCTTGGGTCCCGCGACCGACGCGACGAGCGGCAGGGTGACCGAGAACCCCAGTAGCACGCTGTAGAGGACGAGAAGAAGTCCGACGATCTTTCGCATGGCCGGGACCGTAGCGAAGACGGTCAACGTACCGCGCGACGTTCGTGCCGATCTCACCGGCGAGGTCAGGTGATGGCCGCGCGGGACGCACGGTGGTCCGGGCGCCGACCGGCACCCGGACCACCGCGTCGCCCGTCTCGCCGGGCGGGGCCGGGATCAGCCGCCGGTGATGGTGAAGGTGGAGCCGGGCTGCTTGACGATGTCACCGTCGGCGGAGTTGCTGATGGTCACGTTGGTCAGCGCGGCGCTGCCCCGGGCGCCGCTCATCGCGAGGATGCCCGCGCCGTTGTTCGACCGGTCGATGCGGACGTTGCTGATCGTGACGTTCGGCGTGCTGCCGCCGCCGTTCTTGAACTGGATGCCGTCGTAGGTGGAGTCGATGACGTCGGTGTCGCGGATGGTGACGCCGGTGATGTCGCCGCTGGCCGGAAAGAGGGTGATGGCGCCGAACTCCTGGTCCTCGTTCCAGAACACGCCGCCGCACCGGTAGAGCCCGTTGTTGGCGACCAGCGTCGTGCCGGAGAACGGCAGCGGGCTGTGGTCGGTCGCCAGCATGATCCCGGGGTAGTTCATGGTGTCGGCGATCAGGTTGTTCTCGACCGTGTTCCCGTAACCGCCGTAGATCGCGACGCCATTCGCCCGCCAGGGCAGTTGCACGGTGTTGTTGAGGAAGCGGTTGTCGTGGGCCACGTCCACGGTGGTGTCCTTGACGCGGGGGTTGGCCCAGACGGCGAGTGAGTCGTCCCCGGTGGTGCGGAAGGTCGAGTTGAACACCCGCGAGTTTCGGGTGCCGTTGGAGAAGTTGATGCCGTCGGCGTAGGTGTTGCGGATACGCATCCCGGTGAACTCGAGACCGTCTCCGGGATTCCAGTAGGCGGGCGTGTCGGAGTAGTCGCGTCCCACCCAGGCGCCCACGTTGACGTGCTCGATCCAGACGTTGCTGATCTTCGTGTTCTTGCCGAATCGTCCGTTGAGGCCGTGCCCACGGTTGGCGCGGTTGGTGGTCATACCGAAGATCGCGAGGTCCGAGATGGTGGTGCTGTCGTCGATGTCGAAGCCGACGTTGCCCTCGTGCGGGTGGTTGATGTTGCCCACCACGTTCTGCGGCTCGGTCTCGGTGTAGAGCTGCGAGTGCCACATGCCCGCGCCCCGGATCGTGGCGTTGCGGATCCCCCGTTGGTTGTACTGCCCGCGGTTGGGGTCGGCGGAGAGGATCTTCTGCTCCTGCCGCCACTGCCCGGCCGGGATCCAGACGCAGCCGATGACACCGTTCTGGTCGTCGGTCACGGCCCGCTGGATGGCGGCGGTGTCGTCGATGCCGTCGTTGGGGACGGCGCCGTAGGCGGTGATCGAGGTGCACTCCGCCGGCTTGCTCGCCGGTGGCGCGACCTGCTCCAGGTCGATCAGGTCGACGATGTAGAAGGACGCGGTGTCGGTCGCGTCGCGTTGCAGCCGGAACCGGGTGCCGGCGGGGTACGACTGGGCGAGGAGTGCGTGCGACTCGTCGAACAGCCGCCGGGCGTCGGCCTGCGGGGTGTTCGAGAGCGACTCGGTGTCGTCGGAGGTGCCGTAGAGCCAACTGTTGCGGGAGGACAGCGTCAGCTTCTGGACGAGCGTGTCGTTGACGTAGAGGCTGAGGCTGGCGGTCAGTCCCCCGCCGTTGGGCGCGTCGGGGATGGAGTTACGCACGACGATCGAGTTGGCCGGGTTGGTCGAGGTGAACTCGACGAACTGGCCGGTGCTGGTCAGCCGGACCGACTTGCGGCCGGAGGACTCGGTGGCGAAGTTGGTGTGGCCGAAGGTGCGCAGCGCGTCGGCTTCGAGCAGGGTGCCCTGGTAGCGGGCGGCCTCGGCCTCGTACTCCACCCAGGGCGTCGCCGCGCCGCGACCCACCACCATGGTCTGGGAGAGCGAGTTGTTCGTCTCGTTGGTTTCGGTGACGACGCCGGTGGCGTCCGCGGTCGCGGTCAGCGTCACGCCACCCGCGGTCGCCGTCCAACTTCCGGTCACGGCCACGGTGGCGGTCGCTCCGGCAGCCAGCGCCGCGGTGCTGGTGTTCAGGACGGTGCCGGCGACGGTGAGCCGGGTGACGCTGGCGGCGGCGGGGCTGGTGCCCCGGTTGCGGACGCTGACGGAGAACGTCACGGTGGCGCCGACGGCGGGACTCGGCGGGTTGCTGCCGATGGCGAGGACCTGGAGGTCCGGGCCGGGTGCCTGGCCGACGACCAGCGGCGCGGACGTGGTGAAGCTGTTGTTGTCGTTGTTCTGCTCGGCGACGGTGTCCGCCGGGTCGACCACCGCGACGAGGGTGTAGGTCCCGATGGCCTGCGCCGGTGCGCTCGCCGACACGGTGGTCGTGGCTCCGGCGGCCAGCGAGCCGACCGTGCCGCTGGCGACGACGCCGCCGTTGAGCTTGAAGTCGACCTTGGTGCCGGCCGCGGTGGCGCTCCCGCTGTTCTTGACCGTCGCGTTCAGCGTGAGCGGGGTGGCCTCGCTCGGCGCGGTGGGGCTCCAACTCGCCGCGGTCACGACCAGGTCCGGGTTCGGCGCCCAGCCGCCGAGGACCTGCAGGTCGGCGACCTGCGCCCCGGGCGCTCCGGTGTTGCCGGTGAACCTGAGCTGCACCTCGGCGACCCGCGCGGTGACCGGGATCGTCACCGAGTTGCGGTTGCCGGACGGGTCGAAGCCGTAGGCCGCCGCGGCCTTCAGGGACGTGAAGGTGGTGGCGGTCTGGGCGCGGCCTCGTACCTCGATGGTCTGGGTACGGGCGCCCCAGACCGGGTCCGGGTTGAGCTTGACCACGATCGCGGTGACGTCGGCGTCGGCGCCCAGCTTGACGGTCAGGGTCGCCGGGAGACCGTTGGACTCCCAGTACGAGGTGGGGCTGCTGTCGGTGGCGTTGGCGGCGACGAACGTGAAGACCGACGAGGACGCGTCGACGGGTTTGCCGGCGGCCAGGTTGCTGCCGGCGGGTGTGCCCGGGTCGCCGCCACCCTGACCAGCGACGCCGTAGATCTCCAACTCGGCGATCTGGGCGGCGGGCCATCCGGTGTTGCCGGTGACGGTCAGCCGTAGGTAGCGGACGGTCGCGGCGGTGAAGTCGATCGTCACCGTGTTGCCCGTGGCCGGGTCGAAGACCCGCCCGGCCGAGGGGGAGAGGGTGCTGAAGCTGCTTCCGTCGGTGCTGCCCTGCACGGTCAGCGTCTCGGTGCGGGTCGCCCAGGCGGCCGACGCCGGCAGCTTGAGCTTGACCTGGTCGACTGCGACGCCGGCGCCGAGGTCGACCTGCACCCACTGCGGGAACGCGTGGGAGGGGCTCTCCCAGTACGTCTGCTGGTTGCCGTCGGTGACGTTGCTTCCGACGTAGCTCTCGACCGAACCGCTGGTGGTCACGGCCTTGCCGGCGGCGAGGTTGGCCCCGCCGGCCGCCGAGGCCGGGGTGGGCGCGAGGGCCGACAGGCCGGCCAGCAGGGCTGCGGTGAGCCCTGTGACGAGCCGTCGGCGGTGATTCTTCGGGGTCATCGAGTCCTTCGATCGGTGGGGGTGGAGGTGGGGGTTCGCGGCGCGAGGGGGCGTGCGCGGGAGTGCGGTGCCCGCACCACATCGGCATGCCGCACGCCTTCTTCCGGCCCTTAGCCGCATTCTTTCGTTCTTCGAGCTAGTTTTTGCAAGGACAGACGTCAATGTTTCAGATGGATGGCCGGCACGTCAACGGTGGCGAGGAAGAAGGCCCGTGGAGGAGGACCGACCGTCCTCCGTCATAGGCGGGATCCTGAGGGGGCGAGGTGCGGTGACGCCGCCACCGGTGCCGTCGCGCCTATCGACTCAGGACGTGCGGGAGGCGTGCGTGGGTGCCATCGAGCGCTACGCGGGGAACGTGAGCGGGCGGGGCGGCATCCGGGAACGGAGCGGGCCCAACTGGGCGACGGGACCTAGACGGAGCTGTCGAGTTCGTGCCGCGCCGACAGGATGTGGGTGCGCATCGCGGACTCGGCCCACGGAGCGTCGTGGCTGCGGATCGCTGTCAGGATCTCGCGGTGCTGCTGCATGCTGATCTGCAACCGGTTGGGGGAGTAGCCCACGAAGGTCCGGACCACGACGGGAACCTGGATCAGGCCCCGGATCATGCCGGGAAGCAGTGAGTTGTCGGACGCCTCGTGGACAAGGGCGTGGAAGCGGTCGTTGAGGGCCGCCACGACCTGGATGTCGGCGCCGTGCGGGGTCGCGGCGGTGTCCATGTCGTCGCAGAGGGCGGCCATGGCGGCACGTTGCTCATCGGTGGCGTGGTGTGCCGCGAGCGCGGCCGCGTGTCCCTCCAGCAGGGCGCGTACCGAGAACAGCTCGTCCAGTTGGGCCCGGGACCAGCGCCGCACGTAGGCGCCCCGGTTGGGGAAGACGTCGATCAGCCCCTCGGAGTGCAGTCGGCGGATCGCCTCGCGGACAGGGGTACGGCTCACCGCGAGACTGGTGGCCAGCTCGACCTCGGCCAGTTGGGCGCCCGGTGCGTAGGTGCCGTCCAGGATGCCCTGGCGCAGTGCGGCGTATGCGTGTTCGACCGCGTTCACTGCTGCGTCGTCGCCTTCGGAATCGGGAATGGGTCCGTGCGGGCCAGTAGCGCCGGGGTCCGCCTACCGAGCGTACGTTCGATGAGCGCGGTGGCCCGCAGCAGGGCGGGGATGTCCAGGCCGGTGCGGTGGCCGTCGCGGTGCAGCGCCCAAGCCAGGTCCTCGGTGGCGATGTTGCCGGTGGCCCGGGGCGCGAACGGGCAGCCGCCGATGCCGCCGCTGCTGGCGTCGAGCGCGACGGCGCCGCCGGCGAGGGCGGCGTAGGCGTTCGCGTAGCCGCTGTTGCGGGTGTTGTGGAAGTGGCACCGGATGGGCAGCGAGGTCACCTCCCGGACCGCGTGGACCAGTGTGGACACCCGTCCGGGCGTGGCCACGCCGATGGTGTCGGCCAGGCAGACCTCATCGGCGTCGACGGCGTGTGCCTGGGCGGCGAGATCGAGCACACGGCCCGGATCCACCTCCCCCTCGAAGGGGCAGCCGAAGGCGGCGCCGATGGTGAGCGTCACCCTGATGCCGGCGTCCTTGGCCTGGCCGGCGAGGCGGCCCGCGGTAGCCATCGCGGCGGCGGTGCCGGTGCCCTGGTTACGTGCGGAGAACGTGTCGGAGGCGACGACGACCAGGTTGACCTCGTCGACGCCGGCGGCGTGGGCTCGGCGCAGTCCGTGCTCGTTGAGAACCAGGGCGCTGGTCGTGACGTCGGGCAGGCGCAGGCCCGCGAGGACGGCCTCGGCGTCGGCGAGTTGGGGGACCCGGTCGGGACGGACGAAGCTCGTGACCTCGATGCGTCGGGCGCCGGCGGCGGCCAGCAGGCGAACGAACTCGATCTTCAGGTCGGTGGACACCACGACCGCCTCGTTCTGCAGTCCGTCGCGCGGGCCGACCTCGACGATCTCGACGACCATCAGATGACCCCGGCCGCCCGGAGTTCGGCGGCCCGGTCGGCGGTCAGGCCGAGCAGCTTGCCGAACACCTCGTCGTTGTGCTCACCCAGAGCCGGGCCGGTGTGGCGGACGGTGCCGGGGCTGTGGCTCAGGCGGGGCGCGACGTTCTGCATGGGAACGTCGCCCAGGCCCGGTGCGGCCATGCGGACGATTGCCTCACGCGCCAGGAAGTGAGGGTCGGTGAGCATGTCCTCCGCGGTGTAGATGCGGCCGGCCGGCACACCGTGGGTACTCAGGCGGTCGAGCAGTTCGTCGGCGGACAGGGTGACCGACCATTCGGCGATGATGTCGTCGATCAGCGCCATGTTGCGACCGCGCGCGTCGTGGGCGCGAAAGCGTTCGTCGTCGGCCAGCTCGGCGCGCCCCATCACCTCGGTCAACCGGCGGAACACGCTGTCCTGGTTGGCCGCGATCAGCACACTCTCGCCGTCTCTGGTCGGGTAGACGTTGCTGGGGGAGATGTTGGGGAGCACGGCGCCGGTGCGTTCGCGCCGGTAGCCGGCGATCACCCATTCGGGCAGCAGTGATTCCATCATCGCCAGGACCGCTTCGTAGATCGCGGTGTCGACGACCTGTCCACGGCCGGTACGGCAGCGATCGTGCAGGGCTACGAGGGTGCCCAGTGCCGCGAAGACGGCGGCGAGGGAGTCACCGAGAGAGATGCCGGAGCGCGCCGGTGGGCGGTCGGGATCGCCGGTGACGTGCCGGATGCCGCCCATCGCCTCGCCGATCGATCCGAAGCCGGCGCGGCCGGCGTAGGGGCCGGTCTGGCCGTACCCGCTGACGCGGGTGATCACGAGGCGGGGATTGATCTCCCAGAGCGTCTCGGGGGGCAGGCCCCACCGTTCGAGGGTGCCGGGACGGAAATTCTCCAGCAGCACGTCGGCCTCGGCGAGCAGCCGCCGGACCAGTTCCTGCCCGTCCGGGCTGCGCAGGTTGACGGTGATCGACTTCTTGTTGCGGGCCACGATCGGCCACCACAGGGACATGCCGTGCGGCTTCTCCCGGCCCCACTGGCGCATCGGGTCACCGGCCCTCGGGTCCTCGATCTTGATGACCTCGGCGCCGAAGTCGCCGAGAAGCTGCCCGCAGAACGGCCCGGCCAGCAACTGCCCCATCTCGACCACGCGCAGATCGGCCAGTGGTAGCTCGGTGTTCGTCGCCATGCGACCTCCAACGTCAGACACTGTATGCAATCTAGGCGGATCGAAGGGATCTGACAACGGTTCAGGCCTGCGATCGTCCGGCCACTCACCGTGAGCTTCTGCATGCAAGCTGCCACCCCTGTCACAACTAATCACCTGATCAGAAGTGATGCTTGACACGTCAATCGCGAGCGTTCTACGTTTCTTTGCGTACAACGACCGCCGCCGCCGAGACTCTGCGACTGACTTGACTCGGGTTCGACACCCGCGATGCCTCCCCGGAAAGCATCGGCGCTTGTCGCAGATTGCATACACGCTTCCGTCCTGTTGGGCCGTCTCGTCTCCTGAGGAGTGGCACCTTGTTCACCTTCCCGAGAGCGCTCCGCCGCTCCGCAGCCGCGGCCCTGGGCGCCGCCCTCCTACTCGCGGCCACCGCCTGCGGCGATGACTCCCCGTCCGCCGACGGCCCTGGGCCGGTCGACGACGCGTACACCGCGAAGGCCGCCGACCTGGTCGAGAAAGGGACCGGTGGCCTGCTGTACTTCGAAGGCGCCGAGGCCGACCTCACCCTCGACAAGATCAAGAAGTATCAGGACTGGTCCGGCCCGACGGAGTCCGCCAAGCCCGTCGCCGGCGCGCGGCTCTCCATCATCGTCTGCAAGATCGGCACCTCCTGCGAGGAGGTCGGGCGCAAGGCCGCCGCCATCGCCCAGCAGATCGGCTGGAGTGCGGAGGTGATCGACGGCCAGGGCACTCCCGAGGGCTTCCAGAAGGCGTTCGCCACCGCCGCCGCCAGGAAGCCCAGCGCCGTCATCACGGTGGCCATTCCCGAGAACCAGGCCGCGGACGGCATCCGGGAGCTGCAGCAGTCGAAGATTCCGGTGGTCGGCGTCTCCGCGATCAAGGAGGGCGGGAGCGTCGGCTTCGACGCCAACGTCTCCAGCAGGGAGACGTTCCAGTCGGTCCTCCAGGTCACCCAGGCGATCGCCGAGAGCAAGGGCGCCGCGAAGGCCGTCTTCCTCTGGGACGTCGGCTACCCGCACCTGGTCGAGGCACTCGACACGAGTAGGAGGGTCTTCGCCGCGTGCACCGGCTGTCAGGTGCTGGAGGTGCGCGAGCGGACACTGGCGCAGGCCGGCGACCCGATCGAGATGCAGAACATCACGACGTCGCTGATCCAGAAGTACGGCAACGACCTCCAGTACATCTTCACGCCCTACGGCAACGGCGTGGAGTCGGTCATCGCCGCGCTCCAGGCGGCCGGCCGGACCGACGTGAAGGTCCTGTCGAAGAACGCGGAGCCGGAACGGCTGGGCAGCGTGGCCAAGGGCGACCAGTTCGCCGACTTCGGTGCGGTCCGGGGGTGGAACGCGTACGCGGCGATCGACCAGGTGGTGCGGCTGCTCGCCGGTCAGCCCGCGCTGCCCGACGCCGAGCAGGGCATCCCGGCCACCATCTTCCGGCAGTCCAACGCCCCCGACGACGGCAAGGTGGACTGGAACTCCTACGTCGACTTCGCCGAGCGCTACACCCGGATGTGGAGCGCCGCGAAGTGAGCGGCACACCTGTCCTCGAAGCCGTCGGGATCACCAAGTCCTACGGTCGGGTGCGCGCGGTCTCGGACGTGTCCTTCGACGTGCGGCCGGGGGAGATCCTGGGGGTCGTCGGTGACAACGGGGCTGGCAAGTCCACCCTGATGAACGTGGTCAGCGGGGCGATCACGCCCGATCGTGGGCACCTGCTGGTGGCGGGTCGGCAACTCGCGCCGCACACCATCGCCCAGGCCCGGGTCGCCGGCATCGAGATGATCTACCAGGATCTCGGGCTGAGCGACAATCTCAGCCTGGTGGAGAACGTCTTCCTCGGCCGCGAGTGGACCGGCGGCCCGCCCCTGCTGCCGATCCTGCGCAAGAGGGCCATGCGCGCCCGCACCCGGACGCTGCTGGAGAGCCTCGGCATCGACTTGTACGACATGGACGTACTGGTCGAAGGGCTCTCCGGCGGTCAACGGCAGATGGTCGCCATCGCGCGGGCGCTCGTCGCCGACCGGGAACCACGGGTGATGGTGATGGACGAGCCGACCGCCGCGCTGGGCACCACCGAGTCGCGGGTGGTCAACGATCTCATCGTGCGGTTGCGCGACCGTGGCTACGCGGTCGTCGTCATCAGTCACCGCATCCCCGAACTACTGGAACTGGCCGACCGGCTGCTGGTGATGAAGGGCGGCCGGGCCGTCCATCACGGTCCGACCCGCGACCTCGACGTGGAGCGGTGCGTGCAGCTCATCGTCCGGGGCGCGGACGCTCGGGAACGGAGCGCCCACTGATGCCCGACACCCTCACCACCCCGCCCGTCCTCGTCCGTCAGAACGCCGACCGGTCCCGGCCGAGCACCGCCGAGTGGCTCGTCGGCGCGACCGGCAGGTTCGGCCTCGTCGGGCTGCTCGTGCTGGTGATCGCCACGTTCTCCGCGCTGAGCCCGTCGACCTATTTCACGGTCACCAACTTCCGGCTCATCCTGGTCAACCAGACCGTGACGGTCATCGTCGCCCTCGCTGCGACGCTGCCGCTGCTCGCGCACTACCTCGACGCCTCGGTCGGGCCGATGCTGGGCCTGGCCCAGGGCCTCGCGGTGTGGTTGATCGCGGTTCGGGACGTGCCGGTCTGGCTGGCCGTGGTGGCGGTCCTCGCGGCCGCCGTCGCGGTCGGCGTGCTGAACACGCTGCTGGTGCTGCGTTTCGGCATGAGCTCGATCATCGCCACGCTGGCCACCGGCAGCGTGCTCATGGGCCTGCTCTATCTGATCACCGGTGGCCGGGTCATCTTCCAGAACGTGCCGGAGAGCTTCACCGGCATCGCCCGTGGCGACCTCGCCGGGATACCACTGCCGCTGCTGTACCTGCTCGCGATCGTCATCGTGCTGGAGGTGGTGGTGGTGTGGACGCCGTTCGGGCAGCGGATGTACTCGATGGACGGCAACCTGCGCGGCGCCGCGCGTGCCGGCATCGACGTCAACTCCTACACCCTGCGCGCGTTCGTCGGCGCCGCCGTGCTGGCCGCGCTCGCCGGCCTGCTGCTCGCCTCCCGGATCGGCTCCGGGCAGCCGGCGGTCGGCCAGCAGTTCCTGCTGCCCGCCTTCGCCGCCGCCTTCCTCGGCGCTGCCGTCCTGCGCCCGGGCCGGGTGAACATGCTGGGGACGCTCATCGCCGCCTACTTCGTGAGCTTCACGATCGCCGGCCTCCAGCACCTGGGCGCGGCGACGTGGATCGAGAGCGTCTTCAACGGTGTCGCCGTCATCGGCGGTGTGTCCGTCGCCGGCCTGGCGGTGCGGCGCCGTCGTCGGTTGGCCGTCCGGCACGTCGAGCGGCTCGAGGCCGAACATCCTGAACCACCGCACCCCGCCAGCGAGAGGGACCGCCCGTGAAGAACGACTTCTTCATCTTCGACAACGCCATCCACATGTACAAGCTCACCGAGGACAACTACGACGAGACGTACGGCGGTGGTCGCAAGTCCACGAACGCGCTTGTCGAGTACGCCAAGAAGTACTCCCGGTCGGGTTTTCCCTACGACGACATCTCCGACCGTGAACTGTCCGTCGAAGACGCCTACCGGCTGATGTTCGAGGAGTCCGACACCGACATCGCGATGGCGCAGACGGTGCCCAGCCACGGTGGCTGGAAGCTCGGCTTCTCCCCGGCGGAGAACAACTACAAGCTCAAGGAGGCGTATCCGGACCGGGTGCTGTTCTGCGGCGGTGTCGACCCGATCACCCACGGCCGCTACGGCGCGGTGACGGAGGCGATCCGTCAGATCGAGGAGTGGGGCGCGGTCAGTTTCAAGTTCTACCAGGCGCACTCCGGCGGGGTGTCGTGGCGCATCGACGACCCCGACGTGGCTTACCCGATCTGGGAGGCGTGCCTGGAGCACGGCGTGACGAATGTGCAGTTCCACAAGGGGTTGGCGTTCAACACGCAGCACATCATCGACCTGGCTCCCTACGATCTCGAACGCGCCGCCCAGGACTTTCCGGAGATGAACTTCATCGTCCACCACCTCGGTGAGCCGTTCATCGACGAGACGATCAACATCGCCTCGCGTTACGAGAACATCCACCTGGCACTGACCGCCTGGATCAACCAGTATCCGGTTGCCCCTCGGGCCGCGTTGCACGCGATCGGCAAGTGTCTGCTGCACGTCGGCCCGGACCGGCTGCTGTGGGGCTCGGAGGCGTTCGTGTGGCCGAAGGTGCAGGCGTACATCGACCTCTTCGCCGAGATGACGATGCCCGAGGACCTCCAGGACGGCTACGGCTATCCCGAGCTGACCGACGAGGTCAAGGCGAAGATCTTCGGCCTGAACTATGCCGCCATGATGGGCATCGACGTCGCGGCGAAGACCGACGAACTCTACGGCCCGTCCCCGTCCCCGGTCCCCGCGCCGGCCCGCAAGGCGGTGCGCCGTGGCCGACGCTGACCTGAACCGGGCCGCCGACCGCGCGTTGGAGGGCAAGGTTCGGCAGTTGGTCGAGGCGCACGGCGGCGGCATCACCGTGCAGGTCGACGACGCCGGCGACGCCCGGGTCAGCCTCAAGGGCCGATGCCGCGCCTGCCCGTCCGCGCCGGTCACCATGGGCGCGCTGGTGCGGCCCACGCTGCTCGCGGTCGAGGGCGTCCGCTCCGTCTCGCGTGAGGGCGGGGTCTCACGCTTCGCGGAGGAACGGATCGCCCGCATGTTCGGCATCACCGGCCAACCCCTGGACGAGGAGCAGTCATGAGAGGTCGCAGCGGCGGGTCGCCGCGCCGTAGTGGATATCGCCGGCGGGACCCGTTCCTGTCGTACCAGGACGAGCCGACGACCCCCAGCCCTGTGGTGCACCGGCCGACGATCTCGCGGGCGGCGGCCGCGGCCGCCGTCGACGCGGCGATCGCGCGGGCCGAGTCGATCGGCCTGTCCGTCACGGTGGCGATCTGTGACGAGAGCGGGGTGCTGAAGGCCTACCAACGCATGGACGCCGCGCCGCTGGTCAGCGTTCAACTGGCCCAGGACAAGGCGTACACCGCGGTCGGGTTCGGGTTGAGCAGCGACGGCTGGTACGACTTCATCAAGGACGACGGCCCGCTCGCCCTGGGCGCGCCCGCTGGTGTCGACCGCCTGGTGACCTTCGGCGGGGGATTCCCCATCCGGGTCGACGGCGTCGTCGTGGGTGGGATCGGCGTCAGTGGCGGTCACTACACCCAGGACATGGAGGTCGCCCGGGCCGGGCTGGCGGTGCTCGAATGAGCGGCCCGGAGGTCCGCCTCCAGGTGCGCGACGGCGTCGCCGTCATCACGCTGGACGCCCCGGAGCGCCGCAACGCCCTTACCCTCGCGATGGCGACCGAGCTGGTGCGGACGATCGCCCTCGTCGACGCGGACCCGGAGGTGCGGTCCGCGGTGGTCCGCGGCAGCGGCGGGCACTTCTGCGCGGGCGCCCATCGGGAACTGCTGCACGACGTGGCCGAGGACCCCGCCGATCCGCGTCGCTACGCCGCCCTGGGCGTCGTCTACGACTCGTTCTTCCGCCTGGGTCGCCTCGGTGTCCCGGTCGTCGCGTCGGTTCGCGGCGCCGCGGTCGGCGCGGGGGTCAATCTGCTGCTCGCCGCGGACGTCCGGGTGGTCGGTGCGAACACCCGGATCGTCGCCGGATTCGGCGCGATCGGGCTGCATCCCGGCGGTGGTCACCTGCTTCTGGCCGCCGCCGCGCTCGGCCGCTCCGGCGCCGCGGCGATGACCCTGCTCAACCAGGAGTTGGACGGTGACGGATCGGTTCGCGCCGGGTTGGCCCGGGAGTGCGTCGCCGACGACGAGGTCGACGCCCGCGCGTTCGCCCTCGCCGCCGCCGCGCCGGCCGACCCGGAGCTGAGCCGGCGTGTGACCGCGTCGTTCCGGCGCTCGGTCGGCCCCACGGTGGTGGAGTGGGAACAGGCGATGGAGGCCGAGCGGGCCCCGCAGATGTGGTCGCTGCGGCGGCGGGCCCAGCGGTGAGCGGCCCGCTGCGCGGCGTGCGTGTGCTCGATCTCACCAGCACCTTCTCCGGGCCGTACTGCACGCTCATGCTCGCCGACCTCGGGGCCGATGTGGTGAAGATCGAGGCGCCCGGCGGTGACATCGCCCGGCAGCTCGGTGCCGCCACCGTGCCGGGCATGGCGGCGGTGTTCCTCAACATGAACCGCGGCAAGCGCTCCGTCGTGCTCGACCTGACGACGCAGCGGGGGCAGGCGGACCTGGCCCGCCTGCTGCCGACCGCCGATGTGCTGGTGCACAACATGCGTCCCGGCGCCGCCCGCCGTCTCCAGGTCTCCTACGAGGACTGCGCGCGCCACCATCCCGGCCTGGTCTACTGCGCGATCCCGGGTTTCAGCGGC
The DNA here is from genome assembly GCF_013694245.2 of Micromonospora ferruginea. Lineage (NCBI taxonomy): Bacteria > Bacillati > Actinomycetota > Actinomycetes > Micromonosporales > Micromonosporaceae > Micromonospora > Micromonospora robiginosa. The sequence continues at coordinate 1,237,757 of NZ_CP059322.2, forward strand.
GACAGTCCGCACGCCGACCGTCCGGCCTACGACGACGTCATCCAGGGCGCGTCGGGACTGGCGGCAGTGCAGAGCGTCAACCAGGACCAGCCCGGCTACGTCGTCACCCCGATCGCGGACAAGCTCGCCGGGCTCACCGCCGCCGTCGGGGTCCTCGCCGCGTTGCGGCACCGCGACGCCACCGGTGAGGGCCAGCGCGTCGAGGTTCCGATGTTCGACACCACGTTCGCCTTCGGCCTGCTCGAACAGTTGGACGGCTGGACGTTCGAGCCGCCCGTGGGCCCGCCGGTCTATCCGCGTACCGCGGCGGCCAACCGTCGCCCCTACCGCACCCGCGACGGTCACCTCTGCGTCATGATCTACACGGAACGGCAGTGGCGGCGGTTCCTCGACCGCGCCGGTCGTGGCTCGGTGCTGAACGAGCCGCGCTTCGACAGCATCGGCAGGCGGATCGCCAACGCCGACGCGCTGTACGGCATCGTCGGCGAGATCATGCTCACCCGCACCACCGACGAGTGGCTCGCCGTCCTCGACGAGATCGACGTGCCGTGTGCGCCGCTGGCCCGTTACGAGGACCTGCTGCGGGACGGCGACCTGCTCGAGCGTGGCGTGGTCTCGCTCGTCGAGCACCCGACCGTCGGTACGCTGCGCAGCATCGCCGCGCCCCTGCGCTTCTCCAGCACCCCGGTCGTGGCGTACCGCCCCGCTCCGACGCTGGGTGAGCACCAGGCGCAGATCCTGGGGACGCCGTGACGTCTGTGGATCGCGCGGAGATCCGCGCGCAACTGGAACGGTGGCGGCGCGAGGGACGTTTCACGCCGCGCTGCGACTCCTGGCTGGCGGGATACGACGAGGACTTCAGTCGGCTGCTCGGCGCCCGTGGCTGGATCGGTCTGACCTGGGAGCAGCGGTACGGCGGGCAGGGGCGTGGGTTCGCGGACCGGTTCGTGCTGACCGAGGAGCTGCTGCGGGCGGGAGCGCCGGTCGCCGGGCACTGGATCGCCGACCGGCAGATCGGGCCGGCCGTGGCCCGGTGGGGCAGCGAGGAGCTCAAGGCGCACGTGCTGCCCCGCATCGCCGCCGGCGAGGCCCGGTTCTGCCTCGGCATGAGCGAGCCCGATGCCGGCTCCGACCTCGCCGCCGTGCGGACCCGCGCCGAACGTGTTTCCGGGGGGTGGACGCTGAGCGGGCAGAAGGTCTGGTCCAGCCACGCCCACCGGGCGACGCACGCCTACGTGTTGGCCCGCACCGGCGGCTCGCCCACCGGCCCGGACCGGCACGAGGGTCTGAGCGAGTTCGTCCTCGACCTCGACCAACCCGGTGTCACCGTGCGTCCGATCCCCGACCTGCACGGGGCCGGCCACTTCTGCGAGGTCTTCCTCGACCGTGCCGTCGTGCCGGACGCCTGGGTGCTCGGCACGGTCGGCAACGGTTGGGCCCAGGTCACCGACCAGCTCGCGTTCGAGCGGGGCGGCCCGGAGCGGGTGCTGAGCACGTACCCCCTGCTGCGTCTCATGGTCGACGGGGCCGGCGGGTGGCGGCTCGGTGAGTTGGTGGCCCGCCTGACCGCGCTGCGCGCGCTGGGCCGGCGCGTCGCGGCCCGGATGGACGCGGGGGAGGCTCCGGTGTCCGCGGCGGCGACGCTGAAGCTGCTGGGCAATCGGTTCGAGGTCGACGTGATCGAGGCCGCACGCGGGGTGACCAGGGCCGACATGGGCGCCGAGGACTGGTCGCGGTTCACCGCGATGCGCGCGCAGGCCCAGTTGTCCGCCCCCGGTTTCTCGTTGCGCGGGGGCACCACCGAGGTGCTCGGTGTGCTTGTCGCCCGGGCTGCTCTGGAGGAGGCACGATGACGTCGACCACGGATTCCGTCGCACGGGCCGCGGTGGCGACGGTGCGTGCCGCCAGCGACATGGGCGCGGTCTGGCGGGTCGCGGTGGAGCAGCAGTGGCACCTGCTGGCCGTGGCCGAGGCCGACGGCGGGTACGGGGGATCGCTCACCGACCTCGCCGACGTGGTGCGGGCCCTCGCCGGCGCAGGCTTGTCGACGCCTATCCCGGAGCTGTACGCGGGTGCGACGGGTGGGGCGGTGGGGGTGGCGCTGCCGGTCGGCAACGGGGAGACGCTCGTGCCGTGGGGGCGGTGGTGCGCCGACGTGCTCGTGCTCGACGGCGGCGACACGGTGGTGCCGGTCCGGGGAGCCCGGGAGCGGGAGAACCTCGCGCACGAGCCGGTCGACGAGCTGACCGTACCCGGCGCGGGTGAGGGCGCCGGCCAGGCGTTGGCACGTTGGCGGGTGCTGCACACCGCGCGGCTGGTCGGGGGGGCCGTCGCGGGCGCGCGACGCACCGCCGCGTACGCCGGGACCCGGGTGCAGTTCGGCCGCCCGATCGCCCGCTTCCAGGCGGTGGCCGCGCTCGTCGCCGAGGCGCATGCCCAGTCGGTGCTCGCGGCCGCCGGGCTGGAGCGGGCGCTCGCCGACGTGGACGACGACGCCTCGGTGCTGAGCGGGCACGCGGTGGCGGCCCGGGCCGCGGGAGCCGTCGCGCGGATCGCACACCAGGTGCACGGCGCGATCGGGGTGACCCAGGAATTGGGCCTGGAGCAGCTCACCCGCCGGCTGTGGGCGTGGCGGGATCTGTGGCAGACCGAGTTCGAGATCGAGCGTCTTCTGGCCGCCGGCGTGGCCGGTCAGGGCGAGGGCTACTTCTGGAGTGCCGATGCGTGACTCGTTGACCGGCCGGGTGGCCGTCGTGACCGGGGCCGGTTCCGGCATCGGTCTGGAGGTGGTGCGACTGTTCGCCGGGGAGGGCTGCCGCCTGGTCGCCGCGGACCTCGACCCGTCCGCGTGCGAGGGACTTCCCGGCGTCCACGCCGTCACCGTCGACCTCGGCACGGCCGAGGGGGCGCGACGGGTCGCCGCCGCCGTGCTGGACCGCTTCGGCGGCGTCGACATCCTGGTGAACAACGTGGCCGTGGCCCCGTATCGCGACGCGTTCACCGATGTCGACGATGCGGCCTGGCAGCACACCTGGGAGGTCAACGTCATGTCCTGCGTCCGCCTGTGCCGGGAGCTGATCCCGATGATGGTCGGTCGGGGCGGTGGCAGCGTGGTGAACATCGGTTCCGAGGCTGCCCGGCACCCCAAGCCGTACCTGGTCGACTATGCGGTGAGCAAGGCCGCGCTGCTGGCCCTGGCCAAGGCTCTGTCGACGGAGTACGGGCCGGCGGGTGTGCGGGTCAACACGGTCGCGCCCGGCCCGACCCGGACCTCCACCATGAACCGCTTCCTGGGCTCGCTGGCGCGGCGGCTCGGGGTCGATCCGGAGGCGGCCGCCGAGCACTTCGTCCACGAGATGCGTGGACTCGCGCTCGGTCGGATGAACGAGCCCGCCGATGTCGCCGCCGTCGTGCGTTTTCTCGCCGGCTCGGCCGCCCGCCAGGTGACCGGCGCCGAGTACGCCGTCGACGCGGGCTCCACCACGTCGATGTAGGTCCCTGGCCACGCCCGGGCCGAGAGTCCGACGTGCTGCCGCAGGGCGGGCGTCGCGGGGTCGGTTCGGCTCCGGGTCGGTCCGGCGCGAGGTGCTTACGGGTGCGGCGCCGGTCCGTGGTCGGCACGTGGTCGATCGACGTCGGATCGTGTCATGCTGCACGCACCCGACAGGAGGACGAGATGGCAACCGGTGAAGCCGTGCAGGTGCGTCCCAGGCGCCGGTCGCTGCGACCGCTGGTGTCCGGGGCGACGCTTGTCGCGATCCTCCTCCTGCTGTTCGGGTTGCCGTGGTGGACGCTGACGGTGGCGGCGCGCTGGCCGGCCCCGGTGTCGGCCGCGGGCACGGCGGTGTTCGCCGTCGCGCTGGGCGCGCTCCCCGCCCTGATGTATCTCGGACACGGCCGGCGGCGGTCGGACGCGGCGGCCCGCGCCGGGGACGTACTCCTCGGTCTGGTCTGGATCCTGTTCGTCTGGGCGTTGCTCGGCAACGTGGCGCGGCTCGCGATGGCCGCGGTGGGCGTCGCCGACCCGGCCCGGTCCCGGGCCGTGGCGGTCGGCGTCGCGGTGGTCTCGGCCGTGCTGGCGACCTGGGGGTACGCCGAGGCGATGCGCGTGCCCCGGGTCCGGCGGGTCGACGTCACCGTCGACCGGCTCGGCGCCGGTCTCGACGGGGTCCGGGTGGTGCTGCTGACCGACACCCACTACGGCCCGATCGACCGGGCCCGGTGGTCGGCGCGCACCATCGAGGTGGTCAACGGCCTGGACGCCGACATCGTCTGCCACACCGGCGACATCGCCGACGGCACGGTCGAGCAGCGACGGGAGCAGGCCGCGCCGCTCGGCGCCGTCCGGGCCGGGCTGCTGCGGGCGTACGTGACGGGCAACCACGAGTACTACGGTGAGGCGCAGGGCTGGGTCGACCACATGCGTACCCTCGGTTGGGAACCCCTGCACAACCGGCACCTCATGGTGGAGCGGGACGGCGCGCGGCTCGTCGTCGCCGGGGTGGACGACGTGACCGCCGCCTCGTCCGGCCTCGCCGGTCACCGGGCCGACCACACCGCGGCGCTCGACGGCGCCGACCCGCGGCTGCCCGTGCTGCTGCTGGCCCACCAGCCCAAGCAGATCGCCGAGGCGGTGGCGGCCGGCGTCGACCTGCAACTGTCCGGGCACACCCACGGCGGCCAGATGTGGCCGTTCCACTATCTCGTCCGCCTCGACCAGCCGGTCGTGCAGGGCCTGAGCCGGCACGGCCGGACGCAGCTCTACACGAGTCGGGGCACCGGTTTCTGGGGCCCGCCGTTCCGGATCTTCGCGCCGAGCGAGATCACCCTGCTCACCCTGCGGGCGGGGCAGCACCGGCCGTCCTGACCCGTCGATGCCGCTCGGGCAATGTCCGGCGGTGCTCCCCGGGGGTCGAGGCCGGTGGTGGGCCGGTGACGACGGCGGGCGAAAACCCGGTCGTGCGGGGTCGCCGGGTCGGGTAGGACGGTGCCGTGATGGTGGTGCGTGCGCGTCGTGAGGATCTGGTCGAGAGCGGCCGCTGGCGAGGACTGCTCCTCGACGTCACCGCCGCGCCCGCACGTCCCGGGACGCTGGTGGAGGTGACCGGGGGCGGTCGCCTCCAGATCCGGCAGGGACCGACGGTGGTGCTCCTCGCTCGGCTCGACGCCGCCCACTACCACGTCGACCACCGGCGGCTGCCGGGCTACCGGCCGGTCCTGCCGCCGGTGCGGTCGGCGGACGCACGGCGCATCGGCGGGGGCCGGGCGGAGGACCGGGGCGTCCGGTGGGCCTACCGGTTCGCGGATCTGCTCACCTCTGCCGGGGCGGGGCCGCTGTATCCGAGTCGGTGGCTGGTGCAGCCGAACGCGCCGAACCTGCGGTACGTGGCGGCGTACGGCGCGGTCCGCGAAGCCGCCGACGTCGCGAGGCGGTGGTCCGAACTCCTGGTCGACCGCGATGCGGGGCAGCTCGACTGGTACATCCACGGCGGCAGCGGGCTCGTGCTGGCCATGCGCCCGATGTCGCGGGCCGACGACGCGCGGGTGAAGAGCTACCGCAAGCAGGTCCGCGCCGGCCTGCTCCCGCCGATCCTGTTGTGGTGGGTGAGCAGCCTCGACTCGTACCTGCTTCTCGACGGTCATGACCGGCTGGCCGCCTGCCTGGCCGAGGCGGTCGAGCCGCCACTGATGACGCTGACCGCGGTCGTCGACGCCGACGAGGTGCGACGGCGCGACGCCTGGGAGGTCCGCCGTCACGCCGAGACCACCGGGCACATCGAACGCGAGATCTCCCAGGGCACACCAGGGGCCGCCGACGCGCTGGTGGCCGAGCGACGGAGGTTCGCCGCCGACCTCGTGGCACCGCGGTTCAATCCGAAGCTCACCAGGGCCTGGATGCTTCCCGGTGGGGTGCCGCGGTGGAATCGGGTGGCGGCCCTGACCGATCCCGTGTGGGCAGCGGACCATCGGTGAGACCGGTCGTCGGCGAACACCGACGGCCAGTCCCGCAGGGGAAAACCATGTTCGGTCGCCGTGGGTGGCGGGGCAGGATGTCGGGGTGATCTGGGGCAGACGTGACGGCCGGACCCGCGCACCTTCGCCGGTGCGGGAGGACGGGTTGCTTCCGGTGGTGCGGGTGGCGGTCGATGACGCCGTGGCCGGCGGACGGGAGGCGTTGGACCGTCTGGTGGACGTGCTGCACGAGGTCGACGCCGGTGCCGACGAAGCGGTGGCGCGATCGGCGTTGGCGCTGGTCGCCGGCGCGCCGGGGCTGGTGGTCCGGCTCGACGAGCACGCGCGGTCGGCACCGTGGTATGGCCGGCACCGGGACCCGGTGTGGCAGCGAATCGTCGGACGATTGTCCGCGGGGCCGGTGGCGACGGCGCTGGCGAGCACGCACGCCGACGGGCGGATCCGGGAGCAGGCGGTCGCGGCGATGGCCGACCGACCGTACCCGGAGGTGGTGCCGTTCCTGGTGGTGCGTGCCGCCGACTGGGTGGCGCCGGTGCGGAACCGGGCGCGGGCCGGGCTCGCGCTGGTGCTCGCCGACGACGCGGACACCCACCTGCCCGCCGTCCTGCCGACCGCGTTGCGCCTCGAGGTGCGCGCCCGCGCCGGCTTCGCGGTCGCCCAGGCGCGGGTGGCGGTGCTGGCGGCGACGGAGCAGACGTGGCGCGGCCTGCTCGCCTCGGCCGGTCGCCGGGAGCGGCGGTTCGTCCTCGACACCGCGCTGGCGCGCGGTGTGCTGCGTACCCCGGAGCTGGTGACCCTGGCCGAGTCGGACCCGGACGTGCGGGTGCGGGCGTGGGCGGCGGAGGCGGCGTGCCGCGACGCGGTCTGGACCCGCCGGCACGACGTCCTCCGGCGGCTGACTCGTTCGAAGCGGGCCGAGGTGCGGGTGGTGGCGTTGACCGGGCTGGTGCGGGCCGGTCAGGACGCCGACGTCGCCGGGCACCTGGACGACGACGCGCCGTTGGTGCGGGCCGTGGCCCGTGACGCGGCCCGCCGCCTCGGCGCGGACGCGCGGGAGCACTACCGCGCCGGTGTCGCGTCCGAGGAGCCGGTCGTCGGGGCGATCGCCGGGCTGGCCGAGACCGGCTCGGCGGCGGACGCCCCGCTGCTGCGGCGGCTGCTCGGCCACGAGCGGCCGAAGGTCCGCGCCCAGGCGGTACGGAGTCTGCGGCTGCTGGACGCGGTCGTGGCGGGCGAGGTGGTGCCGTTGGTGCGGGATCCCTCGCCGGCGGTGGTGCGGGAGGTGACGCGTGCGCTGCGCCCGGTCGCCGGCGCGCTGCCGCCGGACCTGCCGTGGGAGCTGCTGCGCGACGGCCGGGTGGAGTTGCGGCGGGCCGGCTACAGACTCCTGCGCGGTCGGGGCGCGGGGGTGGAGTTGCGGGCGGCGCTGGTCCTGGCCGCCGACGGTGATCCTCGCCTGGCCGAACGGGGCAGGGCGGACGCGACCCGCCTCGCCAGGGACGCGGCGGGAACGACCTGGCGCCGCGCCCCCCGACCGGAGTTGCGGGTCACCGAGGCGGAGCGGGCGCGCCTGCGCGAGTTGGCGACCCGGGCGGCGGCGACGCTCGGCGACGAGACCAGCCGGCAGCTCGCCCGCTGGATCTCCCGGGGTGATCCGGTCGAGTGACAGTGCGGGCCGGGCTGCACGGCTCGTCGCCGGCTCAGGCGCTGGTCATCCGGGAACGCGCGAGTTCATCGGGGTGAGCCCCAGGTGGTCGAGGGTGGCCGCGCCGCGCGCGGCATGGACGCCGCCGGCGAGCACCAGCGTTCTCGCCCACTGGTAGCGGCAGCCGGCGGCGTCGAACGCGCCCGCCGCGTCGAGCAGCGCCTGGTGATCGCCGTCGAGCAGGGCTCCGGCGCGTCGCACCATGGCCTCGGCGACGGGGTTGCCGGCCACCACGGTCCGGGCCTCGACCAGGTGCTCGCGGGCGCCCGGGCTGCCGGCGAGCACCGCGGCCTCGGCGCGTAGCGCGACATACCAGTGCAGCCAGACCCAGGTGACCGACTTCCACACCGTGCCGGGTTCGGGTGCCATCCGGGCCAGCGCCTCCGCAGCCTGACCCCGGTGCAGCAGGAGCATCGAGTCGAAGACCGCGCCGTAGCCGTAGATCTGTTCCGGCGAGGTGCCGAGCTGCTCCAGGACCCCGGTCCAGACGCGGCGCGCCTCCCGGTCGCCGCGGAGCCCGTGGATCATCGCCACGCCCGCCGCCGCGGGCCCGAGCACCGACCGGGCGGGGCGGCCGGCCCGCTGCCAGGCGTCGAGGAACCGGACGCTGCCGGCGAGCACCTGGTCGACGTCGCCGGCGAGCGCGTCGGCCACCAGCAGCCAACTCGTGGCGCGGTGACCGACCTCGGCGAGCAGCGGGTGGTCGGCGATCTGCTGTGCCCGTCGGCGGGCGGCCGGCAGGTCTCCCGCGCCGAGGCTGGCCTCGGCGGCGTTGCCGAGGGCGTCGAGCAGTTCGTGGGTGCTGGCGGGGGTGGCCGGCAGGGGTGAGAGCAGTGCGACCCGTCGCCGGGCGGTGGCGGCGCTGGCGAACGTCTCACCGGCCCAGCACTGGGCGCCGGTGAGCGCGTCGAGCGCGGCGGACTCGGCGAGCGGGTCGCGGGTGCGGTGCGCGAGTGCGACCGCCCGCTCGGCGCGCGCGATCGTCTCGGGCACGTCGTTGTCGGGTGGGCCCTGCGCGGCGCCGAACGCGTCGGTGAGCACCCCGGCCTCGGCCAGTGCCACCGCGGCCCGGGCGGCCGGGTCGTCGCCGGCCAGCTTCCGTGCCTGGTCGACGAGCGCGATCGCCTTCTGCGGCGCCGGGAGGTGGGCGAACTTGCTCCAGAACCGGTAGGAGCTGGTGGCGGCGGTCGCCAGGTCGGTGGCGGCGCCGGCGTCGTCGTGCGCCCGGCGGGCGGCCTCGGCGGCCGCCCGGTGCAGGCGGTACATGTCGTCGCCGCGCATCCGGCATCCGGCCACGGCTGCGGCGTGCCGGAGCATCGACGCCTCGTCGGCGGGCTCGTCGGCGAGCGCGGCCGCCTGTTCGTAGCGCAGTTGGGACTCGCCGATCAGGGTACGGACGAAGGTCATCTCCGCCAGGTGGCGGGCGAGGCGGTGGGCGTCCGTGCGCTGCTCGGGCCGGTCGGTCGCCCATGACAGGGCGGCGCGCAGGTCGTCGGCCACCGGGTCGAACCGGGCCCGCCAGTCCGCCTGCGCCACGGCGGCCAGGTCGGTGGCCCTGGCCAGGCACCAGCGCAGGTGCCGGGCCCGCGAGTCGGCCAGTTCGCCGGCCTCGGTGAGCCGTTCGGTCCCGTACTGGCGGATGGTCTCCGGCACCCGGTACTCGGTGCCGCCGGGGAAGGCGTGCACCGTCAGCAGGCTCTGTTCGGCGAGCCGGGCCAGCCCGTCGGCGACGACGTCCTCCGCCACCCCGGCGACCGGTGCCGCTGCCGACGCGGTGAACGGCGCCACGAAGACCGACACCCGGCGCAGCAGCGCCTGGTCGGCCGGCTCCAGCAGGGCGTGACTCCAGTCCAGCGTCGCCCGCACCGACCGGTGCCGGTCGTCGGCGCGGGCCCCGCCGGTGAGCATCCGCAGCGGGTGGGACAGGGCGGCGGTGATGCCGTCCAGCCCCAGCGTCGGATAGCGTGCGGCGGCCAGCTCGATCGACAGCGCCATCCCGTCCAGTCGCTCGCAGATCGCGGCGACCTGGTCGCGCAGTGGGGGATCCAGGGGCCAGCCCACCGCCGCTGCCCGCTGCAGGAACAACGCGACCGCGTCGGGCTCGCCGTCGGCGGCCAGCGACAGCGGCGGCACCGGGTACACCCGCTCGAACGGCACCATCAGCCGCGCCCGACTGGTCACCAGCACCGTCACGTCGGGGCACGCGGCCAACAGCCGTTCGAGGAACAGCGTGACCGCGTCGAGGACGTGTTCGCAGTTGTCGAGCACCAGCAACGCGTGATGGTCGGCCAGGGCGGCGGTGACCGATCCGGTCATGTCCCGCCCGGGCTGCTCGCCCAGGCCGAGCGCCACGGCGACCGCGGCGGCGACCATGGCGGGATCGGCGACCGGGACCAGGTCGACGAACCACACCCCGTCGGAGTATTCGCCGGCGACGTGCGCGGCCACCGCGAGCGCGAGGCGGGTCTTGCCCACTCCGCCCGGGCCGACCGCGCTCACCTGGCGGTGCGCCCGGATCAGCTCGGTCAGCTCGGCGCGCTCGCGCACCCGGCCGACGAACGCGGTCAGCGGGGCCGGCAGGACCGGGGCCGGGTGGGCGGCGCCTCGGCCGGTCAGCTCCGGCACCCGCCGGGCGAGCGCCCGGCGGTCCGGGACGTCCAGCTTGCGCAGCAGTGCGGAGACGTGCGTCTCGACGGTACGCACCGAGATGAAGAGCCGCGCGCCGATCTCGGCGTTGCTGAGATGGTCTCCGACCAGCGCGAGCACCTCGGCTTCGCGAGGGGAGACGTCGACCATCACGCCATTCTGTCGTACGTCTCCGCGGGTGCCGGTTCCGTGGTCGTCTCCGTGGTCGGCACGGATCCGCACCGGGGGTGCCGGTGGACATGCTGTGAGCACGAACCGATCGGGCCGGCGGTGACCGGCGAGACGAAGGAGTGATCATGGTGGGTTCTTCCGGGCAGGGAATCGGGACCGTACTGCACCCGGTGTCGGATCTGGTCAGGGCCAAGGCGGTGTACGCGGCCCTGCTCGGCGTGCCGCCCACGGCCGACTCGCCCTACTACGTCGGCTTCGACGTCGCGGGTCAGCACATCGGCCTGGTGCCCGGCGGCGGACCGCAGGGCCTGACCTCGCCGGTGGCCTACTGGCACGTGCCGGACATCGACGCGAAACTCGCCGAGCTGGGCGCCGCCGGCGCCACGGTGGCCGAGGCGGCGCACGACGTCGGCGGCGGTCGCCTCGTCGCCACCGTCACCGATCCCGACGGCAACGTGCTGGGGCTGATCCAGGACCGCTGACCGTCAGGGCTCGTCCGAGCCGTCATCGACCGCGGCCCGGCCCGTCTTCGCCCGGCCGTGCGCGCACCTCCGTTTCGCGCGGGTGAGAACCCGCGATCCGCACAGCTCGAAAGGAACAGTCATGACCGCGATCGACTCCGTCACGCTCGAGGTGCCGGATCCGGCAGCCGCCCGGGACTTCTACACCGAGGCCTTCGACCTGGGCTCCCGCCTGCGCGTCAGCGGGTCACCGGCGCCCACGACCGGTTTCCGGGGGTTCACCATGTCGCTGGTGGTGTCGCAGCCGGGGACCGTCGACGGCCTCTTCGGTGCGGCCCTCGACGGCGGGGCGACGACACTGAAACCGGCCGCGAAGAGCTTCTGGGGGTACGGCGGGGTGCTGCGCGACCCGTACGGCACGATCTGGAAGATCGCGACGTCGGCGAAGAAGGACACCGCGGCGGCCAGCCGGCACGTCGACGAGATCGTGCTGCTGCTGGGCGTCGACGACGTCGCCGCGACGAAGCGGTTCTACGTCGACCGCGGCCTGAGCGTGGCCAAGAGCTTCGGCCGCAAGTACGTCGAGTTCGCCACCTCGAACATCAAGCTGGCGCTGTACGGCCGTCGTGCCGCGGCCAAGGACGCGGGTGTGGCGCCGGACGGCGACGGATCGCACCGGCTCGTCGTCGGCAGCAGCGCCGGAACGTTCACCGACCCCGACGGCTTCGAGTGGAAGGCTGATTGAGGCCGGCCGGCTGAGCCGAGCGGTCGAGGTTGCCGTCAGCTCACCGGGAGAGGGTGTCGAGTGCCTGCATGATCACGTCGGTGACGGTCTGCGCCTGGGTGACCATGACGACGTGCGAGGCGTCGACCTCGGTGACGGTGGCGCCGGCGCGTTCCGCCATGTGCAGGACGACGTCGCTCCCGGCGGCTTTGTCTCCGGTGGCGACGACCGCCCAGGACGGCAGTCGTCTCCAGGCGGGGTCGGTGGTGGGTGTGGAGAAGGCGAGTGAGGAGGCGGGACGTTGGACGACCGCCATGACCGCGGCGTCCTTCTCGCTCAGGTCGGCGGCGAACGCGTCGTGGAACTTGGCGGGATCGATGAGGAACTCGGTCTCCGTGCCGGCGGCGGTCGGGTACCGCACCTGGAGCAGCGCGGCGGTCAGGACGCTGTCCTTGGAGTTGCCCTCGATGTCCATCAGGCTCTCGCCCTCGTCGGGGGCGAAGGCGGCGACGTAGACGAGACCGACGACGTTGTCGGCGCGTGAGGCGGCGTTGGTGATGACCGCCCCGCCGTAGGAGTGACCGACGGCGAGCACGGGCCCCTGCGTCTGCTGCAGAGCACTCGCGACGTAGGCGGCGTCCTCCGAGACGCCCCGCAACGGGTTGGGCACGGCCTTCACGGTGACGCCGGCGGCCATCAGTCGCGCCACGACGCCGTTCCAGCTGGAGCTGTCGGCGAAGGCGCCGTGCACCAGGACGACCGTCGGTGCCCCACCACGCGAAGAGGCGTTGGTCATCGTTTCTCCCTCGTCGATGCGGTGGCCGCCGCGTCGACGCCGGCCTGTGGCGAACGTATCGGTGGGGCCTGCCGCAGGGGACCGGACGGCGAATTCGGCGTACGCGGGTCAGCCGTACGGTTGCCGCGGCGCGCACGGTCGAGTCTCGTTCGGGTGACGCGAGTGATTCGGTCGCGCGAGCCGGCCTCGCCCGGATGCGGCCCTGGCCGTCGCCGTCCGGGCCGGGATCGCCGCGCAACATACCGCGTCGGCGGCGGTGTGTTCGTCGCATTCGCATTCACGTCTCGCGTGACTCCGTGCCGCCTATGGTCGACGGAACGATGATCGGCGCAGTGTGGTCCGGAGGTCACCCATGGCTGGAGCGGCTCGACCCGACGGCATCAGTCCGACCGCGGTGGAGGCGGCGCCGGGGTTGTGGCGCGTCGACCTGCAACGTCACGACCTGAGCGTGCCGGGACGGGAGGTCGTGCAGACCCGGGTGGAGTTCACGCCGGACTCTCCTCCGTTCACGCACTTCCACCCCGGAGAAGAGATCATCTACGTGTTGCAGGGGTCCCTGGAGTATCGGCTCCAGGGGCAGGCGCCGGTGGTGTGCCGTGCAGGTGACGCCCTCACCGTGGGATACGGCGTGCACCACCAGGCGCGTAACGTCGGCTCGGGCATCGCGGTCGAGTTGGCGACCTATGTGGTGGAGAAGGGGAAGCCGCTTCTCACCAAGGTGGAGTGACCCGTCGCCGGCCGTCCCGGGACGAACACCGGCGGGTTGTCGCGCGGCGGCTGTGCCGTGTTCGCCGTCGGCGTGACGGACGGGGTGGCGGCCGGCGGGCGACATCGGGCACGGTGAGCTGGTGGATGCCGCGATTGTTCTGGTGCACAGCCCATCGGTGGGTCCGCTGACGTGGGCGCCTGTGGCGACGAGACTGAAGGCCTCGGGCGTGGTCACCGTGGTGCCTTCGCTGCTCGGCGTGGCGGACGCCGGACCGCCGTTCTGGCCGTCGGTCGCCGAGACCGTCGGCAGGTCGACAGGCGAGTTGCCGCCGGGCATGCCGGTCGTGGTGGTCGCGCACAGCAACGCGGGTCTCTTCGTCCCGGTCATCGTCGAGGCGGCCCGGCGTCCGGTGGCCGGCTGCCTGTTCGTCGACGCGGCGTTGCCCGCCCGCCGCGGGCCGACGGCGGTGGCGCCGCCGGATCTGCTGGACTTTCTGCGGCCCAAGGTGAGCGGTGACAGGCTGCCGCCATGGACGTCGTGGTGGGACGAGTCCGACGTCGCGCCGATGTTCCCGGATCCGCAGACCCGGCGTGACGTCTCGGCCGAGCAGCCGCGCCTGCCGCTCGGTTACTACGAGGAGAGGGTTCCCGTGCCGGACGGCTGGGACGACGCGGCATGCGGATATCTGCTGTTCGGCCCGCCGTACGATCAGATCGCGCAGGATGCGCGGGAACGCGGCTGGGACGTCGACCAGGTTCCCGGGCTGCACCTGCATCAACTTGTGGATCCGGACACGGTGACCGCCCGCATCACCGCGATGGCCGATCGATGGTCCTCGCCAGCCGGCTGACCAGGCACCATCACGCCGGTGACCGCGGCGATGCGTCCTCAGCGGTTGCCGTGCGGCCGCAGCGCGCGAAGGAACGCCGAGGCCATCGTGCGCCGCGTCGGCGTGCCGGCGGCGGCCAGGGCGATCATGTACGTGTCGAGCCGATCGCGTTCGTCGCCGGTCAGGGCGGCGGCGATCGCCTCGCCGTACGTGGGGACCAGGGGGTTGGGTGCCACGCGCTTGAGCGTTTCCCAGTCTCCGATCGGGTCGGCGGGCACATCGACCTGGGCGCGGTAGTCCAGCTCCACCGCCTCGAAGCCGGCGCTCACCGCCCAGTCGATCAGGTCACGCTCGTCGAAGTCCATCATCGGTCGGGTGGCTTCCTCGGTGGTGCTCCGGTAGACGTCGTTGACCTTGGCGATCAGGTCGGTCACCGGGGAGTCGCCCATGCCGAACAGATCATCGGGTCGATGCTTCGCCGCGAAGCGGTTGACGGGCTCGAACAGGGAGATCCGGCCGCCCGGCCGCAGGACCCGGAAGAACTCCGTTAAGGCGGCGGCCCTGCGATCGGAGTAGATGAGCACCGACCGAGTGGTCACGACGTCGACGGAGGCGTCTGCGATTCCGGCGAGATCGTCGGCGGAGGCGACCACGAAGCTGCATCGCCCGTCTCCACCGGCGGTACGCCGGCACACGTCGAGCACATCGGCTGAGACGTCGCTGAAGATGACCCGACCGTCGGGGCCGAGTCGATCCAGCGCGCCGAACCCGACCAGTCCCGTCCCGCAGCCCACGTCGAGGAGCACGTCGTCGGCCGCCAGGCCGGCTCCGTCGAGGACGCCGTCACGGAACGCCGTCAGATCCTGGGTGTTGCGGGCACGTCGGTCCGCGCTGTCGCCGTCCCGGCGGGTCAGGAGCCACTGCGCCCACTTGTCCGGCGTCACCGGGTCATCGTAAGCCCCGAGACATACACCTCGGCGGTGCCCGGGTGACCGCGTGCGCGGTCACCCGGGCACCGCGGGCTATGCCGTCGGCCTGGCGCGGTGCAGGATCTCGGCCAGCTCGGCCGGGCGGCTGAGCATCGGCCAGTGCCACGTCGGCAGCTCCTCGTACCGCCACGAATCGCCGGCCATGTGCTGGCACAGCGGCATGGTGGCGGCCATCTCGCGTGCCTGCGCGGCGGTGAAGCTCGACAGCACGCCGAGGCGGGGCAGCTTCTCCCACGCCCCGGTCAGCCGCACCGGGCTGGTGGCGGTCGCCCACGGTTGGGCCACCGACCGCTCAGCGAGCAGCGCGACGACCGATTCGTCAACGTCTGCTGCTCCCGCCGCCAGTTCGGCCCACGGCGGGGGTGGCAGCCGCCAGCCGTCGCCGTGGTCGGCGACCACCGCCGCGTTGTGTTCACGCTGCTGAGGTGGGGTGAAGTCCTCGTTCGCGGCGCCGTCGGGCAGCGGACCGGTGTCGACGAAGACCAGTTGGGCGATGCGGTCGGTCATGCGGTCGGCGGCGGCGGTCGTCACGACCGCGCCGGCGTAGCTGTGCCCGACGAGGACCACGTCGTGCAGGTCCTCGTAGCGCAGCAGGTTGACCACGTCGGTGACGTGGACGTCGAGGTCGGTGTCCGGGCGGGCCAGGTGGGCGCGTTCGCCCATGCCGGTCAGGCTCAGCGGATACACCTCGTGGCCGTGCGCACGAAGGGCGGCGGTGACCGGGCGCCAGGCCCACGCGCCGAGCCAGAACCCAGGAACCAGTACGAATGTCGTCATGCCTGACACGCTACGATCAATACCGGACAGGATCCGCCCGGATGAGGAGTCAGACTTTTGGCCCGGCCCACCGCGCGTGTCCTGGCGATGCTGGAGATCCTCCAGGCCGGTGGCGGCTTCACCGTCGCCGACCTGGCCGGTCGGCTGGGCGTCGACGAGCGCACGGTCCGCCGCTACGCCGCGCATCTCGCCGACCTCGGCATCCCGGTCGAGGCCCGGCGCGGTCGCTACGGCGGGTACCGGCTGGCGCCCGGATACAAGCTGCCGCCACTCATGCTCACCGGCGAGGAGGCGGTCGCCGTCATGCTCGGGCTCGTCGCCGCCACCCGGGCCGGGCTGGTCACCGCCGAGGGCGCGGCCGCCGAGAGCGCGACCGCGAAGATCCGCCGGGTACTGCCGGCCGTCCTGGCCCGGCGGATCGATTCGCTGCTCGGCACCGTGGACTTCACCGCTCCGGCCCGCAGGTCCGCCCCGCCCGGCATCGAGGTGCTGCTGGTGCTCGCCGAAGCGGCCCGACATCAGCAGCCGGTGAACATCACCTACACCACCTGGCGTGGCGAGTCCGGCGAGCGGCAGCTCGACCCGTACGGGCTGGTCTTCCACGCAGGCCGTTGGTACGTCACCGGTCACGACCACGACCGCCGGGCCGTCCGGACGTTCCGGCTCGACCGCATCGGCGCGGCCCGCCTCACCCAGGGCAGGTTCGACATCCCGGCCGGTTTCGATCCCACCACGCAGGTGCTCACCGGTCTGGCAGCCGTGCCGTACGCGCACGACATCTCCGTGGTGCTGCACACCAGCCTCGGGCAGGCGCAGCGACGGATCCCGCCGTCGGTCGGCACGCTGACCGAGGTGCCCGACGGAGTGCGCCTCACCACCCGGGTCGAACGGCTCGACGGTGCGGCACAGATGCTCGCCGGGCTCGGCTGGCCGTTCACGATCGACCGACCGGACGAACTCAGGGACGAGGTACGCGCCCTGGCCGCCCGACTGCTCACCGACGCCGACGCCGGACGGTGAGCGGCAGTCCCCCCCGGTTCAGCGACAGGTGAAATCGTCACCGCTGTGCGGTGGGCCGTACCACGATCTCGTTGATGTCGACCTGATCCGGCTGGGTGACCGCGTACGCGATGGCGTCCGCGATCGCCGCGGGATCCAGTGCCATGGCGTCGCGGCTGGCCACCAGCGCGGCGCGTGCGTGGGGGTCCGCGACCGCATTGACGAAGTCGGTGTGTACGAAGCCCGGTGAGACGACGGTGACGCGTACCGTCTCGCCGACCTCCTGCCGCAACCCTTCGCAGACCGTACGCACGGCGGTCTTCGTCGCGGAGTACACCGCCTGCCCGGGGACGGTGCGGTACGCGGCGGTGGACGCCACCGTCACCAGGTGTCCGAACCCCTGGTGACGGAAGACCGGCAGGGCGGCGGCGATGCCGTGCAGTACACCGCGCAGGTTGACGTCGATCATGTCGTCCCACTCGTCGACGCGCAGGTCGTCCAGCGGGGAGATCGGGCCGATGCCGGCGTTGTTGACCAGCACGTCGAGCCGGCCGAACTCGGTGACCGCCGTGTCGACCATGCGGATGAGGTCGTCGCGCCGCCGCACGTCGGTCGCCAGGGCGACGGCACGGCCGCCGCGTTCACGGATCTCCCCGGCGAGCTGCTCGACGCGGTCGCTGCGCCGGGCGCCGAGGACGACCGTCGCCCCGGCGGCGGCGAGGGCCAGCGCGGTGGCCCGGCCAATTCCGCTGCTGGTGCCGGTGATGGCGATGACCTTGGTCCGGGTACCTGTCTTCTCGGTGTCTGGCACGGTTGCGCTTCTCCTGGGATTGCGGTGCCGGCCCGGCGCCGGGCCCGGATGGGGCCGTCACCTCCGGGGGCGGCTGCCGGTGGTTAGGATCGGGGCGTAAGCGGACAGGTGTCCGCATGCCCTCGACGTTAGCGGACACCTGTCCGCTTGGCCAGCGAGCAGGAGTGACATGGATCGCAGCACCGATCACCGGTCGCAACCCGGTGCGCGGCCGGGCCCGAGCCGGCGGACCGACGCCGAACGCAACAGGACCCGGATCCTCGACACCGCGCGTACCGTCCTGGAGCAGGACCCCGACGCCTCGATGCAGTCGATCGCCAAGCTGACCGGCATCGGTCAGGGCACCCTGTACCGCAACTTTCCCAACCGCGAGGCGCTCGTCCTGGCGGTGCACCGTCGCGACGTCCAGGACCTCATCGACGCCGCACCCCGGCTGGCCGCAGGCAGCCCTCCGCTCGTGGCGCTACGGCGATGGCTGGACGAACTGGGCAGCTACGGCAGGATCAAGCACGGCCTGGCCGGCGCCCTGAACAGCACCACCAGAGAACGGCTCGCCACCGAGGGGTACGACCCGGTCGTCGACGCCATGGGCACGTTGCTGCGCGCCTGCCAGCAGGCCGGCGAAGTCCGCGCCGACGTGACCGCCGACGACCTCCTGCTGCTGGTCGGCTTCCTCTGGCGCATCAGCCCGGACGAGAACTTCGAGACCCGCAGCAGCCACCTGCTCGACCTCGTCATGGACGCGCTGCGACGACCCGCCACGTAGCAAGCCTCGGGCGCGGCCGAACCCGCTGACCGTGGAAGGGCGATCGCTGGCGTTACTCCGTCGCGCGTAGTACGTTGGACGATATAGCGGAGGACGGAGTATGTGGTGGGTGAGGAACTGGGACGTTGGGCCGAACCGGGGCTGCTGGTTCTGACGAGCCTCGCGGAGGGCGCGAAGCACGGCTACGCGATCACCACGGACATCGCCGAGCAGGCGGGCGTGGCGTTGGGCCCGGGCACGTTGTACGCGGCCCTGCAACGGCTGGAGGAGCGGGGGCTGATCGAGGCCCTGCCGGCTGAAGGGCGCCGCCGGCCGTACCGATTGACTGCGGCCGGAGCGGCAGAACTGTCGGCCCAAGCGGAACGGATGCAACGCCTCGCCACCCTCGGTCTGGGCCGTCTCCGATCGAGGCTGGCATGAGCAGCGACTCGCGCCTGGTGCGAGCGCTGGTCGCCTGCTACCCGCCAGCATGGCGGCACCGATATGGCGAGGAGTACGCCCAGTTGCTCTCCGACCTGCGGGTCCACCGCCGGCCACGCCTCGTGGTGGATTCGCTGCTCGGAGCTGCCCGGATTCACGGAGGTGCGCTGATGTCCGGACGTTCCCCGACGGTCCTGCCCGTGTGGGCGGCCGCGTTGTTCGCGGCAGGCGGGCTGGGCTTCGCGAAGCTCGCCGAGGATCTCTCCGGCGTCGCCACCGATGCCTACGCCGCAATGGTCGTCGCCTCGGCGGTCGTGGGGCTGGCCCTGGTCGCCATGGCCGCACCGGCTGGTGCCGTTCTCGTGCGCGGCCGCTCCGCTGTCGCGTGGAAACATGCCGCCGTCCCGGTCGTCGGTGCCGCGGCGTGGTACGGCATGGTGCGGGTCGTCGCGCCCACCGGCCGCCCGGTGCACTCGGGACCGAACGTAGCCGCGTTCGTGCTGATCGCGGTAACCGGGCTCGGCGTCCTGGCCGCGACGGCGTGGGCGGCCACCAGGGTGTTGCGGTGGGTGCCGGTCGTTGGCGCGCGCTGGCTGTGGCCGTCGGCCGTGACGGCGATGGCGGTGGGGATGGCCGCCGCCACCGTTGCCGTGCTGGTCTGGGGTCTCCGCGCACGCACCACCGACGCCGCCGCTTTCCACCGCAACGAGGGCCTGTTGGCCACACCCTTCATCTCGAGTTGGATCGCGGTCATGGCCGCCCTGTGCGCCGCGAGCGTGCTCGGCGGAATCGCCGCGCGGCACCACCTGACCGTCCGCTAGCACTCATCCACGACCGATCCGGGCGAGCGTCTGCCTACCGTCCGGGGATCTTGCTGAGGGAAGGAGTGATGCGGCATGCCCGTACCGCCGATCATGATCCAGGCCGAGGGCCTGGTCAAGCGCTACCGCCGCCGGATGGCGGTCGACCAGCTCAGCTTCCAGGTACGAGAAGGGGAGATCTGCGCGTTGCTGGGCCCGAACGGCGCGGGCAAGACCTCGACCATGCGGATGCTCCTCGGACTGTCCAGACCCGACGCCGGCACGGCGAGCCTCGCCGGCAAGCTCGTGCATCTGGGCGCACCCGTGCTGCGGCGCGTCGGCGTACTCATCGACGGACCCGCCCTGGTGCCGCACCTGAGCGGCATCGCCAACCTCAAGCTGCTGTGGTCGGCGGCCGGTCGATCGTGGCCGCCGCCGGCGCTCGAGGAAGCACTGGACCTGGCCGGCCTCGGTGCCGCGACCGGCCGTAGGGTCAAGGGCTACTCGACGGGAATGCGGCAACGACTCATGCTCGCCGCCGCGTTGATGCGTCGTCCTGACGTGTTGCTGCTGGACGAGCCGGCCAACGGCCTCGATCCGGCCGAGGTGCGCGCGTTGCGCCGCCACCTGGCTGTCTGCGCGGACGCCGGCGCAGCCGTGCTGATCTCCAGTCACCAGCTTGCCGAGGTGCAGCTACTCGCCACTCATGCCGTGGTCATGCACAACGGCCGCCTCACCGCCGCCGGCACCCTCGACGACTTGGTCGGTGCTCACACATCGCTTGAGGACGCCTACCTGGCGATGATCGAGGGATATCACGATGCTGCGCTTTGAGCTCACCACCCAACTGCTCCGCATCCGGACGCTTATCGCGCTGGCCTGTCTCGCCGGGGTTCCGGTCGCCGCCGCGCTTCCGTTCGCATCCCAGCCCGGAGAGCGCAACGGCAACGAGAGTGGTCTGTTCGGCGCCTCGCCCTACTCGGCCGCCAACCACGCGATGGCGAGCCTGGAATTCACGGCCCCGCTGCTGCTGCCGATCGTCGTGGCACTGCTGTCCTGCGCGATCGCCTCGGCAGACCGTGACTGGGGAGTGTTGCGCTACCTCTACGCCGCCCCGGTCACCCGCGAGCGCCTGCTGGCTGCCAAGCTCGCTGCCGCTGCCCTGGCGACCCTGGTCGCGGTTGCCGTCGTCATGGCCGCCGGCCTGGCCGCGGGCACCGTCTTCTTCGGGTGGCACCCGTTCCACATCATCGGCGCGTCCGCGCTCACCGTTGGCGACGCGACCATCCGGGTACTGGCCGCCACCGGCTACACGCTCCTGTGCATGCTCGCGATGGCGGCGATCGCCTTCACCCTGGGCCTGGTGCTGCCACGCGGGGCCGAGGCGCTGGCCGTCGCCGTCGGCTTCGTGGTGCTCGCCAGCATCATCAACGGCCAGCCGGCCCTGCCCGCCGTCGCGGCCGTCCTGCCCGTGCACTACTGGCAGGACTGGGTGGGCCTGTTCGACCCCGCCGGCGTCACCGACCTGGCCCTCGGCGTCGTCGTTCAACTGGCCGCCATCGTCGTCTGCACGGTCACCGGCTGGCTCGTCCTGCGCCACCGCGACCCGGCCGCCTAGCGAGAGCCTTAACCTCAACAGCCTACGATCCGGCTCGAAACGGGGAAAGGAACGACGCGTGCGCAACGTCCTGAAGTCGGCCGTCTATACGCTCTACGCCCGACGACTGGCCCACGAACTGTCCGACGCACCCCTGCCTCGGCACATCGCCCTGGTGATGGACGGCAACCGGCGATGGGCACGCCAGAACGGCTTCCAGGATGCCGGGATCGGCCATCGATACGGCGCCGAACACCTCGATGAAGTCCTCGGCTGGTGCAGAGAACTCGGCATCCACCACGTCACCGTCTTCCTCGCCTCGGTCGACAACCTGCGCAAACGCGACGCCGGCGAAGTCGACAACCTGCTGCGCATGATTGAAGAAGTGATCATCCGGCGGCTGGCGGGACCGGCCAGCGTCTGGCAGGTCAGGACCGCCGGTCGGGTCGACGTCCTGCCTGATTCCACCCGCCACGCCCTCAAGTCGGCCGAGGAGGCCACCCGCGACAAGAACGCCGCCTTCCACCTCAACATCGCCATCGGCTACGACGGGCGCGAGGAGATCGTCAACGCTCTGCGATCCCTGCTCGACGCCGAACGGCAAGCCGGCCGTAGCCTCGACGATGTCGCCCAACAACTGTCCGCCGACCAGATCGCGACTCACCTCTACACCAGCGGCCAGCCCGACCCCGACCTCGTCATCCGCACCAGCGGTGAACGCCGCATGTCCGGATTCCTGCTCTGGCAGGCGGCCTACTCCGAGTTGTACTTCTGCGACGTCTACTGGCCGGGCTTCCGCAAGGTCGACTTTCTGCGCGCGCTTCGCTCCTACTCCGCCCGCGAGCGCCGGCTCGGTAGCTGAAGACGGAAACCACCCGTCGATGTCATGCCGGGTCGCAGCCGGCTCACGCCTTGGTCTCGGTCATGGCCCTGCGGACCTCGAGGAACTGGGCGGTGCGGTCGCCTTGCGGGCGGGACGACACGAAGGCGACGATGCCAACTGTCTGGTCGTCGGCCCATGCGCAGGCGACGAGATAGCTTTCGTCCTCGGTACGGCCTTGACCGCAGTGTGCGGTGCCGCCGAGTTCCCCGGGGTCGACGGGCTTGTGGGTCTTGATGCGGTATGGCTGAAGGGAGCGTTCGACCATCCCGTTCTGGTCGGTGACGGTGCCGGAGACGCCGGTGATGAAGACCATGTCGGCGTCCGGTCCGTTGTCGCCGTAGGCCCAGCCGACGGCGCTCGTGGCGGGGGCGACCTCACGCTTGAGCGTGTCGAGGTGTTGTTTGGCGGCTCCGGTGGTGACCCGGTCCATGCTTTTCGGCAGGCCGAGCAACGTCTCCGGCATGCGCAACGTACGGATGTCCGGTGAGGGCGGTGCGGAAGCCGTGGACGCCGTCGACGGCGGGGTGGCGGCTTCCGAGGTGCACGCCGCGGCGGCGGGCAGCAAGAACGTCAGCACCGCGGCAGCGGCGGCTGAGCGGAACGGTTTCCTGGTGCTTGTCGTCATCGCGGTCACGTCCGTCGTCGATCTGGTGGCGTCTGCGTTGCAGAGGGTACGGCCCGCGGTCTCCGATCGAGCAGGCGGCAATCACCTGCGGTGGAGGTAGGTGCCGTCCCACGCGGGGTGCCCAGACGCAAGGAAGCTGGCGCTTGTCCTCGCCGGTGGTCCACCTTCTGGCCCTTCGAAAGGCGAGCTTGGATAGAGTCGTGCCGTGACGACGCCCGCCGGCTCCGAGGCCGGCTGGGCGCGGCAGCAGCAGCGGTACGGGACACGAGACATTCCGGTGAACCCGCGGTGGCTGCTCCGTGGCGATGTCGGCTTCGACAGCGCCTATGGGGACGAGGTGCTGCTGGCCGTGTGTGCGGAGATCGAAGGATTGTTCGTCGACCTGCCTCCGCGACCGCGGGAACGATTCACCCTTGTTGGCTGCGTTCCGGACGGCGCGCTCGCCGACCTGCTCGACAGGGTGCCCGCAGGGGCCCTCGGCGCCGGACGGGCCTGGCTCGGTGACGTCGCGATAGCGGAGCCTCTGCCATCGCCGGGCAGGTCGCCGTCCTGGATGGGCGAGGACCTCGGTGACGTGGTCGTGCTCGCACGCCGGCCGAGCCGTACGGTGCCGGAAGCTGTGGACATCGATCTCGACGGGTTCGTCCACGTCTACGACCGCACAGCCGCCGTCGTGCGCCCTGGCAACGTTCCCGAATTCGCCCTCCTGGGTGGCGACGGGACGCCGTACGGCACGTGCCGGGACGTCAGCGGCGTGTTCCGTGAGCAGGCCCCACCGCTGGTGCCGCGGGTCCGGCTCCTCGGCTGCCGGCCGCAGGCGCCACTGTTGGCGGCGCTCGACGCGGTCGGGCGGGCGACCAAGGCCAGCCTGCGTCGACGTCGCATCCGCGCGGAGGTGCACACGATCGCGGCCGACGGCTCGGCCCACCGGGTGATCGACGCCGTGGTGTCCGGAACGGTCGGGTCGGGGGAGCCGTCGCGGTTCGGAGGCGGGCTGCTCGACGTGACCGTCGACAGCGACCCACAGGAACCGCTGCCCGTCGGGGTCCTCGACATCCTCGCGCACCGGCAGCACGGGCCACCCGTACAGAAGAACATGTGGTCCGACCACGGCCGAGAACTACGGCACCAGTGGGCCATGGTCGCGGCCGCCCACCAGTCCGTTGTCCAGGACCGATCGGCCGGCACCACGTACGACCTCGACGGCCGTCACGTCACGGACATCGAAGGGTTCTACTGCGCGCTCGGTGAGGCGATCAACGGCCCGGGCGGATACTTCGGCTGCAACCTCGACGCCTTCGTCGACTGCCTCCGCGGGCGTTTCGGCGCGTCGACGCCGTTCCGGCTGGTGTGGCACGACTCGAACGTTGCCCGTGATCATCTTGTCGCCGGCTACGACCGGCGGCGTCTCGCACCGGCGGTGACCGTGGAGTGCCTGCTCGGCATCTTCGCGGAACATGATGTCGAGGTCGACCTGCGGTGAGCCGGACCGTCGCCACGACGCGGGGGAGCAGTTGGTCAGTGCGCCCCTGACTCCGCCCGCTGAACCGAGGTCGGCGACCTGTCCAGGAGGGCACCCAACCGAGCTGCGGATTCGTCGGTCAGGCGATAGACGCCCTGGAGGCTGACGGAGCGTTCGAGACGGCCGTTGACGACGTACTTCAGGGTGCGCTCTTCGCCGTGTCGGTTGCGCCAGGTCAGCGCGCCGAGCAGGTCGCCGGGGATGGTGACGTCGAAGCGGATCGGGGTCGCTTCGACGTGCACCGGGCTCGCCCCACATCCGTTGGCGCCGAGCATCGCCCAGGTGGCGTGACCCGGGTAGGACGGGTCACGCCAGGTCGTCGGAGCGGTGCCGCAACAGTCGCGTCGCTGCTTGTCGACGACGCGCAGGCGGGTCACCAGGTGGACCACGCATCGGTTGACATGCAGCGCGAAGACATCGTCGCCGACACCGACGCTGGTCCAACTGGGAAGAGACTGGTGCACCCCGCTGAAAGCCACCGAGGGGCGCTCGCCGACTCGGTGGCGGCGCAACTCCCGGCAGACGTCCTGGGTCCACAAGGTGGTGAACGCGGTCGACATGGCCGTGATCATAGGATTTGCAGTTGATCGAACGGCCCTGGGGCGTCACCTCGCCGGGCGCGCCGCCTCCATTCGTCGCGGCGGCGCAGGCCGTGCACGCGTTGCTGTCGGCCGGCGCGAAGGTGCCGGGGCACCCGATCGGTGCTGAGCCAGGGCGTTACAGGAAGCGCTCCGGGTCGAAGCTTTCGAGGTCGATGATGCGAACCCGAGGAAGGACGTTGGTGAAGCAGCCCGCATCCTCCTCGATGTCGAACACCTGCAGGCCCGGCAGGTCGGAGAAGCCGGCGTTGAGGAACTCCTTGAACCCGACGACCGCGACCTCGTGCTCACCTCGCAGCAGCTCGTCGACCTGCGGCAGGAAGTCGCCGTCGTGGCTGGCGAGCATCACATTGCCCGGGCGCCGGGCGATAGCCTCCAACGTCCGCTGGATGCCGATGTCCACCACCTTCTGATCCGACGATCCAGCGAGCGGAATGGGTCGGTATTCCATGCTCAGCAGGGCCCGGACGAAGGGCATCGGCAGGCCGCCGCCCGACGCGTTGAGGAAGAACAGTGCCTTCACCGGCTGCTGCCACGTGTCCCGCGCGAAGTCCCGCAGACGCTCCCACCGGGGTCGCTCCGCGGGGGCCGGCCGGCGCTCCAGAACACTGTTGCCGAGAGTGGCATCGATGTTCTCCCCGTCCACGATGAGGTACGTGACGGGTGCGGTGGTACCGGGCATGGGTGTGCCTCTCGAGTCGAGCAGCGAGCGCGGACCGGTCGAGCCCGAGCGTTTGACGCGCCGGCGGGGGCCGTGCTCGTGGTCAAGGGTATTACCTGCCAGCCCTGTCGGCAGACGGCACCCGACTCTCGCCTGCCGCCGCCGGCGGTCTGGTGTTCTCCGCCGCTGGCGACGCGCGGTGATGTATGACCGTCTGTCCCGCTTCGGCATCCGGTGTCGTACCTGCCGATCACCCTGCCGTAACGCCTGCGCGTCCGCGGCGGTGAGCCGGCCGTGGTCACCGATGGCGCGTCCGCAGCGAGGACGCGCGTACCCCGGAAGCTCACCAGCGGCGGCTGCCGGGCCCGCGCCGCGACTGACAGGAGATCGCCGCACCCAAGAGGCGCAAGTTCATGACCCGGTCGCGGCGAGCGTCTCGCGAGCCAGCAGTGCACACCCGACTTGACGCGGATGGTGCACAACGCTTGCCGGCTCGCGCAGCCCGGCGAGCCGAGCCACGGGCCATGGAGCCTTTCCGTGCCGTGTGCAACACGTAAGCCAGAGCCGCCGGATGCTCCAGAAGTGCCGCGTCCAGCTCCGGGGTCAGCAGTTCGGCAGCGCGCAGACGATCAGCGATACCCGCATGGGTAAGAGGCCGGGTCGACGGCCGGCCCTACTCAGCGGTCCTGTGCCGAGATCAGGTCGAGGTCGCGGACGCAGAAGCCGTGGTGCTCGAAGGTCTCGTTGAGCACCGTGCGGAGGCACTGCCGCACCGAGCGGCCCCGGGCGTACGGCGGCCAGACATCGTCGTCGGGCACCGGCGCTCGCGCGGCTAGTTGTGCCGCGGTGACCTTGTCGAGCCAGGCCTCCAGCTCGGCGGCCTGTGCGTCACGCACGCTCACTATCTCGTCCAGGGCCGGGTCGGACGAGAGGTCAAGCCCGTGCGCTCCGTCGTAGGGCTCGACGCTCGGCCCGATGCCCATCGGCGTGAACAGCTGTGTCGAGCCCAGGCAGCAGCGGCGGAACCACGAGTCGTGGACGAAGACCAGGTGGCGCAGGGTCTGCACCGCTGACCACTCGTCGTTCACGCTGCGGCGCTCGATGCCGGGCGTCTGGCGGATCCGCTCGATCGTGGCGGCCCAGCCGGTATGGAGCTGACGTGCTGCCTCGCGCAGGTCGGCAGGGTCCTCGGAGCGGATCAGCGCCCGTACCGGATGACGCCGGTCCAGCTCTGCTTCGACGTACTGCGTGACGTCGACACCGTTCACCACGAGGTTGGTGACCAATCCGTCGATCACGACATCTTGCATGACGACACCGATCAGGCGCGCCCCGGTGAGATCACACTCGCGGAACTCCGCACCGTGCAGATCCTCGTCGACATATCGCGTCATGCTCCACACATTAGGGCCGCACACCGACAAGCCAGCCTCGGCTCGGCTGCACTCCGTGATCTCCCCGCCAACTGCGCGGCGGCCAACGGCGAGCCATGACGCATCGTGACGCACATCCGGGGCGGCCGGATGCACGCTCATGCCGCTGATCGCGCGCCCGCTCCGACGGGTGAGAGGATCATGCGTGACAGGCGTGGGTTGGTCGAACGCTCGGTCGTGCCGATGAGCGGGTGCTGCGTGGCGCTCGTGTCGCCCCGATCGGGATAGTTGGATCGTGCCGAACTTGGACTTCTATGCCGCAGACGACGATTGGCCTGCGGTCCTCGACGCCGTCTTCGAACTGGGCTTGTTCCGTGTCTTCGAGTCCGACTCGCAGCGGGACTGCGAACTGCGGGAATTCTCCACTGCTGCTGAAGTTGCCGCTGCTCCAGGTGGACGGCACCTGGCGTTGTACGTCGTCGGTTCCGGAGCGGCGCCCATGGTGCGGCGGCTCGACCTGCCTGCGAGCGTGCCGGGAAGCCCGACGTTCCGGTATCGCTGCGAAGGCTGGGGTCTGGTGCAGCTCTACTACGGCGGTCCCGTGGGGGTGCAGGAGTTGCGATGGAGCCATACCAACCACAACTCGGAGAAACGTGCCGCGGCGTGGGCGACAGCCGTGCCGCGTCTCGGTGATCCCGCCGCATGGAACTGGGCGGCGGTCACCAGCGCCTCCGGCAAGCTGAATCGAGTGGCTCGCCGGATGGCCGTCAGCAAGATCGGCTCTCACCCCGTGCTGCCGCACGCCGCGCAGTTCATCGCAGACGCCGGCTTACGATACGAGTACGGCACGGGCATCCACGCCACCCCGTCCTACGGCATGAGCGCCCGATGATCGGTGATGCCTGGTTGGATCGGTGTTCGTCTCCTTCACCTCTGCTGCGGGGGCTGGCGAGGAACCCGGCAGCGCCGGTCGACGTGCTGTTGCGGCTGGTGGATTCGTGGCCGGAGCAGGTGTGCGATGGGCTACGACGCCGCCGTGAGCTGCCGCCGCCGGTGCGGGATGCGATGCTGCACCATCCCTCGCCCAGGATCCGCGGAGCGCTGGCCACCCACCCGCAAGTCGACTCTCGGGCGCGCGCCAAGCTGCTGGCCGACCCGGTGTGGCGGGTGAGAATGCGCGCGTTCGGCCGGCCCGGTCAGGAGCCGCTGCCTGACGACGTGCTGGTCAGGTTGTTGACCGCGCTCGACGCCCCGCCCTCCGACATGCCGTTCAGCCGAGAGGAATTGATCGGCGAGTTGTTCGAGGCGACCAGGTATGACCGGCGTCTGTTCCGGCTGGCCGCCGCGCACCCCCGGCCGGGTGTGCGTCGGTTCGCGGCTGGTTCCTTCAACCGGCTGGACGAGCGGTCGCTCCAGGCGCTGCTGGAGGATGAGGTGCCCGACGTGCGGGCAGCCGCCGTGGCGTCCGTCGCGCACCGGCAGCGAGTGATGGAGCCTGCGGATCTGCCGGATCAGCACTGTCACGCATTCTGGTACGTGCTGCAGCGTCCACTGTCCCGGGCGCTGATCGATCAGGTGCTCGCCAGCGGCGACACGGCTGCGCTGGGGGTGATGGGCAAGAACCCGAGCGTCCCGCCGGACGTGGTCGAAGCGCTGCTGCGCCACCCCGACCCGTCGGTCCGGCAGGGAATCACCGGTCGCGTCGACCTGACCGGCGACCAGCTCGTCAGGCTCGCCACCGACCCGGCGGTCGAGGTGCGCACCGCTGTCTCCACCCATCCCGGCCTCACCGAGCAACAGCGGGCCGGCATCGACATCGACGTGACCACCGTGCCGGGCGACGGCCACTTCGGCTCCGCGGACGTCCGCTGCCGTTGGATCCCGTATCCCGAGGAGGCCGCGCAGGAGATCACCGATGCGCTGCGGTGGGCCGGTTCGACCAATCCGCTGCTGCGCCGACGAGCGGCCCGCAACGCCGAGTTGCCGGCGGACATCGTCACTGTGCTCGCCGACGACCCCGACCTGGGCGTACGGGTCCTGCTCGCCCAGCACCACCCGGCCGCGCCGCCGGCGCTGCTGCTGCGCTGCTATCTGGAATACCACTGCTGCGGCCGGGACCGGCTCAGCGAGCTGCCACAGTTCCCCATCGAAGGACTGGCCCGCTTCGCCGACAACCCGGACCCGGCGATACGACGGCTCGTCGCCCTCGACCCGCACGCCGCCACCGAAACCGTCGACCGACTCAGCACCGACCCGGACGCCACCGTGCGACAGGCGATGGCAAGCAGCCCACGCCTTCCGGCACCGAGGGTCACCGCGCTTCTCAACGATCCCGGACTGGCCGAGGCCGCCGCGGCCAACCCGGCCCTGACGGTCGATCACATACAGGAGATCCTGGACAGGGCCACCGTGGGCTAGCGCCAGACCACCGAGATGGCGGCCCTGGCCGCGAACACACGCTCACGGGCTCTGCCTGCTGCCGGCGATGCTGGCGAGCGCACTGCCGACCTGGCGGTCACTGCGGCGAGAACACCTGCTACGACAGGGAACACCGGCAACCGGCTCCGCCGGGAGAGACTACGTCGTGCCTCGCTACCGCGGCGCCACGTCGGCGAGCGCCCGGTCGAGGATCTCCAGGCCCAGGTCCAGCTCCGCGTGGGTGGAGGTGAGCGCCGGCGCGATGCGGAAGACGCCGCCCATGCCGGGTAGCTGCACCACGTTCATGTGCAGGCCCAGCTCCAGGCAGCGCGCGGTCACCGCGGCGCCCAGTGCGTCGGCCGGGCGTTCCGACTCCCGGTCGCTGACTAGTTCGAGCCCGACCAGCAGCCCACGGCCGCGCACGTCGCCGACCGCCGGGTGCCGTTCGCCGATCTCCAGCAGACCCTTGCGGAGGTACGCGCCCAGGTGCGCCGCCTGTTCGTCGAGCCGGTCGGCCTCCAGGACGTCCAGGACCGTGTTGCCGACCGCGGCCACCAGTGGGTCCGAGACGTGCGTGGTGAAGAAGAGGAAACCGCGCTCGTGCGCGGTGTGCTCGATTTCCGGGCTGGTCACCACCGCCGCCAGCGGAAGGCCGGCGCCGAGCGTCTTGGACAGGGTCAGGATGTCCGGCACCACGCCGTCACGCTGGAATGCGTACCACTCGCCGGTGCGGCACAGGCCGGTCTGCGCCTCGTCGAGGATCAACAGCCCGCCGCGTTCGTGCACCTTGTCGCGCAGCTTGGCGAGGTATCCCGGCGGCAGGTCGATGACGCCGCCGGAGCTGAGGATCGGCTCGACGACGCACGCCGCCAGACTGCCCACCGACTGGGCGTCGAACAGCTCGAACGAGAACTCCAGTTGACGCCGCCAGTCCAGCTCGCCGCCGGGGAGCGTGAAGTCGGGCCGGTACGCGTTCGGCGTGGGGATCGCGAAGTTGCCGGGTGCCGCGGGCCCGTACCCCTTGCGCCCCGAGCTGTAGGTGGCGCTGGCCGCCGCCTGCGTCATCCCGTGCCATGATCGGGCGAACGAGATGATCTCGTGCCGGCCGGTGACCAGCTTCGCCATCCGGATCGCCGCCTCGTTGGACTCCGCGCCGGTGGTGAGCAGCAGGACCTTCTCCAGCGGCGCGGGCAGGGAGCCGGCGAGGCGGCGGGCCAGCTCGACCACGGGCCGGCTCAGCATGCCGCTGAACAGGTGGTCGAGGGTGGCGGCCTGGTGCTGGATCGTGGCCACGACGGCCGGGTGGGAGTGGCCGAGGATGGCGCTCATCTGGCCCGACGTGAAGTCGAGCAGGCGGCGGCCGTCGGCGGTGAACAGGAAACTGCCTTCGGCACGCTCGATGATCTCGCGTACGAAGCTGCCCGCGCCGATGTAGCGGACCAGGTGACGATCGGCGTCGGACCAGAACGAATCAGCCATGGACCGACGCTAGGCAGTCCCGGACGGGCACGTCCATCGCACATTTCCGTTGTCGCTGTTAAGCAGAGCCGTACAGTCGGGGGCCATGACGCTGAATCCGTGGCGACTGCGCCTGCTCGCCGACCTGGCGACCTACGGCACCGTCCGGGCCGTCGCGCAGCGCGGCAACCTGAGCCCGTCGGCGGTGTCGCAGCAGCTGACCACGCTGGAACGGGAGACCCGGACCGCGCTGCTGGAGCGCACCGGGCGGCGGGTGCGGCTCACCGCGGCCGGAATGTTGCTCGCCGGTCGGGCTCGGGAGATTCTTGCGGCCATGGACGCGGCCGAGGCGGAGCTGCGTCGCCTCGCCGACGAGCCGGCCGGCACGGTCACCGTGGCCGCGTTCCAGAGTGCCGTGCAAGCCCTCGCCGAACCGGCGCTGGCCCGTCTCGCGGCCCGGCACCCGGACGTGCAGGTGGTGCTGCTGGAGCTGGAGCCGCACGAGAGCATGCCGGCGCTGCGTCGGGGTGACGTGGATCTGATCATCACGACGGCCGACTTCGCCGGCGCGCAGCTCTCCCCGGAGATCGACCTGGTGCCGCTCGCCACCGACCCGGTCGTGCTCGTGCTGCCCCCGGGGCACTCGCTGAGCAGTGTCGAGTCGGTGGCTCTGGAGGCGTGCGCGCAGCAGCGCTGGACGTTCGACGTCGCCGGCTCGTACATGTCCGAGCTGTCCACCCGGCTGTGTCGGGAGGCCGGGTTCGAGCCCGTGGTGATCTGCCGGTTCAACAACTACATGCTGGCGCTGCAGCACGTGGAAAACGGCCGTTCGATCACCATGCTGCCGAAGCTGGCGGTCGACCCGCGGTACCGGGTGGTGACCCGGCCGTTGAACCCGCCGCTGACCCGGCGCATCACGGCTGCGGTCCGGCGACCGGCTGCGTCACGCCCGGAGGTGGCGGCCGTGCTCAGCGCGCTGAGGGCAGGTGACTGACCAGCGCTGCCCGGCGCTCGGTGGGACGCGGTCGGCACCTCGTGCCCGCCGCTGTCACCCGGTCACGTCCTGGGCAGGCTGCAGGATCCCGGTCAGCACTGCCTGCTCGCTGTCCTTCACCCGTTGAGCATATGGGTGCCTGATCGACCTCCTCGGTGGCCGCTCCAGGGGCCGTGTGCGGAGCAAGGCGGCTTCGTCTTGCTTTGTACAGCGTTCGATGTACTATCCAGCGGGTGGAGACGTTGATGCATTCGCAGGTGCTGGCCCGCTTCGGTCACGCCCTGTCCGACCCGACCCGGGCGCGGCTGCTGCTCGCGCTGCGGGACGGGCCGGGCTACCCGGCGGAGCTGGCCGACCTGCTGGGCGCGACCCGGCAGAACGTGTCGAACCACCTGTCCTGCCTGCGTGGCTGCGGTCTGGTGGTCGCCGTGCCACAGGGTCGCCGTACCCGCTATGAGCTGGCCGACGCTCGCCTGGCGCACGCCCTGGCCGACCTTCTCGGCCTCGTCCTGGCCGTCGACCCCGCCGCCTGCCCGGACGCCTCCGGGAAGGGTTGCTGCTGATGACCCTGCCCCTGGTCGCCCTCACCCCCGCCGGGCCGTCGCCGGCCCGCCGCCAGGTGCTCGCCCGCCGGGTACGGCTGCTCGTCGCCGCCACCATCACCTACAACGTCATCGAGGCCGTGGTGGCGATCACCGCCGGCACCGTGGCCTCGTCGACCGCGCTGATCGGCTTCGGCCTCGACTCGGTCATCGAGGTGTCCTCGGCCGCGGCGGTGGCCTGGCAGTTCGCCGCCCCTGACCCGCAGGCCCGGGAGAAGGTCGCGCTTCGGGTCATCGCGGTGTCGTTCTTCGCCCTCGCCGCCTACGTCACCGTCGAGTCGGTCCGGGCGCTGGCCGGCGGCGCCGACGCCGAACACTCCAGCATCGGCCTGGTGCTGGCCGCGCTGTCGCTGGCGATCATGCCGGTGCTGTCGTACGCGCAGCGGCGCGCCGGCCGGGAACTCGGCTCCCGCTCCGCGGTCGCCGACTCCAAGCAGACCCTGCTGTGCACGTACCTGTCCGCGGTCCTGCTCGTCGGCCTCGGCGTCAACAGCCTGTTCGGTTGGTCCTGGGCCGACCCGATCGCCGCGCTGGTCATCGCCGCCGTCGCAGTCAAGGAAGGCCGCGAGGCGTGGCGCGGCGACGCCTGCTGCGCCGTCCCACCGACCGCCACCCTCACCGGCACCGACACCGTCGCCGGTGAGCCCGCCGCCGACGGAGGCGACGCCTGCGGATGCCACCCCGGCTGCGCGTGCTGCTAGTCGGCGTAGCCTGCGGACGTCGTCGGGTCCGACGATGGTGGCTGCGTTGACCCCGAATCGAATCGGTCCCGGCTGGCGAGGACCGCGTCGAGGTGCCGGCGACTCCGGTCACACAGCCGGTAGACGATGCCGTGCGCGGACCGGCCGGCCTCGGTCAGGGCGTACTCATCTATTCGATCTCGGCGTCGAACGCCTTGCGGGCGTGTTCGATCTGGGGCAGGTACGTGTCGGCCCACTCGAGGAGCGTGTCGACCGGGGCGCGCAGGGTCTTTCCCAACCGGGTGATCCGGTACTCCACCGCGACCGGACGAGTCGCGACCACCTCGCGCTCGATGATCCCGTTGCGCTCCAGACGTCGTAGTGTCGCCGTGAGCGACTTCTGCGTCACCGCCGGGACCGCCCGGCGCAGCTCGTTGAACCGGCACGGGCGCTCGCACAGCTCGTTGAGAACGCTGAGCGACCACTTGTCCAGCACCTGGTCGAGCAACTCGCGGTGGGGTGCGTCGATGCGCAGCTCGCCGACGTGGGGGGTGGTGGTATCGCGCATGAAACCAGGTCTCCTTGAAGTGTCCTCCGTCAACTAGGTATCAATGGTAAACCGAGTTGGTTCCTGTGGAGGAGAAACGATGCCTGTCACCCGCTTCAGCCCCGACGGTCTTCAGCCGCACACCCCCTACGAGCACGTGGCGGTAGCCACCGGGTCGCGTCACATCCACGTCAGCGGTCAGATCGCCCGACTGGCGGATGGCTCACCGGTCGCCCCGGGTGACCTGACCGGGCAGGTCGCGCAGGCGCTGCGCAACACCGGCCGAGCCCTCGCCGGAGCCGACGCGTCCTTCGAGGACGTGGTCCGGTTGACCTTCTACGTCACCAACTGGTCGCCCGAGAAGATCGGGCCGTTCATGGCCGGGATCGAATCGGTCGTCGAGGAACTCGGCCTTCCCTGGCCCCTTCCGCCGGCGTCGCTGATCGGGGTGGACCACCTCTTCGAGCCCGACGTGCTCGTCGAACTGGAGGCGACTGCGATCTCGGAGTGAGTGCTTCCTGCTCGCTCGTGACGTCGCCGGAGCGGGCCCGCCGTGATGGCGCGGGGGCACTGGCGGACGCCAATTGCCGATAGTGTTCCCAAGCACACTGTCCGCGCGTCCTGAAGGGTCCTGCCATGAGCTTTGGTCGTCGGCGGCTGTCGCGAACTGTCGCCGCCGCGCTGGTCGTCCTCGCCGGGGTGGCTGTTCCCGCCGTGCCCGCCGCGGCGGCGAAGCGTGGCCCGGACCTCGCGGTCGACGCCTCCGGGACGACGATCCCGCTGGGCGTCGAGCGGAAGGTCGTCTACCTCAAGATCAGCAACCGGGGGGACGAGACCCCACGCGACGTCGTCGTCCGTGTTCGCCAGCCGGCAGAGGGCCCCGACCCCCTGCCGGTCGCCCTGATCTGGCACGCCGGTGGCGGCGTGGGCGAGTGCGACGGCGACTTCGGGGGGTTCTACTGCCAACTGCTGCCGGAGCTGATCCCCGGGCCGGGTGAAACCACCGACGTGCCCATCGACGCGGCCGTCTTCGGGGCCGCCGGGCCCTACCAGGGCAGCTTCGAGGTGTCGGTCACCCTCGGGTCCGACAAGGACGCGAATCCGGCCGACAACACCAGATCGTTCCCACTGGTGCTGGTCGACCAGCGCAGCGCCGACCTCTCGGTGGTGGCCCGCGACGTGAAGCAGTCGGTTCGGGTCGGCGCCGACGGCAGGCCCGAGCCCACCGGCACGCTGAACCCGGGCGAGACGGGAGCGCTGCGGCAGACCGTCGCCAACCAGGGCCGCGCGGCGGTCAACGGCGTGCGGGTCACGCTGCGCCTACCCAAGGGCGTGACCTTCACCAAGCCCCCGACCCAGTGCGTGCTCGGCGACGCCGGCCGCTCGGCGGTCTGCACCTATCCGGGCCTCACCCTCGTTCCGGCCGTCGAGGACACCGACCCGGACGACGCGGTCTACTCGGCGGTCGAGCTGTACAACCTCGTGACGACCCCCGCGTCGGCCACCGCGCCGGCGACGGTGCAGGGCGGGACCGTGCGGGTGGAGGGCCTCACCGAACGGTCGACCAAGGACCGCGCCACGCCCGCGCGTACGGCACTGCCCGCGAACGCCGCCGCCGTACCGGTGGCCGACGTGGACCCCGGCGACAACCGGGACGGGTTCGCCGTGGTGCTGGCCGCCAAGACCGGCGGCGGCGATGGCGGCAACGGCAACGGCAACGGCGGCAACGGCGGTGCCGGTGGTGGCGACGGTGGCGGTGACGGCGGGCTGCCGGTCACCGGTCCGCAAGCCGGGCTGATCGGCGGAATCGGCATCGCGGCGCTGGCGGCCGGTGCCGTGCTGTTCCTCTCCTCCCGGCGTCGCCGGACGATTTTGGTGACCCCCGAGGACGAGCAGCCACTGGCCTGACCCGTCCCGTCGGCCCGTGCGGGCGGGACGGGCAACCGTCCCGCCCGCACCCGACGCCTCCCATCCTCGATCGGGAAGCCACGACCGGTGCCGCTGTCGGGCGCACCGACGAGACCGGCGTCACCCACCCCGTCCCGCCGCCGACACCCCGACCTCTGACTACGATGGCCGCAGCGCTGGTTCACCCGGTCGGCGACGGCCGGGTGTCGTAAGAGGGAACCCGGTGGAAGTCCGGGACTGCCCCGCAGCGGTGAGTGGGAACGACCGCCGTCATCAGCACTGGGCCACCGGCCCGGGAAGCGACGGCCAGTAGGCGACCGAACCCGGTCCGGCCCGCGAGTCCGAAGACCTGCCCGCGCCGCGCGCACCACCGGTGCGCGCTGCCGTCGACCTCGCGGGTGGGTCGGGCGGGTGACACGCCGTACGCGATCCGTCGGCGTGCCCTCGACGCGCGCCCCCCGGTCGGCGGTCCGCTGCATCGAGGACGGACCCGCACAGTGCCCGACACCATCACACTCGCCGGCCGACCACCGTCGGCCTCGCACCTGACCCTGTCGCAGATCATGGACCAGCACCACACCAACCTGATGGGTACGGTCCACGGTGGCCGGATCCTCAACCTGATCGACTCGGTCGCCGGGGTCGTCGCCGCCCGCCACTCCGACGGCCCGGCGGTCACCGCCGCCATCGACGAGACCGCCTTCCTGCGCGCGGTCCGCGTCGGCGACGTGGTCCACGTCGACGCCCGGATCACCTGGGCCGGCCGCAGCTCGATGGAGGTGGCGGTGAAGGTCAGCGCGGACCGCTGGGACCGCGCGGTACCGCCGGTCGACGTGGCCACGGCACACCTGGTGATGGTGGCCGTGGACGACCACGGCGACCCCCGCGCCGTCCCGCCGCTGCTGCCGCAGACCGACGGGGACCGGCGACGCTACCGGGAGGCGCAGATCCGGCGGGAACACCGGCTGGCGCTGCGCCGGGCCCTGCTCGACGGCGCCGGGGAGGGCTGAACGATGCTCGGACTGTCCGTGGCGGCCCTCACCGGATACCTCGCCGCGATCGTCGTCCTCATGATCACACCCGGCCCGGACATGATGTTCGTGCTGGCCAACGCCACCCGCTACGGGGCCCGCTCCGGCGTCGTCGCCGCGCTCGGCGTCGCCGCCGGGGAAGCCGTGCACGTCGCGGCGGTGGTCGGGGGACTGGCCACGCTGATCAGCGCCTCACCGGTCCTGTTCACCGCCATCCGATGGGCCGGCGCCGCCTACCTGATCGTCCTGGGGATCCGGGCCGCCCGCCACCGCGATCCGGTCACCGCCACCGGTCCGGACCACGGCGCGTCGCCCGGCCGGGCGTTTCTGCGCGGCCTGGCGACGAACCTGCTCAACCCCAAGATGATCCTGTTCAGCGTGGCGTTCCTGCCCCAGTTCGTCGACCCCGGCGCCGGCAACGCCACGGCGCAACTCGTCCTGCTCGGCGCCCTGTTCGTCGCCGTGCAACTCGCCGTGGACGTCACCCTCGGCGCGGGCGCCGGCCGGCTCGCCCGCCGGTTGGCCGACCGGCGGTGGTCGCGGCGGATCAACCGGGT
Organism: Micromonospora ferruginea; assembly: GCF_013694245.2. Taxonomy (NCBI): domain Bacteria; kingdom Bacillati; phylum Actinomycetota; class Actinomycetes; order Micromonosporales; family Micromonosporaceae; genus Micromonospora; species Micromonospora robiginosa. Next base: position 1,274,788 of record NZ_CP059322.2, read on the forward strand.
CTGCGCGGTCGCGTTCGTCGCGCTCGGCGTCCGCCTCGCACTGGGCTAGCCGTCGCGTCCGCTGCCCGCCGACGACGCCGCCACCCCGGCGCGTGAATGCGGCTCCGGAATATTCGTTGCCAACCGCGGACACCGAGCTTACCTTTGATCAGCAAGGTCAACCGAACCGGAAAAGGAGCTCCCCGTGTCGCAGTACGCCCTCACCGAAACCATGCGGTCCAAGCCGCGCGGTGGTGTCGTGCTGCCCTCGATCGGGCGAGCCCACGATCTGCGCGCGAGTGAGCAGAACTGGAAGTCGGGGTGGCGGCGCGAATAGCGCCAGCGGAAGCTGGAAAGCCGCCCACCCGACAGGGGAAGGGCGGCTTTTTCGTTACCCGATCAATCACAGAGGGGCGTAGCTCAACCGGGAGAGCACCGGTCTCCAAAACCGAAGGTTGCAGGTTCGAACCCTGTCGCTCCTGCTTTCGCCGCGGCCACGGCCGGAGGCGCCGTTGATTCTCAACTCCACAGTGGATGGCATGGAAGAGGCCTCGGTCGGCGCCGGCAGGCGCCGGCCGGGGGTAACACCTTCCGGGACGGGGGAGACGGTGACCCGCCCGCTTTGGGAGCGGGAGACACAGCGTTCGACTCGCTGGTCCCGGACGATGGGGTGGTGGCACCGGAAACGCCGCAGTGCGTACCCGGCCTGCTGCCTGTCCCATGGGCCGTTGGAGCAATTGGCAGCTCATCCGGTTCTCAGCCGGACGGTTACGGGTTCGAGTCCCGTACGGCCTACGTACGACATGCCAAGCGGTCGTGGTGAACTGGGCGGACACGTCGATCTTCCACATCGAAGCAGCGGGTTCGATGCCCGCCGACCGCTCTCGCTGAGGTAGGCCCGTTGGCGGGCACCCTGACAGGCATTCGGAAAGGACGCGGGTTCGTTTCCTGCTCCTGCGACACCGACCGAGCGCCGTGCAGCACGGAACCGGCCGGCGGGAGTGCGTCCCGCCGGTCACCTTCCCGGGTCGTCTAGCCGGCAAGACGCCGCACTCTGGATGCGGAGAGCTGGGTTCGAATCCTGGCCCGGGAGCGCAATGCCCTCGTAGCCCAACGGTAGAGGCACGACGTTGAGGACGTCGCCAGTGTGCGTTCGACTCGCGCCGAGGGCACCACGCCGACGTAGCTCAGATGGTCGGAGCGCTCCGCTCATGACGGAGAGGTCCCCGGTTCGAGGCCGGGCGTCGGCACGCAGGACATGCCCGGGTAGCCGAACGGCAGGAGGCACCCCGTTCAGGTCGGGGACGTGTGCGTTCGAATCGCGCTCCGGGTACGCGTGGGGTCGTAGCTCAGATGGCAGAGCGCTTCCTCGACAAGGAAGAGGTCGGCGGTTCGAGTCCACCCGACGACACCATGCCCCCGTGGCTCAGCGGATAGAGCACTGGATTACGGATCCAGGGGTCGCGCGTTCGAATCGCGCCGGGGGTACGCAACGGGAATGTGGCGCACTCGGTGGTGCGCCGGTTGGAGCCGGAGGGCGTCGGGTCGCGCCCGACCGGCCCGGCTCACGGTGAGGCCACCCGACAGGCGCCGCTAGCTCATGGGGTAGAGCTGCCGACTCTTAATCGGCTGGTGCAGGGTTCGAGTCCCTGGCGGCGCACCATCGTGCTCAGGCACGACTATTCCGGCGTCGCCCAATCGGTAGGGCAGCGGACTGTTGATCCGTAGAGGTACTGGTTCGAGTCCAGTCGCCGGAGCGATGGAGTGGGGGCTTCCGCCCCGGCGGTCTGCGGAACCGCGTACGCCAGCCCGAATCCGGTCACGACTCCAACCACCATCCACTGTGGTGAGCCGGCACGACGGCCGCCGATGATCTCCGGTCGCCCGGCGGGCCGCACCGAAGGTGGGGGATTGTGTCGACTCCCGCCGATGCGTAACGTAGCGCACTGATGTGACTACTCACTGTTTCAGTTGGAGGTGGTCCATGTGACGCGCACCGTGGAGACGGAACTGCCGCTCTGGCCCCCGGTCAACACCGCCCGCGGCCCGTTCACTCCGTTGGACGACGCCGAACGCCGGCGCTACGTCGGCCCGGTGCGGCGGGTGCGACTGCCCACCGGATCCTCGGCGTGGCTGGTCACCCGGCACGCCGACGTACGCCACATGCTGCGCCAGCCGGCCTTCAGCTCCGACTTCGACCGCCCCGGCTTCCCGTTGCTGCGACCGCCGGCCCGCTCGACGGCCGGCGACAGCAAGGGCTCGTTCATCCGGATGGACGGCGCCGAGCACTCCCGGTTGCGGCGGATGCTCACCGCCGAGTTCATGATCAAGAACGTCCGCCGGATCGAGCCGCTGATCCGGGGCTCCGTCGACCAGGCGCTCGACGACCTGGCCGCCGCCGGGCCCCCGGCCGACCTGGTGTCGACCTTCGCCCTGCCGCTGCCGTCCATGGTGATCTGTCACCTCCTCGGCGTCCCCTACGCCGACCACGACTTCTTCCAGACCCGCAGCCGCACGCTGCTCGACCGCGAGATGCCGCCGGAGCGGGTCCGGCGCGACTTCGAGGAGCTGCGCGACTACGTCCGGACCCTCGTGGACGACCGGCGGGCCCGGGCCGACGACGCCGACGACCTGCTCGGCCGACTCGTGCGGGAGCGGGTCGAACCGGGGGAGTTGGAGGTCGACGAACTGGTCGGCATGGCGCTGCTGCTGCTCATCGCCGGGCACGAGACCACCGCCAACATGATCGGGCTCAGCGTCCTGCTGCTGACCGGGGACCCCGCCCGCTACGCGATCCTGCGCGACGAGCCCGAGCGGGCGGCGGACCTGGTGGAGGAGTTGCTGCGCTACCTGAGCATCGTGCGGACCGGGTTGTTCCGGGTCGCCGTCGAGGACGTCGAGGTCGGCGGTCGGCTGATCCGGGCCGGCGAGGGCGCCATCGCCCTCATCTCCCTGGCCAACCGCGACGACGAGGTGTTCGACGATCCCGACGCGTTCGACCCGTACCGTCAGGCGCACCAGCAGGTGGCCTTCGGGTTCGGGGTGCACCAGTGCATCGGGCAGCCGTTGGCGCGCGCCGAGTTGCGCATCGCGTTGGTGGCGCTGGCCCGCCGATTCCCCGGACTGCGGGTGACGGCGGCACCCGAGGAGCTGAGCACCCGGGACAATTCCATCGTCTTCGGCCTCGACACGCTGCCGGTGACGTGGTGAGCGCCGCCGGCGAGGCGGCGACCGTGCGGGTGCGGGTCGACCGGGACGCCTGCTGCGGTTCGGGCAACTGTGTGCTCACCGCCCCGGAGGTCTTCGCCCAGGACGACGGCGACGGGCTGGTGCTGCTGCGAGTCACCGCGCCGCCGGCGGGCAGCGACGAGCGGGTGCGCCGCGCCGCCGACCTGTGCCCGGCCGGGGCCATCCAGGTCACCTGACGCCCTGGCGGCCACGAATCCGGGGCAGCCACATCAGGATCCCTTCCGCGCCGCCGACCGGGGCGAACGGCAGCGCCGTGGTCGGGATGGCCTCCCGCTGCACGAGCTGCGCGGTGTGGCCGCCGTGGCATCCACGGCGGCCACACCGTCCCGGTCGCGCCGTCAGGCCGCGCGCGACGACAGGATCAGGCCTGCGGGGTACGCGGGGCCGCGTCTCACATCGGGGTCCAGCCGTCGCTGCCGGCCAGGTACCTCTGCGGCGTGTAGGTGGCGGCCTGCGCGTCGCTGAGCTGGGGACGGTTGCCGTTGACGGTCGCGCCGGCACCGGTGTTGCGGTATTCGGAGAAGCGGGCGTTCTGCCAGGTGGCGTCGCCCATGTTGGTCCACGGCTGGGCGTTCTTGACGGTGCTGCTCAGGTTGGACTCTCGGTAGAGCACCTGCGCGCCCTGCCGCCAGGGCCGGCCGAGGGTGGTGTTGTTGCTGCCGGCGCCGGTGATGGTGGAGCGGTAGAACAGGAAGCCGTAGGTCTTGGCGGCGTCGGTGCTCGCGGCGGTCATGGTGCCGCCGGAGGAGCGCTTCTCGTGGACGGTGCAGGCGTTGAAGACGACAGTGCCGCCGCCGAAGACGAAGTCGGTGGTGCCCTCGATGTAGGAGTTGACCACGTAGGCGCGGGTGCGGTCGTTGACCAGGAAGGTGTCCTGGTCGCCGAGGAGCCGCACGTTGCGCAGCACCGCCCGGTCGGCGTTGAGGTGCAACGCCACGGCCTGGTCGCCGGTCTCGTAGGTGTTCTCGTCGTAGTCGTTGGAGATGGTCAGGTTCTCCGCGACGAAGTTCGCCCCGTCGACGAACATGCTGGCGCTGCCGGAGGTGCCGCTGGTGTGGGCGGAGTTGTGGTAGACGATCGTGGTGTTCGACGGCGACGAGCCGAGACCCTGGAAGGTGATGTTCGGCTTGTTCGACGGCACGCGCACCACCTGCCGGTAGGTGCCGGGCTTGATGGTGATGACCCGCCGGGTGGTGTTGTTCGCGGGGACCGCGTCCACGGCCTCCTGCACCGTGCGGTAGGTGCCGCTGCCGTCCGAGGCGACCGTCGACGTCCCGCCCGACGGCGGGGTGGTGGGGGTGCTGCCGGTGGGGTTGAAGCGCCATTGCATGCGGGCGGTGTCGGCGCAGGGTTCCTGGATGATGGGGTTGTTGCCGGCGGTGGAGCCGTCCTTGTTGGCGATGCAGAGGTTGTTGAGGTTGCTGCGGATGAGGAACTTGTCGGCGACGTTGGAGGGGGTGAGGGTCCAGGTCTGGTTGGTGCTGGTGCCGCAGGTCCACTGCCAGAGCTGTTCGCCGGTGGTGCTGGAGTAGTTGGGCACGTCGATGCACTTGCCGCTGTTGAGGTTGGTCAGGCCGTAGGCGCCGTTCTGCGACACCGCCCGGAACTGTTGCGCCGGGGCGCCGGCGTCGCAGGCCACCTGCGCGAGGCGTACTCCGTTGTCGGTGCCGGCGCCGGTCACGACGATGCATTTGCCGCTGGCGCCGTTGGCCAGGGTGTAGGTGCCGCCGGCGACCGGAGTGGCGGCGTCGGCAGGGCCGCCCAGCGCCACGACGGCGACCGGGACGGTGAGCGCCACGGCGGCGGCCGTGGACAGGACGCCGACCCGGCGTCCCGGAAGTGCTCTCTTGGACATGTTCCTACCTCGATGTCAGGGGTGGTGGTGGAGGGGCGCGGTGCGCGGCGGACCGTGGCCCGCCGCGCACCGTCGGCGTCACTGGCCGATGGCGGCCTGGGGGCCGGCGTACGTGCGCAGCAGGGCGGGCACGTCGGCGGCGGGGTCGAGCCGGTAGCTGTAGAAGCTCGACGGGGTGAACGCGGATCCGCCGGTCTCGCGCTGGCCGGTGCAGGCGACGCAGACGCTGCCGCTCTGGCGCAGCTCGGCGGCGTCGTCGCGGTAGTAGGGATCCTTGACGGTGTCGTAGTAGGTGTTCTCGATGACCATCTTGGTGGCGCCGCGGGAGTAGTTGCCGTAGCCGCGGACGTTCTGCATGTAGTTGTTGTAGAGGTGCGCGTACTGCACGTTGTCGGTGCTGGGGTTGCGCACGTTGGTGTCGTGGATCCAGTTGTGGTGGATGGTGATGCGGGCGGTGACGTTGGTGGTCCAGCCGATGCCGAACGCCTTGTTGCCCTCGGCGATGACGTTCCAGGACACGGTGAGGTTGGTGGTGTCCTTACGGCTGTCGATCAGACCGTCGTTCATCCGCACGATCTGGTTGTGGTCGATCCAGATCCGGTTGGCGGTGTCCATCTGGATGCCGTCGTAGTCGAAGTCCTTGTCGTCCGGGTCGTCGGAGGTCATCCGGGTGTCACGGATGGTGAGGTTGCGGATGATGACGTTGCTGGTGCCGGTGCCGAGGTTGAAGCCGCCGTTGACGATCTGGCCGCCCCTGCCGACGCCGACGATGGTCTTGTTCGACTTGACCGGGATCTCCTTGCCGTACGGGCTGATCGTGATCGCCGCGCCGACCCGGATCACGTGGGGGGTGCTGGCCGAGGCGTAGCGCTCCAGGTCGGCTTGGTTGGTCACGGTGACCGTGGTGCCGCCGGCGCCGCCGGTGGTGCCGGCCGCGCCGGCGAACCCGTCCGGCGCGTTCGCGTACGGCCCGCTCGACGGCGGGGTGGTGGGTGGGTTGGTGGGGGTGCTGCCGACGGGGTTGAAGCGCCATTGCATGCGGGCGGTGTCGGCGCAGGGTTCCTGGATGATGGGGTTGTTGCCGGCGGTGGAGCCGTCCTTGTTGGCGATGCAGAGGTTGTTGAGGTTGCTGCGGATGAGGAACTTGTCGGCGACGCTGGAGGGGGTGAGGGTCCAGGTCTGGTTGGTGCTGGTGCCGCAGGTCCACTGCCAGAGCTGTTCGCCGGTGGTGCTGGAGTAGTTGGGCACGTCGATGCACTTGCCGCTGTTGAGGTTGGTCAGGCCGTAGGCGCCGTTCTGCGACACCGCCCGGAACTGTTGCGCCGGGGCGCCGGCGTCGCAGGCCACCTGCGCGAGGCGTACTCCGTTGTCGGTGCCGGCGCCGGTCACCACGATGCATTTGCCGCTGGCGCCGTTGGCCAGGGTGTAGGTGCCGCCTGCCGTCGGGGTGGCGGCGTCGGCGGGTCCGACGAGCGCCACGACGGCGACCGGGACGGCGAGCGCCGCGGCGACGGCCGACGAGGTGACGGCGGCACGCCGCCCGGAGAGTCTTCTGCTGGACATCGTCTTCCTTTTCGGTGCGGACGGAGGTGACGTCACCGCCGGACGGCAGCCCGGACCGTCCCGTCAGATCCCGGTCGAGACGTCATTCCCGCGACTGCGGGACAAACGGTGAAATGGTGCGGGGAAATGAGTCCCGGTCGAGGTCACCCGCTGCCCGTGCGAATGACGACCGGAAATGATTCCCGCCCTTTGGCCCATTCCTGCGAATGGGCGACGCTGCCGGCTCCGGCGCGTGCCCGAACAGCTAAGCACATCCGTCCTGCTCAGCCGGTACGTGGAGCGACGAGAACGGCGCCATTCGGAAAACCTCGCCGGTTTGTGTTATCCAGCTCTCCCGGATGCGTCGCGGGCCTTTCAGGGCGCGCCGCGTCAGTCACCCAGGTCGGCGCCGACGCCTTTCCCGGTGTCCAGGTACGAGGTGCGGGGGAGGCTGCCGTCCGCGGCGCGCCGGCCCTGCGCCACCGTCGGGTCGACCGAACGCAGCGACGACTCGCGCCACTCGCCGCGATCCCACGAGTTGTCGTCGGCGGTGACGTCCGGGCCGATCAGGGCCGGTCGTTGCCGGTTACCGACCGAGAGGTTGCCCCGGGCCGAACCACGTGCGCCGCTCAGGTCGAACCCGTCGCCGCCGTTGTGGTAGGCGGTGTTGCCGACCAGCGACATCGCGCCGGTGTTGCCCTCGGCGCCGAACCCGTCGCCGCGGTTGTCCCAGGCGGCGTTGTCGCGGACCCGGTGCGCCGCCGACGGTGTGGTCTCGCCGCCGCCGAGGGAGAAGCCGAAGCCGTTGCTGTCCCAACCGGCGGCGTTCCACCGGTTCTGGCCGTTGCCGTAGGACCAGTTGCTCTCGACCGTGATCGGGCTGCGGAAGGCGCCGAAGTCGAACCCGTCGTCGGCGTTGTGGAACGCCCGGTTGCCCCGCACCACGTTGCCGTCGCCGTCGCCGAACTTGACGCCCAGCCCGATCCCGGCGCTGCCGCGCTCCCGTGGGTCGTAGTTGCGGTAGAAGTCGCTGTCGAGCACCTGGTTGCCGGACGTCCCCGGGTCGCGCAGGGTCAGGCCGGAGCGGTAGTTGTCGTGCACCGACAACCGCCGGAACGTGGTGAACCGGCAGGCGTTGCACGTCCACGCGTGGCTGCGGGAGCCGCGTACCTCCAGGTCCTGCACGGTCCAGAAGGCGGTGCGCTGGGTCACCGCCTGTTTGCCGTCGCCGACCGCGCTCGCGTCCACGACGGCGCGTTCGCCGCGGTAACCGCTCAGGACGATCCGCCGGTCGGGGGCGCCGTCGGTGTCGATCTCCACCGGCCGGCTGAGTCGGTGGACACCGCCGCGCAACGCGATGGTCTGGCCGGGCCGGACCACCTCGACCGCCCGGTTCACCGTCGCGAACGGTCGTTCCCGGCTGCCGTCGGCGGCGTCGTCGCCGTCGGGCGCGACGAAGATGTCCGCGACGGTCACTCCGGTCACCGACGTCGGCCGGGCGGCGGGCGAGCCGGTCGGGGTCGGGCTGCCCGAGGCCCGCAACGGGGGAGCGGGGGTCGGTGACGAGGCGATCGGAGCGGCCACGGCGGGCGCCGGGCCGGGGTCGGGTGTCAGGTACACCGCGTAGATGACGGCGCCCAGCGCCAGCGCCGCCGCGGCGGCTCCGGACACGGCGAGCTGCCCGGAGGTGAGTCGGCGCGCCGGGCCGTGCGCCGGCGACGCCGCCCCGGCCTCGACCGCCGCCCGGACCGCCGCGACGAGGGCGGCCGGCACCGCCACCACGACCAGGCCGTGCAGCAGCCGCTCCGGCGCGAGCAGTTCGGCCCGGTGCGCGCCGCAGCGGGCGCAGTCACGCACGTGCCGGCCGAACCGCTTGCGCCACACCGGGGAGCGTTCACCGGTCCAGGTCCGCCTCAGCGCCGCCAGTTCCGGGCAGCCGGGGCGCTGCCCCAGGGCGGCCTCGATCGTCCTGGCCGTGTCCAACCGGTTGCGCATGCGCTGCAGCCGTACCGCCAGGTGCGGCTCGCGCACGCCGAGCATGCCGGCGAGGTCGGCGCGGCTCAGGTCGCCGAGCGCCTCCTGCCACCACGCCGCGAGCAGGCGCCGGTCGTCGGGCGTCAACCAGCGCGACGCCTCGGCCACCTCCCGGCGCTGTCCGCTGAGCGCGGCCTCGACGACGGTACGACCGGCCACGTCGCCGCCGGCGTCCGGGAACTCATCCGGCTCGGTGAGCGGCGTGACCGCGAACGGCGGCTGCTGCCGCAGGTGGTCGCTGACCTGCCGGTGGACGATCGTGGCGAGCCAGGGCCGGAAGCGGTCCGGGTCACGCAGCTCCGGCAGGCCCCGGATCATGCGGATCATGCACTCCTGCGCGACGTCGTCCACATCGGCCCGGTCGCCCAGGACGCCCCTGACCAGACGGTAGACCGACGGTAGTGTCCTGGTCGCCAGCTCGGCGAGCGCCTCGCGGTCGCCGGCCCGGGCCGCACGCACCAGCCCTTCCACGCCACTCCCTCTCATCGCCGGCGGTGCCTCGATTGCCCAGACAATGGAGGTGTTTGCCGGACGTTACTGGCGGATCTCCGCCCGAGCAAGGGCTCTTCCGGGGCGAGACCTCCCATGCCTACCGTCGTCGGTGGGAGGAGCATCACGGCGTCGTCCGTCGGATCAGATCAGACCTCTGGCGTGATGTGCGGGGTGTGCCCACCCGCATTCGGGGGAGTACGCTTCCAGACGTCGGATGTTCGGAGGAGGTGGCGTGCCGGTCACCGACGAAGCGATCGACAAGATGAACTCGATGATCGTTGGGGGAGAGCTGGCGTCGGGCGAACTGCCCGTGCTCACCGAACCCGCGCTGCGGATCGGCGCCGTGACCACACCGGCCACCGGCCCCGTCCGCGACGTGCGGGGGCAGCCATGAGCACGGAGTTCGCCGGCCTCAAGGCGGTGGTGACCGGCGGCGGCTCCGGCATCGGCCTGGCCACCGCCCGGCTGCTCGCCGCGCGGGGAGCCGCCGTCGCCTGCCTCGACCTGGACCCCGCCGCGGTGCCGGCCCCGCTGCGCGGCCTGCGGTGCGACGTCACCGACGACACCTCCGTGGCCGAGGCCGTCGCCGCCGCGGCACGCCATCTCGGCGGCATCGACATCCTGGTCAACAACGCCGGGGTCGGCGCGCGGGGGACCATCGAGGCGAACCCGGTCGACGAGTGGCACCGGGTCTTCGACGTCAACGTGGTCGGCGTCGTCCGGGTCACCCGGGCGGCCCTGCCCGAGCTGCGCGCCTCCTGCCACGCCTCGGTGGTCAACATCGGCTCCATCGCGGCGGGCACCGGCCTGCCCGACCGGGCGCTCTACAGCGCCACCAAGGGCGCCGTGCAGGCCCTGACCCTGGCGATGGCCGCCGACCACGTCACCGAGGGCATCCGGGTCACCTGCGTCAACCCCGGCACCGCCGACACCCCCTGGGTGCGCAGGCTGCTCGCGGCGACCGCCGACCCGGACGCCGAACTCGCCGCCCTGCGGGCCCGCCAACCCATCGGACGGCTGGTCTCGGCCGACGAGGTGGCCGCCGCCATCGCCTACCTGGCCAGCCCGCTGGCCGCCGCCACCACCGGAACCGTGCTGGCCGTCGACGGCGGCGTGCACGGCCTGCGCCTGCGCCCGGCCGGCGACGCTCCGCCCCCGCCCGCGACCTGAGGAGCCCAGTGCAAACCAACCGGTTGGGCCGCTCGACGGTCCGGGTCACCGCGGTCGGCTTCGGCGCGGCCGGGATCGGCAACCTCTACCGCGGCGTCACCGACGACGACGCGCGCGGCGCCGTCGACGCCGCCTGGGGTGCCGGCATCCGATACTTCGACACCGCCCCGCACTACGGCCTCGGGCTCTCCGAGCGCCGCCTCGGCGCGGCGCTGGCCGGGCGGCCCCGCGCCGAGTTCAGCGTCTCCACCAAGGTCGGACGCATCCTGGTGCCGTCCCCGGACACCGCCGACCGGCGCGACGACGCGGCCGGGTTCGACGTCCCCGCCGACCACGTGCGCCGGTGGGACTTCAGCGCCGACGGGGTACGCCGGTCGCTGGAGTCCAGCCTTGACCGCCTCGGCCTCGACCGGGTGGACGTGGCGCTGATCCACGACCCCGACGACCACTGGCGGCAGGCGGTCGAGCAGGCGTACCCGGCCCTGCACGAGCTGCGCGCGCAGGGCGTGGTCGGGGCGATCGGGGTGGGCATGAACCAGTGGCAGATGCTGGAGCGGTTCGTCAGCGACACCGACGTCGACACCGTCATGCTCGCCGGCCGCTACACCCTGCTCGACCAGTCCGCCGCGCGGACGCTGCTGCCCCGCTGCCGGGAGCGCGGGGTGGGGGTGCTCGCCGCCGGCGTGTTCAACAGCGGCGTGCTGGCCACCGAGACCCCCGGGCGGACCTACGACTACGGGCCGATCCCGCAGCCCCTGTACGACCGGGCGCTGCGCATCGCCGAGGTGTGCCGCGCGCACGGGGTGACGCTGCCGCAGGCGGCGATCGCGTTCGTCGCGCGGCATCCCGCCGTCGCGACGGTCGTGCTCGGTGCGAAGAGCCCGGCCCAGGTGCGGCGGAACGCCGCCTGCACCGGCACGCCGGTCCCGGCGTCGCTCTGGACGGACCTCGTCGCGCAGGGGCTGGTCGAGTCGTGACCCTGGCTCCGGTCAGTCCGGCCGGCCGTCGCCGTCGGTCTCGGCCAGGATCGTCCGCAGCCAGGACTCGGAGGTGTTGACGTGCATCAACGCGGTCGCCTGGGCGAGTGTCTGGTCGCGGGCGCGCAGCGCGCGGTAGATCGCCTGATGCTCGCCGAGCGTGACGTGTGCCGCGTTGCCCTCGATCAGGCCGCGCCAGACCCGGGCTCGCACGGTCTGTCCGGAGAGCCCGTCGAGCAGCGAGGTGAGCGTCTCGTTGCCGGTGGCCGCGATGACCGTGCGATGGAAGGCCGTGTCGTACTGGATCAGCTTCTCGGCGTCCTCGGCGGCGGTCCGCATGTCCTCCAGGAGCTGCGCCAGCTCGTCGAGGTGGGCGTCGGTGAGGCGGGCGGCGGCCAGGCCGGTGGCGGCCGGCTCCAGCAGCCGGCGTACCTCCATGACCTCCAACAGCGTGTCGTCGCGCAGGAGTTCCACGGCCAGGCCGACGCCCTCCAGCAGCAGGCGTGGCGCCAGGCTGGTGACGTAGGTGCCGTCGCCGCGGCGGACGTCGAGCACGCGCGCCGACTCCAGGGCCTTGACCGCCTCCCGGACGCCGCTGCGGGAGAGCCCGATCTGAACCGCGAGCTGCGGCTCCGGAGGCAGCCGGGCCCCCGGAGGAAGCTCCCCGGACTGGATCATCTGCCTGATCTTTGCGATGGCCTCGTCGGTCAGTGCCATGCGCCCTCCCTCGCCCCGGTGCTCGCCCGGTAGACATCATATCTCCGCACATCCACGTCTCAGGGGCCAGCTCTACCTGGGCGCTCAGCGGTCCGTCAGAGGTCGAGCGGTGGGCGCCGGTAACGCGCCGGAAACCTGTCCCTAGACAGCCATAAAGAGTTTCGTCTATAAAGACATCAGACCTTTGGCCGTCCGTCGTCTGCCGGCGGTCGACGAGCGAGCACCCCCTCCGCGCAGATCGGACCCGAACAGGAGAACGGTGAGCCTCACGATTTCGCTACGCCTGACACTGGTGTCCCTGCTGGGTCTGAGCATGCTGACCGCATGCTCCTCCGGCGGCGACGCCGGCGCCGCCGGCGGCAAGCCGCTCGTCGGCGTCGACTACCCCCGGTCGGACACCGACTTCTGGAACGCCTACATCAAGTACGTCCCACCGTCGGCGCAGGAACTGGGCGTCGACCTCAAGACCACCAACTCGCAGAACGACATCGCCACCCTCATCTCCAACACCCAGACGTTCATCAGCCAGAACGTCAAAGGTGTGGTGATGGCGCCGCAGGACACCGCCGCCATCGCCCCGTCGCTGCAACAGTTGGCCGACAAGAAGATCCCGGTCGTCACCATCGACACCCGGCCGGACACCGGCAAGGTCTTCATGGTGGTCCGCGCCGACAACCGGGCCTACGGCACCAAGGCGTGCCAGTTCCTCGGCACGAAGCTCGGCGGCAAGGGCAAGGTCATCATGTTCCAGGGCGGGCTCGACTCGATCAACGGCCGGGACCGCACCGAGTCGTTCAACGAGTGCATGAAGCAGAACTACCCGGGCATCACCGTCTTCGGTGAGGCGACCGAGTGGAAGGGCGACCTCGCGGCGTCGAAGTTCCAGACCCGGCTCGCCTCCGACCCGGACATCAAGGGCGTCTACATGCAGTCCTCGTTCGCGCTCGCCGGCACGCTCCAGGTGCTCAAGCAGCGCAACCTGCAGTTCCCGCCCTCGGACCCCCGGCACGTCTTCGTGGTGTCCAACGACGGCATCCCGGAGGAACTCAAGAACATCAAGGCGGGCCTGATCGACGCCACGGTCAGCCAGCCCGCCGACCAGTTCGCCAGGTACGGCCTCTACTACGTCAAGGCCGCGATCGACGGGAAGACCTTCGCCCCCGGCCCGACCGACCACGACAGCACCATCGTCCAGGTCCGTGACGGGCTGCTCGAGGACCAGCTCGCCGCGCCGCTGGTCACCGCCGACGGCGCCACCATCGCCGGACAACCGACCCTGAAGTACGACGACCGGACGCTGTGGGGCAACGCGTCGTGACCGACCCCGCAGCACGCCCCGACGACGGGCGGGCCGACCACGGTCCACCCGTCGTCGAGGCGGTCGACATCACCAAGCGCTACGGCTCCACCCTCGCCCTGGACTCGGCCGGCATCATGGTCCGGCCGGGGGAGACACACGCCCTGGTCGGCCGCAACGGCGCCGGCAAGTCCACCCTGGTCGGCATCCTCACCGGCTTGCAGGAACCGGACGGCGGGCAGGTCGCGTTCGACGGTCGCCCGGCCCCGCCACTGGCCGACCGCGACGCCTGGCGACGCCGGGTCGCCTGCGTCTACCAGAAGTCGACAGTCATCCCCACGCTGAGCGTCGCGGAGAACCTGTTCCTCAACCGCCACGCGCGGGGCCGGGACCGGCTCATCCGGTGGCGCACCGTGCGCCGTGAGGCCGAGCGGCTGCTCCAGGAGTGGTCGGTGGACGCGGACGTGGACCAGCCGGCCGGCACGCTCACCGTCGAGGAACGCCAGTTCGTCGAGATCGCCCGGGCGCTGTCGTTCGGGGCCCGGTTCATCATCCTCGACGAACCCACCGCGCAACTCGACGCCGGCGGCATCGCCCGGCTGTTCGCCCGCATCCGCGATCTCCAGCGACAGGGCGTGACGTTCCTGTTCATCAGCCACCACCTCCAGGAGATCTACGAGATCTGCGACACCGTCACCGTGTTCCGCGACGCCCGGCACATCCGCACCGCGGCGGTCGCCGACGTCACCCCGGCCGAGTTGGTGGCGGCGATGACGGGCGAGGAGGCCGGCGCCGGGCCCGCCACCACCCGGCCCGCGCCGGCCGGGGACGCCGCCGAGCTGTTGGCCGTCGACGGCCTGGTCACCGGCGCCGGGGCCGAGGCGTCCTTCCGCGTCCGCGCCGGCGAGGTGGTCGGGTTGGCGGGCGGCGGCGGCAGCGGCAAGGTCGACGTGGCCGAGACGATCGTCGGCCTGCGCCGGCTGTGGGGCGGCACGGTACGCCTCGACGGGCGCGTGCTGCGCCCCGGCAGCGTGCGTGACGCGCTCGACGCCGGCATCGGGCTGGTCCCGCAGGACCGGCACCGGCAGGGCCTGGTGCCGATGCTGTCGGTCGCCGAGAACATCACCATGACCGTGCCGGGGAAGCTGCGCCGTCGCGGCTTCCTCGCGCCGGCCCGCCGCGACGCGTTCGCCGAACGGTCCATCGCGGACCTGGGCATCAAGACCGCGGGCCCGGGGCAGCCGGTGTCCGGCCTGTCCGGCGGCAACCAGCAGAAGGTGGTGATGGGTCGGGCGCTGGCCAGCGACCCGAAGCTGCTGGTGCTGATCACTCCCACCGCCGGGGTCGACGTGCGGTCGAAACAGAACCTGCTCGCGGTGGTCGACCGGGTCTCCGCCCAGGGCACCGGCGTGCTCATCGTCTCCGACGAACTCGACGACCTGCGCGGGTGCGACCGGGTGCTGGTCATGTTCGCCGGCCGCGTCGTGCGGGAGATGCCCCGGGGCTGGCGCGACGCCGACCTCGTGGCCGCCATGGAAGGGGTGCAGGCCGAGCATGTCTGACACGCTTGTCTCCACGGGCGCACCGGCGCCCACCGACCGTCCGAGCGCCCGACGGCGGATGCCCGCGCTGGCCCGCCTGCGGGACCTGGTGCTGGTGCCGGCGATCGTGGTGATCGCCGTGGTCGGCCAACTGGTCAACCCGGTCTTCCTGCAGAGCGACAACCTGATCAACATCCTGCAGAGCATGTCCGCCATCGCGATCCTGGTGCTCGCCGAGACGCTGGTGCTCATCACCGGCAAGATGGACCTGTCGCTGGAGTCCACCTTCGGCCTTGCCCCGGGCGTCGCGGCCTGGCTGGTGGTCGACCCGGCGATCACCCACGGGCTCGGCGTCGACCTGCTCGACGGCGCCTGGGCCGTCCCGGTCACCCTGCTCGTCGGCGCGCTCGTCGGCGCGTTCAACGGCCTGCTGATCGTCCGGTACGGACTGAACGGCTTCATCGTCACACTCGGCATGCTGATCGTGCTGCGGGGCCTGCTCACCGGCATCTCCGGCGGCAGCACCTTCTTCGGCCTGCCGCCGTCGATGTCCTATCTGGGCAGCGCCTCCTGGCTCGGGGTGCCGGTCTCCATCTGGCTGTGCCTGGTGGCGTTCGCGGTGGCCGTCGTGGTGCTCGGCTACACCTCCGGCGGCCGGGCGCTGTACGCGATCGGCGGCAACGTCGACGCGGCGCGGGCGGCCGGCATCCGCACCGACCGGATCCTCTGGCTCACGCTCGTCACCGCCAGCGTGCTCGCCGCGCTGGCCGGCCTGATCCAGGCCGGGCGGCTCGCCTCCATCCCCAGTGGGCAGGGCGACGGGGCGATCTTCCAGGTGTTCGCCGCCGCGGTCATCGGCGGCGTGAGCCTCAACGGCGGCAAGGGCAGCATGGTCGGCGCCTTCACCGGCGTGCTGCTGCTGTTCATGATCGTCAACGTGCTGACGCTGGCCGGCGTGCCCGCGCAGTGGACGAACTTCCTCAACGGCGCGGTCATCCTGGTCGCCCTTGTGCTGTCCCGGATCACCGGGGGCAAGGCGCAGGAGTGAACGCACACACATCCGACGATCCGGGAGCAGACGGTGACTGAGCTGATCTCGTCCGTAGCGACCTTCGACGTGCGATTCCCGACCTCGCGGCACCGCGACGGATCCGACGCGATGAACCCCTTCCCCGACTACTCCGCCGCCTACGTCGTGCTGCGCACCACCGGCGGCGCCGAGGGCCACGGGCTGGTCTTCACCGTCGGCCGCGGCACCGAGATCCAGGTGGCCGCCGTACGGACGCTCGCCGACCTGATCGTCGGCGCGTCGGTCGACGAGATCGTGGCCGACCCGGGCGCGCTCGCCCGCCGCCTGATCGGCGACAGCCAGATCCGCTGGCTCGGCCCCGAGAAGGGCGTCGTGCACATGGCCGCCGGCGGCATCGTCAACGCCGTCTGGGACCTGGCCGCCCGACGGGCCGGCAAGCCGCTGTGGAAGCTGCTGGCCGACCTCACCCCCGAGCAGATCGTCGCCCAGGTGGACTTCCGCTACCTGCGCGACGCCCTCACCGAGGACGAGGCCCTGGCGCTGCTGCGCGCCGGCGTGCCGGGCCGGGCCGAGCGGGAACGGCTGCTGCGCGAGGAGGGCTACCCGGCCTACACCACCACCCCCGGCTGGCTGGGCTACGACGACGACAAGCTCACCCGGCTGTGCCAGGAGGCGGTGCAGGACGGCTACGACCTGATCAAACTCAAGGTCGGCGCCGACCTCGACGACGACGTGCGCCGGATGGCGCTGGCCCGCCAGGCGGTCGGGCCCAAGGTCCGACTCGCGGTCGACGCCAACCAGATCTGGGGCGTGCCCGAGGCGATCGGGTGGATGAGCGCGCTGCGCGGCTTCGACCCGTACTGGATCGAGGAGCCCACCTCGCCCGACGACATCCTCGGCCACGCCGCGGTCCGGCGCGCCCTGGCCCCCGTCAAGGTGGCCACCGGCGAGCACGTCCACAACGCCGTGATGTTCAAGCAGCTCCTCCAGGCCGACGCGGTCGACGTCGTGCAGATCGACGCCTGCCGCGTCGGCGGCGTCAACGAGAACCTGGCGATCCTGCTGCTGGCCGCCAAGCACGGCGTGCCGGTCTGCCCGCACGCCGGCGGCGTGGGGCTGTGCGAACTCGTCCAGCACCTGGCCATGTTCGACTTCGTGGCGGTCAGCGGTAGCTGGGAGGACCGGGCCATCGAGTACGTCGACCACCTGCACGAGCACTTCGTCGATCCGGTCCGCGTCGAGCGGGGTCGCTACCGCGCGCCGACCGCGCCGGGCATGAGCGGGCAGCTTCTGGCCGACACGCTCGACGCGTACCGCTTCCCCGACGGCCCGCAGTGGACCGCGGCCGGCGACGCCGTCCCGGCCGCGACCGCCTGAGCGCGCAACCGACCGATTCCACCGAGGCCCGTACGGGCAGGGAGACGTCTTGATCGTCGACGCGCACCACCACCTCTGGCGACCCGAACGCGGCTACACCTGGCTCGACGACCCCGGCCTGGCCGGCATCCGCCGGCCGTTCACCCCGCCGGACCTGCGCGCCGCGATCGACGCCGCCGGCGTACGCCACACGGTGCTGGTGGAGGGCGGACGCTGCCACCGCGACGAGGCCCCGGAGTTTCTCGGCCACGCCGCCGACACCGAACCGATCGCCGGCGTGGTGGCCTGGGCCGACGTCACCGACCCCGACCTGCCGGACACGCTCGCCGACTACCGGCGGATGCGCGGCGGTGAGCTGCTGGTGGGCATCCGCTCGCAGGTGCAGGGCGAGCCCGACCCCGACTACCTGGACCGGCCGGACGTCCGCCGCGGCCTGGTCGCGGTGGCCGACGCCGGGCTGGTCTTCGACCTGGTGATCCGGGCCGACCAGATCCCCGCCGCGGCCCGCGCGGCCCGAGACCTGCCGCAGGTGCCGTTCGTCCTGGACCATCTGGGCAAGCCGCGCATCCGCGCCGGCGTCGCCGGGCTGGCCGGCTGGTCGGCCGACCTGGCGGCGCTCGCCGCCAGTCCCAACGTGACCGCCAAGCTCTCCGGTCTGGTGACCGAGGCCGGGCCCGGCTGGACGGTGGCCGCGCTGCGGCCCTTCGTGGCCGTCGCGGTGGAGACCTTCGGGGCGTCGCGGCTGATGTTCGGCTCCGACTGGCCGGTCTGCCTGCTCGTCGCCGACTACCGCGTGGTGCGCGACGCGCTGGGGGCGGCGCTGCCGCCGCTGTCCGCGGGCGAACGCGACGAGATCTTCGCCGGCACCGCGGTGCGCGTGTACCGGCTCGCGGTCCGAGAGGACGGAACGGGAGAGGGATGCAACGCTACGGCACGGTGATCCGGCTACGCCCGGAGCGGCGCGCGGCATACCTGCGGCTGCACGCCCAGGTCTGGCCGAGCGTGGAGCAGACGCTCCGGGCGGCCAACATCCGCAACTACACGATCTTCCTGCACGGCGACCTGCTCTTCGGCTACTACGAGTATTTCGGCGCCGACCACGCCGCCGACCAGGCCCGCATCGCGGCCGACCCGCAGACCCGCCGGTGGTGGCAACTCACCGACCCGTGCCAGGAGTCCCTGGCCGACCCGGACTCCGGGCAGTGGTGGGCGCCCATGCGGGAAGTCTGGCACCTGAGCGAAGGCGGAACGACATGACCCAGGCCGCACTGTACGTCGGCAACCGCACCTTCACCGTCGTGGACCGACCGGCGGTCCCACCCGGGCCCGGCGAGGTCCGCGTCGTCGTCGCCTACACCGGCATCTGCGGCACCGACCTGCACGTGCTGCACGGCGCGATGGACCACCGGGTCTCCGCCCCGGCCGTGATCGGGCACGAGATGTCCGGCCGGATCGCCGAGCTGGGCGCCGGCGTCACCGGCTGGCGGGTCGGCGACGCGGTGACCGTGATGCCGCTGGCCTGGTGCGGAGACTGTCCGGCGTGCCGCGCCGGGCACCAGCACGTCTGCCACCGGCTCGACTTCATCGGCATCGACTCACCGGGTGCCATGCAGGGCTCCTGGACCGTGCCGGCCGGGACGCTCGTGGCGCTGCCCGAGGGCCTGTCCCTGCGGCACGCGGCGCTGATCGAACCGACCGCCGTGGCGGTGCACGATGTACGCCGCTCCCGGCTGGCGGCCGGCGAACGCGCGGTGGTGATCGGCGCCGGCCCGGTCGGCCTGCTGATCGCCGGTGTCGCCCGCACCGCCGGCGCGCACGTTCTCCTGGTCGAACTCGATCCGCACCGCCGCGACGTGGCGACCCGACTCGGCTTCACCGTGGTCGACCCCGCCACCACCGACCCGGCCGACGCCGTCGACGAGCGCACCGGCGGGGCCGGCGCGGCGGTGGTGTTCGAGGTCTCCGGGTCGGCGGGCGGGATACGGACCGCCACCGGGCTGCTCGCCGTCCGTGGACGCCTCGTCGTGGTCGGCATCCACCCGACACCCCGCGAGGTGGACCTGCACCGGGTCTTCTGGCGCGAGCTGGAGATCGTCGGCGCCCGGGTCTATCAGCGCGTCGACTTCACCGAGGCGGTCCGCCTGCTGGCGGCCGGCGAGGTCCCGGCCGAGGACCTCATCACCGAGGTGGTGCCGCTGCGCGACGTCGCCGGCGCGTTCGACGCCCTGGAACGCGGCGGGGTGGTCAAGATCCTGATCGACTGTGGCGGTGGCCGATGACCATGTTCGACCTCAGCGGCAGGCTGGCCGTGGTGACCGGTTGCCGGCGCGGCATCGGGCTGGCGATGGCGGACGCGCTGGCCGGCGCGGGCGCCGACGTCATCGGCGTCAGCGCCGCGCTGGAGAACGAGGGCAGCGAGGTGGCCCGGCGGGTCGAGGCCCGGGGGCGCAGCTTCACGCCGTACCGGGCGGATCTGGCCGACCGGACGGCGGTGGCCGAGTTGGCCGCGGCGCTGGCCGGCGGTCCCCGCCCGGTGGACATCCTGGTCAACAACGCCGGCACCATCCGGCGGGCCCCGGCCGCCGAGCACCCCGACGCCGACTGGGACGAGGTGGTGCAGGTCGACCTGACCGCGCCCTTCGTGCTCGCCCGGGAAATCGGCAGGCAGATGCTCGCCAGGGGGAGCGGGAAGATCATCTTCACCGCCTCCATGCTGAGCTTCCAGGGCGGAATAAACGTCGTCGGGTACGCGGCGGCGAAGTCGGCGATCGCCGGGGTGACCCGGGCGCTGGCCAACGAGTGGGCCGGCCGGGGCGTGAACGTCAACGCGATCGCCCCCGGCTACATCGCCACCGACAACACCCAGGCGCTTCGTGACCAGGCGGACCGCAACAGGGCGATCCTGGAACGCATCCCGGCGGGCCGGTGGGGGCGACCCGAGGACCTGGCCGGCGCGACGGTCTTCCTGGCCTCCGACGCCGCCGCCTACGTCCACGGCACCGTCCTCGCCGTCGACGGGGGCTGGCTGGGCCGGTGATGCCGCGCCGGCCTCCGCCCCGCTCACAGGTGGCCCACGAGCAGGCTGGGCGCGAAGGCGATGATGAGCATCCGCACGGACCGGCCGGTCAGGCAGGTGGCCAGGAAGGCGGGTGCGCTCATCTGCCCCGCGGCGGCGGTGAAGGTCATGACGATGAGCGGCGGAATCCCCACGATCGCGCTGACCAGTAGCAGGGGCGCCGCCACGGTGGTGCGGTTGAGCTGGGCGAGCTTGACCAGGCGGGCGCCGAGGCGGCGCAGCGGGCCCGGATCGTCCCGGGCGGCGTCCCGGGCGGCCCGCTCCGCCAGCGCGGCGCGCTTCTTCTCGATCCACTGCCGCAGGGCGGGGGCGTGCAGCGTGCCGCGCACGGCGAGCAGGATCACCAACTTGCCGGCGCTCTGACCGACGGCCGTGGCCAGGGCGAGCGGCACCGGGTGCGCGCTGGTCGTCGCGACGGCGCCGATCAGGTAGGGCTCCGCCGGCAGCCCCGGGAAGAACGCGGAGACGAAACCGACGCCGAGCGCGGCCGCCAGGATGCCGATCACGGCCGGCCGGGAAGCTCGGCGGCCGGCAGCCGGGACACGACGACGAGTGACACGACCTTGATGGCGGTGATGACGAGGGCCAGCGCGGCGGCGATCCACGGCAGGTCGGTCGCGAGGACCGCGACCACCAGGCTGGTGGTGTTGAGGACCTTGGCCGGCGGCCACCAGTTCCACCGGTACACACCGTTGTGCACCTGCCCGAAGTAGTTCGGGCTGAGGATCGGCCAGCGCAGGAACGACAGGCTGAGCATGGTGTCGAGCGTGAGGAACTGCAGCAGCAGGATGGTGCAGGGCAGCAGCGAGCCGGGCCGCAGCACCAGCAGCCCGGCGGCGGCCAGGGCGAAGCAGGCGCGGTCCGCGACGATGTCGAACACCGCGCCGAAGCGGGTCTCCTGATGCAACAGGCGGGCGGACAGGCCGTCGAGGACGTCGCCGGCCCAGTAGCACGCGTACGACGCGACGACCAGCCAGGCGTTGCCGTGCGCGAGCCCGGCGGCGGCCAGGGCCACCGCGAGCACCGTGCGGACCAGGGTGATCGTGTTGGGCACGTTGAGCTGCGGCGCGTCGGAGTTCGGAGCGGGCGCGAAGCGGTGGGTGCCGGGCTCGACGCCTCGTGTGAACAGGGAGATTGTCATGTCGATCTCCGATCGGAAGGCGGAGAGGTGCGCCCTGCTACTGCACTTTAACTAGGTTCATAGCACTATGGTACTTAGCGCCGGCCACCCTGGCTATGGGGAATCCGGGCAGCGTTCGACTGCGGTCGGGACACGGTCGAAACCCGACCGGGTCGTGACCGGGCCGGGGGAGCGGTGCGAAGCGGGGACCCGCCCTGGCGGGCGCGGCTCGTCAGGCCAGCGGGCGGCGCATCCTGCGCAGCGCGGCGACGGCGAGCAGCGCGGAGAGCACGAGGTAACCGCCCAGCTCGATCACCTGGAACCGCCAGTACCGGTCGGCCGGCTGGTAGGAGATCTCGAAGTGCAGCGACCGCCCGGCGAGGCACGGGGCGGCCTGCTCGGGAGTGCCGCCGAGGCAGTCGTCGACGGCGCGCGCGGTGACCTTGTTTCCGTCGGCGTCGCGCAGGTCGTGCCAGCGGTTCAACACCCACGCGCCGGGCAGCACATAGTTGCCGACCTGCAGCTCCGTGGCGATGTTCAACTGCGACCGGCGCACGGTGTCCGGGGTGAACGCCACCGTGGTCGTGATCGGGCTCGCCAGGTGCGGGCGCACGAGCACCGGCACGGCGGCACCGACCGCGGCCACGACCGCGACGGTGACCGCCATCGC
The DNA here is from genome assembly GCF_013694245.2 of Micromonospora ferruginea. Classification (NCBI taxonomy): domain Bacteria; kingdom Bacillati; phylum Actinomycetota; class Actinomycetes; order Micromonosporales; family Micromonosporaceae; genus Micromonospora; species Micromonospora robiginosa. The sequence goes on from NZ_CP059322.2 coordinate 1,296,914, forward strand.
CGGCACCGAGCGGCGCAGCAGCAGGCTGGCGGCGACACCCAGCAGGAAGGCGAAGAGCGCGTAGCCGAGCGGGGTCAGCCCCCGGGCGGCGAAGGTCAGCGGGGTGAACCGGTCGCCCTGCACCTGGTCGAACCGGCTCGCCGCCCAGGTCAGCAACAGACTGTACGTCCCGGTCAGCACGACCGCCGACAACCCGGTCAGCACCAGCTTCGGCAGCAGCCAGCGGGTGCGGGTGACCCCCTGGGTCAGCACCATGCGGTAGGTGCCCGCCTCCAGCTCACGCGCCAGCAGCGGGGCACCCCAGAACGCGCCCAGCGCCGCCGGCAGCGCCAGCAGCACGATGCCCGCGACCGCGACCGGCGCGCCGTAGCGGGACAGCAGCGCGTCGCGGGTGCTCGCGCAGGCCGCCGGCGTGGCGCAGGCGACCACCGCGTCGTACGCGTGCCGGATGCTCACGCCCAGCCACAGCAACAGGGCGGCGGCCACGACCAGGGCGGCGACCGCGACGACGGCCTGGGTGCGGAACTGACGCCACGTCAGCCAGATCACCGGCCCACCTCCGCCGCGGGTTGCGCCGGCTCGGTGCGGCGGATCGGCGTCGCCTTGTTCAGGTACGCCAGGATCACGTTCTCCAGATCGGGATGCTCGGCCTCCGGCAGCCCGTCCGGCAGCGGCCCGGCCGACCGGACCAGCAGCGTGGACTGCCGGCTGGTGCGCTGCTCCTCGATGACCTCCACCCCCTCCGGCAACCCGGCACGCAGATCCAGGCCCCCGACCAGGCGGTGGTGCGTGGCGGTCAGGTCGGCGACGTCGTCGGCGAGCTGGATGCGGCCCGCGGACAGCACGACCAGATAGTCGCAGACCCGCTCCAGATCCTCGATCACGTGCGAGGACAGGATCACGCTGGCGCCGAGCTCGGCGACCGACTCCATGAGATTGCGCAGGAACCCGTGCCGGGCCAGCGGATCCAGCGTCGCGACCGGCTCGTCGAAGATCAGCAGCTCGGGTCGCTTCGCCACGGCCATCGTCAGCGCCAGCAACGCCCGCTGCCCGCCGGAGAGCTGACCCGCCCGGTGCTGCGGATCCAGCCCGAGCTGCTCGATGCGGCTGTTGGCGAACGCGCTGTCCCAGCGCTCGTTCAGCTCGGCACCCAGGCGCAGATGCTCCGCGACGGTGAAGGCCCGATAGACCGGCGCGTGCTGCGCGACGAACCCGACCTGGGACAACTGCCGCGTGCTGGACGCCGGCACCTCGCCCAGCACCCGGATGCTGCCCTCGCTCGGCTCGATCAGCCCGGCAGCCAGCTCCAGCAGCGTCGACTTGCCGGCGCCGTTGGGGCCGACCAACCCGACCACGTGCCCGGCCGGAATCCGCACGGTGCAGTCGGTCAGCACGCGCTGCCGGCCGTAACGCTTCCCGAGCCCGTCGGCGTCGAGCAGAAAGGTCATCGCCGCGTCTCCAACGAGGTCCGGAACGTGGTCATGAACAGGGCTTCGATGCTGTCGGCGTCCATCCCGGCGGCCTGGGCCCTGGCGAGCCATTGTCTCAGCTCCTGTCGAAGCGGCTCGTGAGCGGCCAGCGATTTGTCGGCCAGGCTCTGGGTGACGAACGTGCCGAGGCCCGGCCGCGCGGCGACCAGGCCGGTGTGCTCCAGCTCCCGGTACGCCTTGAGGACGGTGTTCGGGTTGATCGCCAGCTTGGCGACGACCTCCTTGACGGTCGGAAGCTGATCGCCGACCGAGAGCAGCCCGAGCCGCAGCGCCTGACGGACCTGCTGGACCAGCTGCGCGTACGGCGCGACACCCGAGCGCACGTCCAGGTGGAACTCGATCAAGTCGCCACACTCATCCGTCTAACCTCATAGCACTTCGGGACAGTAGAACGTTCGTATACCCGAAGCTTAATGCTTTGACCAGGGCGCGGCCCCGGCGGCGGGCGTGTCGCCCTTTTTGTCCCCGACAACCGCGCGGCGGGCGGATCGCGGCCGGCCCGCGCCCAGGGCGCGACTAATTGCAGTTGTCAAATGCGTTCAGGCCCGCCGGTGTCCGGGACCGGTCTTCTTCGGCGGCCGTCGAACACGCAATTCCTGGTGACCGGCGGCTGCGGTGTTCGACTGTGTCCGCGCTGCGGTCGAACACCCGCGAACGTCCTTGTCACCGCGGAAGCAGCGGGTGAGAGTGACGGTCGGACAGGTCACCTGGCGGGCCACGCCGGCATCCCGCACGTCTTCGCGCACCCCGCCGGGGCGCGCTCGAGAGAGGAATTCCGATGAATCCGTTCGAGAACCCCGACGGCCGTTATCTCGTCCTCGTCAACGACGAGGGGCAGCATTCACTCTGGCCGGTATTCGCCGAGGTGCCCGACGGGTGGACCACCGTGTTCGGCGAGGACGGCCGGCAGGAATGCCTCGACTACATCGAGAAGAACTGGACGGATCTGCGGCCGAAAAGCCTGATCCGGGCCCTGGAGGAGAGCCGGGCCTGACCCACCCGGCGTCGACCGGCCGCAACGTGACCCGCCGGCCGGCGCGGCACCTCCCCCTCCGGTGCCGCGCCCGGCCGGCGCACCCGGTCGTACGGCCGCTCCCCACCCGCCCGCTCGCGCATCGGCCCGTCCCTCGCCCGTCCGCGCGGACCGCACCTCGCGCACGCCGCGCGTCCCGTTCCATCCGCGCTCGTGTTCGCCGCGGATCCCGCCCCATCCCGCGCTCGTGCCCGTGGCCCGCCCGCTCGACGCGCCCGGCTCGCCGAACAGCCGGAGACCCCGGCCGGCTCGCCGAGTGGCCGGAGCCGACGACCCGCCCGATCAACCCCGGCCCGCGGTGCGGCCCGGCCCGTACGGAGGACGCTCGATGATTCCCTTGTCGTTCGCGCAGCGGCGGTTGTGGTTCCTGGCGCAACTCGACGGACCGAACCCGATGTACAACAGCTCGGCCGTGGCCAGGATCAACGGCGGGCTGGACCGGGCGGCCCTCGCCGCCGCCTTCCGGGACGTGCTGGACCGCCACGAGGCGCTGCGTACCGTTTTCCCGGCCCGCGACGGGGAGCCGTACCAGCAGATCCGGCGCACCACCGAGCTGGAGTGGACCGTCGAGGTCGAGGATCTGAGCGCGGCGGCACCGGACGAACTCGCCGCCGCCGTCGACCGCCGCGCGCGACACGCCTTCGACCTCTCGCGGGAGCTGCCCATCCGGGTGTGGCTGCTGGCCACCGGGCCGGACGAGCACCTGCTCGTGATCGTCATGCACCACATCGCCAGCGACGGCTGGTCACTGGCGCCGCTGGCCCGCGACCTCGCGACCGCGTACGCCGCCCGCCGCGCCGGCGCGGCGCCCGGCTGGACGCCGCTGCCCGTGCAGTACGCCGACTACGCCCTGTGGCAGCGCGAGTTGCTGGGCGACGACAACGATCTGGACAGCGTCGGCGCGCGGCAGCTCTCGTACTGGCGGCAGGCCCTGGACGGGGCGCCGGACGAACTGCCGCTCCCGTTCGACCACGCCCGGCCGGCGAAGCCGTCGCACCAGGGGCGCACCGAGAGCTTCGACCTCGACGGGCGGGTGCACCGGGCGCTGGTCGAGTTGGCGCGCGTCGAGGGTGTGACGGTGTTCATGGTGTTGCAGGCGGCGTTGGCGGTGTTGCTGTCGCGGTTGGGTGCGGGCACTGATGTGCCGATCGGGTCGGCGGTGGCGGGGCGTACGGATGAGGCGCTCGATGATCTGGTCGGGTGTTTCGTCAACACGTTGGTGATCCGGACCGACCTGTCCGGTGACCCCACGTTCCGCGAGGTGTTGCAGCGGGTGCGTGCGCGCAGCCTCGAAGCGCTGTCGTATCAGGATGTGCCGTTCGAGCGTCTGGTCGAGGAGTTGGCGCCGGCGCGGTCGCTGGCCCGCCACCCGCTGTTCCAGGTGGTGCTGACGACCCACGGGATGGGTGAGTCGGCCCTGCGGCTGGACGGCGTCGAGGTGGAGCTTCTGCCGGTGGAGCGGCCGGCGGCGAAGTTCGACGTGGACGTGATGGTGGCGGAGACGTTTGACGGTGCGGGTGTCGCGGCGGGTTTGCGGGGGACGGTGACCGGGGCGGCGGATCTGTTCGATGCGGGTTCGGTGCGGCGGTTGTCGGCTGGGTGGGTGCGGGTGTTGGCGCAGGTGGCGGGGATCCGTCGGTGTTGGTGCGGTCGGTGGTGGTGGCCGGGGTGGAGGAGCGGGAGTTCCTGGCTCGGGTGGGTGTGGGTGAGGTTTTGTCGGGTGTGGATGTGTCGGTGGTGTCGTTGTTCGAGCGGCAGGTGGCGGCGTGCCCTGATGCGCCGGCGGTCGTGGGTGGCGGTGTGTCGCTGACGTTCGCGCAGGTCGATGCGCGGGCGAATCGTCTGGCTCGGGTGTTGCAGGCCAACGGTGTGGGTGTGGATTCGGTGGTGGGTCTGGCGCTGCCCGGTGGTGTGGACATGGTTGTGGGGATGGTGGCGGTGTGGAAGGCCGGCGGCGCGTATCTGCCGGTGGATGTGTCGCTGCCGACGGATCGGTTGGCGTTCATGTTCGCGGATGCGCGGGTGTCGGTGTTGGTGGGTACGGATGAGGTGTTGGGTGATCTGCCGGCTGGGATGCGGACGGTGTCGGTGGACGATCCGCTGTTGGGTGTCATGCCTGACGAGGCGCCGTGTGTGGTCGTGCCGTTGGACGCCCTGGCGTATGTGATTTACACGTCGGGGTCGACGGGCCGTCCGAAGGGTGTCGGTGTCACCCAGCGAGGTCTAGCCAACTATGTGGCGGGGGTGCCGCAGCGGTTGGGGTGGGGTGCGCCTGGTGCTCGTTATGGCTTGTTGCAGGCGCAGGTGACGGATCTGGGTAACACGACGATCTTCACGAGTCTGGCCACGGGCGGGTGTCTGCACGTGCTGGATGCGGACGTGGTGGTGGATCCGGCGGCGGTGGCGGGGTATTGGCGTGAGCACGGGATCGAGCATGTGAAGGCGGTCCCGTCGCACCTGGCGGCGCTCGCCGCCGGCGGCTGGGTGGAGGCGGTGCTGCCTTCGGGGTCACTGGTTTTGGGTGGTGAGGCGGCGCCGCGTTCGTTGGTGGATGCGGTGGCGTCGGTGGGTCGGCCGGTGTTCAACCACTACGGGCCGACGGAGACCACGATCGGCGTCCTGACCGGCCCGATCACCGGTTCGGCCGGGTCGGTTACTGCCACGGTCGGGTCGGTCCCGGATTCGGTCGGCGCGATGGCGGGGTCGTCCGGCGCGATGGCGGATTCGTCCGGCGCGATGGCGGGGTCGTCCGGCCCGATGGCGGGGTCGTCCGGGGTGGTGGCGGGGTCGGCGGATCGGGCCGGTCGGGTCGGTGTGGCGGCTGGTTCGGGTGCGGTGTTGGGGTTGCCGGTGCCGAATATGCGGGTGGCGGTGTGGGACGAGTGGTTGCAACCCGTTCCGGTGGGTGTGGTCGGTGAGTTGTATGTGAGTGGTCCGCAGGTCGCGCGGGGCTACGCCGGTCGGCCGGGTTTGACCGCGCAGCGGTTTGTTGCCGGGTCGGGTGGGGTGCGGTGGTATCGGACCGGGGATCGGGTGCGGTGGACCGCCGACGGGGTTCTGGAGTTCGCCGGTCGCGCCGATGATCAGGTCAAGATCCGGGGCTACCGGGTGGAGCCGGGTGAGGTCCAGGCCGTCGTGGCGGCGCACCCGGTGGTTGAGCGGGCGGTGGTGGTCGCCCGTGAGGATCAGCCGGGGGACAGGCGTCTGGTGGCGTATGTGGTGGCGGACGGTCCGGTGGACGGGCTACGCGAGTTTGTGGCGGCGCGGCTGCCGGAGCACATGGTGCCCTCGGCGTTCGTGTCCCTGACCGAGCTGCCGCTGACCGGTAACGGCAAGTTGGATCGGAGGGCGTTGCCGGCGCCGGAGTATGCGTCGGGTCCTCGTCGGGAGCCGGCCAACGCGCGCGAGGAGTTGTTGTGTCAGGCGTTCGCGCACGTGCTCGGTGTCGATTCGGTCGGGGTGGACGACGACTTCTTCGCGCTGGGTGGGCATTCGCTGCTGGCGGTGAGGTTGATCTCTCGGGTGCGGGTGGTCCTCGGCGCCGAGTTGGAGATCCGCACCCTGTTCGAACAGCCCACCCCCGCCGGGATCGCCGCGCACCTGGCCGACACCGAGACGGCGGCACGACCCGCCCTGATCGCCGGCGAACGCCCCGAACGAATCCCGCTCTCCTACGCCCAACGGCGGCTGTGGTTCCTGGCCCAGATGGAAGGGCCGAGCGCCACGTACAACCTGCCGGTGGTGCTGGAGCTGACCGGCGACGTCAACGACGAGGCGCTGGACGCCGCGCTCGGCGACGTGCTGGCGCGCCACGAGGCGTTGCGGACGGTGTTCCCGTCGGCGGACGGCGAGCCGTACCAGAAGATCGTCGCGGTCCCGGAGATCGGGCGGCGGCTCGACATCGTGGAGCTCGACGGGGCGTCGACGGACGAGTTCGCGACGGCGGCCGAGTGGGCGCGGCACGTGTTCGACCTGACGGTGGACATCCCGTTCCGGGCCGGGCTGCTGCGCGGGCCGGCGGGGCGCCAGCTACTCGTGCTGGTGCTGCACCACGCCGCGGCGGACGGCTGGTCGATGGGTCCGCTGGCCAAGGACCTCTCCGTCGCGTACCGCGCTCGGCTGGCGGGCACGGAACCGGAGTGGACCGCGCTTCCCGTGCAGTACGCCGACTTCGCGCTGTGGCAGCGCGACCTGCTCGGCGCCGCCGACGACCCGGACAGCGTCAGCGCGCGGCAACTCGGCTACTGGCGGGAGGCGCTGGACGGCGTACCGGACGAGTTGGCCCTGCCCTACGACCGGACGCGGCCCGCCGTCCCGACGCACACCGCCCACAGCGTGCCGCTACAGGTCAATCCCGCCCTGCACCAGGCGCTCACCGACGTCGCCCGGGCCGAGGGCGTCACACTCTTCATGCTGCTGCGAGGCACGCTCGCCGTGCTGCTGTCCCGGCTGGGCGCCGGCACCGACATCCCGATCGGCTCCGCGGTGGCGGGGCGTACCGACGAGAACCTGGACGACCTCGTCGGCGGCTTCGTCAACACGCTGGTGATCCGGACCGACCTGTCCGGCGACCCGACGTTCCGCGACGTGCTCGCCCGGGTCCGCGACCGCAGCCTCGAGGCGCTCGCGCATCAGGACCTGCCGTTCGAGCGGCTGGTCGAGGAGTTGGCGCCGGCGCGTTCCCTGGCCCGGCACCCGCTCTTCCAGGTCATCCTCACCATGCAGAACACCGTCGACGCGGTGCTCGACCTGCCCGGCGTCACGGCCGAGGCGGTGCGCGCGGATCGCCGATGGGCCAAGTTCGACCTGGATGTGATGGTCGGCGAGCTGCGCGACGACGACGGCCGGCCGGCGGGCCTGCGCGGCGCGATCGCCGCCGCCGCGGATCTCTTCGATCGGGGTACGGCGGAGGCGATCGGGCGGCGTTGGGTGCGGGTGCTGGAGCAGGTGGCGGCGGATCCATCGGTGTTGGTGCGGTCGGTTGCGGTGGCGGGTGAGGGGGAGCGGGCGCGGCTGGTGTCGGCGGGTGTGGGTGAGGTTTTGTCGGGTGTGGATGTGTCGGTGGTGTCGTTGTTCGAGCGGCGGGTGGCGGCGTGTCCTGATGCGCCGGCGGTGGTGGGTGGTGGTGTGTCGTTGACGTTTGCGCAGGTGGATGCGCGGGCGAATCGTTTGGCGCGGGTGTTGCGGGCCAACGGTGTGGGTGTGGATTCGGTGGTGGGTCTGGCGCTGCCCGGTGGTGTGGACATGGTTGTGGGGATGGTGGCGGTGTGGAAGGCCGGCGGCGCCTACCTGCCGGTGGATGTGTCGCTGCCGACGGATCGGCTGGCGTTCATGTTCACCGATGCGCGGGTGTCGGTGTTGGTGGGTACGGATGAGGTGTTGGGTGATCTGCCGGCTGGGATGCGGACGGTGTCGTTGGACGATCCGCTGCTGGAGGTCATGCCGGACGAGGCGCCGGGTGTTCAGGTGCCCCTGGATGCTTTGGCGTATGTGATCTATACGTCGGGGTCGACGGGCCGTCCGAAGGGTGTGGGTGTCACGCAGCGGGGTGTGGCGAACTATGTGGCGGGGGTGCCGCAGCGGTTGGGGTGGGGTGCGCCCGGTGCTCGTTACGGCTTGTTGCAGGCGCAGGTGACGGATCTGGGTAACACGACGATCTTCACCAGCTTGGCCACGGGCGGGTGTCTGCACGTGCTGGATGCGGACATGGTGGTGGACCCGGCGGCGGTGGCGGGGTATTGGCGTGAGCATGGGATCGAGCATGTGAAGGCCGTCCCGTCGCACCTGGCGGCGCTCGCCGCCGGTGACGGTGGGGTGGAGGCGGTGCTGCCGTCGGGGTCGCTGGTTTTGGGTGGTGAGGCGGCGCCGGAGTCGCTGATCGATGCGGTGGCGTCGGTGGGTCGGCCGGTGTTCAACCACTACGGCCCGACGGAGACCACGATCGGTGTGCTGACCGGCCCGATGACCGGTTCGGGTGGGGTGTTGGGGTTGCCGGTGCCGAATATGCGGGTGGCGGTGTGGGACGAGTGGTTGCAACCCGTTCCGGTGGGTGTGGTCGGTGAGTTGTATGTGAGTGGTCCGCAGGTCGCGCGGGGTTATGCCGGGCGGCCGGGTTTGACCGCGGCGCGGTTTGTTGCCGGGTCGGGTGGACATCGGTGGTATCGGACCGGGGATCGGGTGCGGTGGACCGCCGACGGGGTGGTGGAGTTCGCCGGTCGTGCTGATGATCAGGTGAAGATTCGTGGCTATCGGGTGGAGCCGGGTGAGGTCCAGGCCGTCGTCGGGGCGTATCCGGTGGTTGAGCGGGCGGTGGTGGTCGCCCGTGAGGATCAGCCGGGGGACAGGCGTCTGGTGGCGTATGTGGTGGCGGACGGTCTGGTGGACGGGCTACGGGAGTTTGTGGCCGGGCGGCTGCCGGAGCACATGGTGCCGTCGGCGTTCGTGTCCCTGACCGAGCTGCCGCTGACGGGTAACGGCAAACTCGACCGGAAGGGGTTGCCGGCGCCGGAGTATGCGTCGGGTCCTCGTCGGGAGCCGGCCAACGCGCGCGAGGAGTTGTTGTGTCAGGCGTTCGCGCATGTGCTCGGTGTCGATTCGGTCGGGGTGGATGACGACTTCTTCGCTCTGGGTGGGCATTCGCTGCTGGCGGTGAGGTTGATCTCTCGGGTGCGGGTGGTCCTCGGCGCGGAGTTGGAGATCCGGACCCTGTTCGAGCAGCCCACCCCCGCCGGCCTCGCCGCGCACCTCACCGACGCGACGGCACGACCCGCCCTGATCGCCGGCGAACGCCCCGAACGAATCCCGCTCTCCTACGCCCAGCAGCGGCTGTGGTTCCTCGCCCAGTTGGAGGGACCGAGCCCCACCTACAACGTCCCGCTCGTCCTGCGGCTGCCGGCCGGGACCGAGCCCGCCGCGCTGCAGGAGAGCCTGCTCGATCTGCTGGAGCGCCACGAGGTGCTGCGGACCGTGTTCCCGTCGGCCGACGGCGAGCCGTACCAGAAGATCCTTCCCGTCACGGAACTCGGCTGGCAGCTCGACGTGGTGGACGGCGAGCCCGACCGGGCCGAGGCCGTCGCCGAGCGGGCCCGGCGGCCCTTCGACCTCGCGACCGAGGTGCCGTTCCGGGCGAGCCTGCTGCCCGCCGACGAGGGCGAGGAGGCGTTGCTGCTGCTGGTGATGCACCACATCGCCGGCGACGGCTGGTCGAAGCGCATCCTCATCCGTGACCTCACCACGGCGCTGGCCGCGCGCCGGGACGGGGTGGCGCCGGAGACCGCGCCGCTGGCCGTCCAGTACGCCGACTATGCCGTCTGGCAGCGCGAGCAGCTCGGCCGCGTCGACGACCCGGGCAGCGTGATCGCCCGGCAGGTCGCCTACTGGCGGGACGCGCTCGCGGGCCTACCCGAGGAGTTGACCCTTCCGACCGTGCGCCCCCGGCCGGCCGTGCCGGGCCACCGGGGCGAGAGCGTGGCCATCGAAGTGCCCGCCGACGTGCACCGGGCCGTGCGTGATCTCGCCCGTACCGAAGGGGTCACGGTGTTCATGGTGGTGCAGGCGGCGCTGGCGGTGTTGCTGTCGCGGTTGGGTGCGGGCGCTGACATTCCGATCGGCTCGGCGGTGGCCGGGCGTGGTGACGAGGCGTTGGACGACGTGGTCGGTTTCTTCGTCAACACGTTGGTGATCCGTACCGATCTCGGCGGTGATCCGACGTTCCACGAGGTGCTGCGTCGGGTTCGTGAGCGTGGCCTGGACGCCCTGGAGCATCAGGACGTGCCGTTCGAGCGGCTGGTCGAGGAGCTGGCCCCGGTGCGTTCGGTGGCACGCCACCCGCTGTTCCAGGTGATGTGCGCGGTCCAGGACGTCGGCGACGCCGAACCGGGCCTGTCGCGGGCGCGGATCAGCTCGCCGGAGGACTACCGCGGGTCACTCACCGCGGCCTCCCGATTCGACCTCGACCTGACCGTGGGCGAGGTGCTGGACGACGACGGGCGGCCCCGCGGGCTGCGCGGCTCGCTGACCGGGTCGGCGGATCTGTTCGACCGGCCGGCGGTGACGGCGCTCGCCGCCCGCTGGGCGCGGCTGCTCCGGGCGGTCGTCACCCGGCCGGGCGAGCGGGTCAGCTCGGTGCCGGTGCTGTTCGACGACGAGACCGATCGGCTCAGCGGGTTCGCGTCGGGGCCGGTGCGGGACTTCGGTCCGGGCAGCGTGCTGGAGCGGTTCCAGGACCGGGCCCGGACGAACCCGGACGCGCCGGCGGTGGTGTGCGACGGGGTGACGCTGTCGTACGCCGCGTTGGACGCGCGCGCGAACCAGGTCGCGAACCACCTGCGCGCCGCGGGTGTCGGCGCCGACGCGGTGGTGGGCATCTGCCTGCCGCGCGGGGTGGACGTGGTGGCGGCGATGGTGGGCGTGTGGAAGGCGGGCGCCGGGTTCGTACCGGTGGATCCGGGGCTGCCCCGGACGCGGCGCGAGTTCATGCTCACCGACTCGGGCGCGGCGACGGTCGTGGACGAGCGGGTCCTCGCCGAGGCGTCCGGCGCCGACGACGCGGCGCCGGACGTGCCGGTGCTGCCGCTGTCCCTGGCATACGTCATCTACACCTCCGGCTCCACCGGGGTGCCCAAGGGCGTCGCCTGCACGCACGCCGGCCTCTGGAACGTCGTCTCGGCGCTCGCGCCCGTGGTGCGGTCGGACGTGGGTCGCCGCGTCCTCCAGTTCGCCTCGTTCAGCTTCGACGCGTCGGTGTTGGACGTCGGGATGGCGCTGGTGTCCGGGGCGACGTTGGTGATCGCCACCGAGGAGCAGCGTGGTGACCCCCGGCTGCTGGCCGGGTTGGCCGTCGACTCGGCGAGCGTGGTGCCGTCCCTGCTCGAGGCGATCACGCCGGACGAGCTGGCGCGCACGGACACCGTGCTGGTGGGCGCCTCCGCCGTGTCGGAGCGGACCGCGCGGGTGTGGTCGCGGGGGCGGCGGCTGGTGAACACGTACGGGCCGACCGAGGCGTCGGTGATGGTGACCGCCGGTGACGTCGACGGCGACACCGGACCGGTCCCGATGGGCGCTCCGATCGCCAACACCTCGGTGCTGGTGCTCGACGAGTGGCTGCGGCCCGTCCCGGCGGGCGTGACCGGCGAGCTCTACATCGGGGGCCCGCAGGTGGCCCGCGGCTATCCCGGCCGTACGGCGCTGACCGCGCAACGGTTCGTCGCGTCACCGTTCCACCCCGGCGAGCGGCTCTACCGCACGGGGGACCGGGCTCGTTGGACCGGTGGCGGTGAGTTGGTGTTCGCCGGTCGGGCCGACGAGCAGGTGAAGATCCGGGGTTTCCGGGTGGAGCCGGGTGAGGTGCGGGCGGTGGTGCTTCAGCATCCGGCCGTGCGGCAGGCCGTGGTGGTCGTCCGCGACGAGCGGTTGGTGGCCTACGTCGTCGCCGACGGCACGGTCGACGGGCTGCGCGCGTTCGTGGGCGAGCGGCTGCCCGACTACATGGTGCCGTCGGCGGTCGTCGAGCTGGCCGCGCTGCCGCTGAACGCCAACGGCAAGGTCGACACCCACGCGCTGCCGGACCCGGAGCACGTGTCCACCGGCCGGGTCGCCACGGACCCCCGCGAGGAACTGCTGTGCGGGGTCTTCGCCGAGGTGCTGGGCGTGGCCGCCGTGAACCCGGACGACGACTTCTTCGCCCGGGGCGGGCACTCGCTGCTGGCGGTGCGGCTGGTGGCGCGGATCGCCCGCGTCTTCGGCGTACGCCTGGCCGTGCGCACCGTGTTCGAGACGCCGACGCCCGCGGGTCTGGTGCGGCTGCTGACGCGTACGCCCGGCAGCGGTGACGTCCCCGCGTTGTCCGCCGTGGACCGTCCGGCCCGGGTGCCGCTGTCGTTCGGTCAGCAGCGGCTGTGGTTCCTGTCCCGGTGGGAGGGCGTCGGCGACCTGTACTCGATCCCGTTGCGCGTCGCGCTGCCCCGTGACGTGGACCTCGACGCGCTGGAGGCGGCCGTCCGGGACGTGCTGGCGCGGCACGAGGTGCTGCGGTCGGTGTTCCCGGTGGAGGACGGGCAGCCGTACCAGCGGGTGCTGCCGGTGTCCGAGGTGGGGTGGCGGTTGGGCGGCACGCCGATGACCGGCGACTTCGACCTCGACGTGGACGTGCCGTTCCGGGCGTGGCTGTCCGAGGGCGACGACGGCCCGGTGCTGGTGATGGTGGTGCACCACATCGCGTCCGACGGCTGGTCGGCCGGGTTGCTGGTGCGGGACCTGCTGCTCGCGTACGAGGCGCGGACCGCCGGCACGGCCCCGGACTGGCAGCCGCTTCCGGTGCAGTACGCCGACTTCGCGGTGTGGCAGCGTCGGGTGCTGGGCGACGAGAACGACCCGGACAGCGCGCTGGCGCGGCAGATCGCGTACTGGCGTGACGCCCTCGCCGGGCTGCCCGAGGAACTCGTGCTGCCGGCCACCACGCCCCGACCGGCGACCCCCAGCCATCGCGGTCACCGGATCCGGTTCGACCTGCCGGCTCAGACGCACGAACGCCTGGCCGCTCTCGCCCGGGCCGAGGGCGTCACGGTGTTCATGGTGGTGCAGGCGGCTCTGGCGGTGCTGCTGTCGCGGCTGGGCGCGGGCGACGACATCCCGCTCGGCTCGGCGGTGGCCGGGCGTGGTGACGAGGCGTTGGACGACGTGGTCGGTTTCTTCGTCAACACGCTGGTGATCCGCACCGACCTCAGCGGTAACCCGTCGTTCCGGGAGCTGTTGGGTCGGGTCCGTGAGCGTGGGTTGGACGCGTTGGAGCATCAGGACGTGCCGTTCGAGCGGCTGGTGGAGGAGTTGGCGCCGGTGCGTTCGGCGGCCCGGCATCCGCTGTTCCAGGTCATGTGCACCCTGCAGAGCGCCGGACGCCCGGAGCGCGGCGACTCGACGGTCCGCCTGCTGCCCGGCGACGAGCCGGCCGGCGCCGGCACGTCGGCGGCCAAGTTCGACCTCGAACTCCACATCGGGGAGACCTTCGACGAGACCGGGCGGCCGGCGGGCATGCCGGGGGTCCTCACCGGCTCGGCGGATCTCTTCGACAACCCGACGGTACGGGCGCTCGCCGATCGCTGGATGCGGGTGGTCGACCAGGTGACGGCCACCCCGCACCTGCCGGTACGGGCGGTGGACGTCGTACTGGACGAGGAGCGCGATCGACTGGCGGCGTTCGCCCACGGTCCGCGGCGTGACGACGTCCCGGGTTCGGTGCTGGATGGTTTTCGGGTGTGGGTGGGGTTGACGCCGGATGCGCCGGCGGTGGTGTGTGGTGGGGTGGTGTTGTCGTTTGTGGAGTTGGATGTGTTGTCGAATCGGGTGGCGAATTTTTTGGTGTCGGTGGGTGTGGGTGTGGATTCGGTGGTGGGGGTGTGTTTGCCGCGTGGGGTGGATGTGGTGGTGGCGATGGTGGGGGTGTGGAAGGCGGGTGCGGGTTTTGTGCCGGTGGATCCGGGGTTGCCGGTGGCGCGGCGGGAGTTCATGGTGGCGGATTCTGGTGCGGTGTTGGTGGTGGATGAGTCGGTTATGGCGGGGTTGGATGTGGTGGGGGTGGGGATCCGGGTGTGGTGGTGTTGCCGTTGTCTTTGGCGTATGTGATTTATACGTCGGGTTCGACGGGGGTGCCGAAGGGGGTGGCGTGTTCGCATGCGGGTTTGGTGAATGTGGTGTCGGTGTTGGGGCCGCGGTTGGTGGGTGGGGGTGGGGGTTGTTGCAGTTTGTGTCGTTTAGTTTTGATGCGTCGGTGTTGGATGTGGGGGTGGCGTTGTCGGGGGTGTTCGGTTGGTGGTGGCGTCGGAGGATGAGCGGCGGGATCCGGTGGGTTTGGCGGGGTTGGATGTGGGGGCGGCGAGTGTGGTGCCGTCGTTGTTGGAGGTGTTGGATCCGGGGTTTTGCTCATTGGCGGGATGTGGTGGTGGGGTCGTCGGCGATTGGTGAGGCGACGGCGTGGGCGTGGGCGGGTGGTCGGGTGTTGTCGAATGCGTATGGGCCGACGGAGTGTTCGGTGATTGTGTCGTGTGGTGTGGTGGTGGCGGGTCGTGGGGTGTCGATGGGTGGGCCGTTGGCGAATTGTTCGGTGTGGGTTTTGGATGAGGGTTTGCGGCCTGTTCCGGTGGGGGTGGTGGGTGAGGTTTATGTGGGTGGTGTGCAGGTGGCTCGGGGTTATGCGGGGCGGGTGGGGTTGACGGCGCAGCGGTTTGTGGCGTCGCCGTTTGGGGTGGGTGAGCGGTTGTATCGGACGGGGATCGGGCGCGGTGGTCTGTGGGTGGGGAGTTGGTGTTCGCGGGGCGGGTGGATGAGCAGGTGAAGGTGCGGGGTTTTCGGGTGGAGTTGGGTGAGGTGCGGGCGGTGGTGTTGCGGTTTGCGGGGGTGCGGCAGGCGGTGGTGGTGGCGCGGGGGCAGGGGTTGGTGGCGTATGTGGTGGCGGATGGTTCGGTGCGGGGGTTGCGGGCGTTCGTGGGTGAGCGGTTGCCGGATTACATGGTGCCGTCGGTGGTGGTGGAGTTGGCGGCGTTGCCGTTGAACGCCAACGGCAAGGTCGACACCACCGCACTCCCCGAACCGGCGCTCACCGGCTCCGTCTCGCGCCCGCCGGCGGACTTCCGGGAGGAAACCGTCTGCGCGGTCTTCGCCCAGGTGCTCGGCGTGGACACGGTCGGCGTGGACGACGACTTCTTCGCCCTCGGCGGGCACTCCCTGCTCGCCGTCCGGCTCATCGACCAGCTACGCGACCGGGGCCTCGACGCCTCCGTACGATCGCTGTTCCGGACGCCGACCCCAGCCGGCCTGGCTGCCGCCGCCGAACCGGACGCCGTCGAGGTCCCGGACGCCCGCATCCCGGCCGGCGCACGGACCCTCACCCCGGACATGCTGCCGCTGGTCACGCTGTCCCCGGCGGAGATCGACGTCGTGGTGGACACCGTGGACGGTGGCGCGGCCAACGTCGCCGACGTCTACCCGCTGGCGCCCCTGCAGGAGGGCATGCTCTTCCACCACCTCATGGCCGACGCCGGGGCCGACGACGCGTACGTCACCGCGGTCGTGCTGGAGTTCGACGACGCCGAGCGGCTCGACGCCTTCGCCGCGGCCCTGCACCAGGTCGTCACCCGCCACGACGTCTACCGGACCGCGGTGCTCTGGGACGGCGTGCCCCACCCGATCCAGGTGGTGTGGCGCGAGGCGACCCTGCCCGTCACCGCCGTCGACCTGGAACCGGGCCCCGCCGACCCGGCCGACCGGCTCGTCGCGCAGGTCGGCATGACCATGAGCCTGGACCGGCCACCCCTGCTGGACCTGCACATCGCCGAGGTGCCCGGCGGCGGTGGACGCCGGCTGGCCCTGCTGCGCATGCACCACCTGGTGCAGGACCACACCGGCATGGACAAGGCGCTGCACGAGATCCGCGAGATCATGGCCGGCCGTGGCGGCCAGCTCCCGCCCCCGGTGCCCTACCGCTCCTTCGTCGCCCGGGCCCGCCGGGACGACGGCGCGCACCAGGAGTTCTTCGCCGAACTGCTGGGCGACGTGACCGAACCCACCGCCCCGTACGGGCTGATGGACGTCCACGGCGACGGCAGCGGCACCCGGCAGAGCCGGCTCACCGTCGAAGGCGCCGTAGCCGCCCGCATCCGGGACGTCGCCCGGCAGGCCGGCACCAGCCCGGCGACCGTCTGGCACGTCGCCTGGGCCCGGGTCCTGGCCGTGGTCTCCGGCCGCGACGACGTCGTCTTCGGCACCGTGCTGCTGGGCCGCATGACCGCCGGCGCGGACGCCGGCCGGGCCCTGGGCCTGTTCATCAACACCCTGCCCGCCCGGCTACGCACCGGCGAACTCAGCGTGCGCGACGCCGTGGAGGTCATGCGCGCCCAGCTGATCGCGCTGATGGACCACGAGCAGGCCACCCTGGCCCTCGCCGGGCAGGCGAGCGGAGTGCCGGCGGACAGCCCGCTGTTCACCTCGCTGTTCAACTACCGGCACAGCAGCCGGCGGACCCGCACCGAGCAGCGGCAGGACGAGTCGCTCGGCGTGCGCACGGTCCGCACGCGCGAGCGGCAGAGCTACCCGGTCAGCGTCTCGGTCGACGACCAGGGCGATGGCTTCGCGGTGAGCGTCGACGCGGTCGCCCCGGCGGACCCCGGCGAACTGGGCGACCTGCTGCTCACCGCGGTCGCGGACCTGACCGAGGCGCTGGCCTCGACGCCCGAGCGGGCGCTGACGGCCGTACAGGTGCTCGACGAGACCGCCCGCAAGTCGCTGCTGGACCGCGGCACCGAGGGCGAGGTGCCCGTCGCGGTCGAGTCCCTGGCCGGAGCGTTCCAGGCGCGGGTCGCCGCGACGCCGGACGCGGTCGCGGTGTCGGCCGGCCCGCACAGCGTCACCTACCGCGAGCTGGACGACCGGGCGAACCGGATCGCCCGGTCCCTGCTGGCGCACGGAGTGACCCGGGGTGCCGTGGTGGCCGTGCTGCTGGACCGCGGAGTGGACGTCGTGGCCTCGCTGCTGGGTGTGGTCAAGGCCGGCGCGGTGTACCTGCCGATCGACCCCCAGCAGCCGGCGGGCCGGGCGGCCTACATGGTGGCCGACGCCGGCGCGGTGTGCGTTGTCGGCGCCGGCGACTTCCCCGGTGTGCCGGCGCTCGACCCCGCCGTGGCCCACCCCGACGGCTCGCCGCTGACCGACGCCGAACGCGGCGGCCCGGTACTGCCGGACCAACCGGCGTACGTGATCTACACGTCTGGCTCGACCGGCGCGCCCAAGGGGTGCGTGGTGACCCACCGCAGCGTGATGGACCTGCTGGCGGCCGCGCGGCAACGCTTCGAGGTGGGTCCCGACGACGTGTGGACGTGCTTCCACTCCTTCGCCTTCGACTTCTCCGTGTGGGAGATGTGGGGCGCGCTGCTGACCGGCGGCCGGCTCGTGGTGGTGCCGTACGAGGTGACCCGCTCGCCGAACGAGTTCCTCGACGTGCTGGCGCGGCAGCGGGTGACCGTGCTGAGCCAGACACCCTCGGCCTTCGCCCAGTTGCAGGCGGCGCTCGACGACGACACCCGCGCGCGGCTGACGCTGCGCTACGTGGTGTTCGGCGGCGAGGCGCTCGACCTGTCCCGGCTGCGGGACTGGTACGCCGCGTTCCCGGACGGCCCGCAACTGGTGAACATGTACGGGATCACCGAGACCACCGTGCACGTCACCCACGCGGCGCTCGACGCGGCGCTGGTGGCGACCGCCGACGGCAGCCTCGTCGGGCGCGCGCTGCCCGGGTGGCGCACCTATCTGCTCGACGACACCCTGCAGCCCGTCCCGGCCGGCGTCACCGGTGAGCTCTACGTCGGCGGGGCCGGCCTCGCCCAGGGCTACCTCGGCCGGGCGGGACTCACCGCGCACCGGTTCGTGGCGTCGCCGTACGAGCCCGGGCAGCGCGTGTACCGCACCGGCGACCTGGCCCGGTGGACCGCCGACGGGACGCTCGAGTTCCTCGGCCGAGCCGACGACCAGGTGAAGATTCGAGGCTTCCGGATCGAGCCCGGCGAGGTGCGCGCGGCCGTCCTGACCCACCCCGCCGTGCGCGACGCGGTGGTCGTCGCCCGCGAGGACGTACCCGGCGACCCCCGGCTGGTCGCGTACCTCATCGCCGACGGCCCGGTCGACGACCTGCGCCGGCACGTCGGACAGCTCCTGCCCGGCTACATGGTGCCCGCCGCGGTGGCCGTGGTGGACCACTTCCCGCTCACCGCGAACGGCAAGCTGGACCAGCACGCGCTGCCCCGGCCCGACCATCCGGCCGCCGGCCGCGGACGGGCCCCGGCCGACGAACGCGAGGACGCGCTGTGCCGGGCGTTCGCCGACGTTCTCGGCCTCGCCGATGTCGGCGCCGACGACGACTTCTTCGACCTCGGCGGGCACTCGCTGCTCGCGGTGCGCCTGATCTCGCGGATCCGGGCGGCCCTGCACACCGAGGTGCGGATCCGCACGGTCTTCCAGCACCCCACCCCGGCCGGCCTGGCCGCCCACCTGCAGACCCAACCGTCCCAGCGGCCGAACCGGCCCGCACTGCGCCCGATGCGCGGGGAGGAAGCCCGATGATTCCGTTGTCGTTCGCGCAGCGCCGGCTCTGGTTCCTGGCTCAGGTCGACCCCGACGACGCCACCTACCACCTGCCGGTCGTGCTGCGGCTGCCCGCCGGGACCGACCCGGCCACGCTCACCGCGGCCCTGCGCGACGTGCTCGGACGCCACGAGGTGCTCCGGACCGTCTTCCCGACCGCCGAAGGCGAACCACACCAGCAGGTGCTGCCGCCGGCCGACCTCGACTGGCGCCTCGAGGTCGCCGAGGTGACCGGTGACCCGGCGCAGGCCGTCGCCGACCGGGTACGGCTGCCCTTCGACCTCGCCCGCGACGTGCCGATCCGCGCGTCGCTGCTGACCTCCGGCCCCGACCGGGTGCTCGTCCTCGTCGTGCACCACATCGCCGCCGACGGCTGGTCGGTGGGCGTGCTGCGGCGCGACGTCCACACCGCGTACGCCGCCCGCAGCGCCGGACGGGCCCCCGACTGGGCGCCGCTGCCGGTCCAGTACGCCGACTACGCCCTGTGGCAACGCGAACTGCTCGGCGACGAGGCCGACCCGGCCAGCGTCGCCGCCGAGCAGCTCGGCTACTGGCGACAGGCCCTCGACGGGATCCCCGACGAACTCGACCTGCCCTACGACCATCCCCGGCCCGCGGTGGCCGGCAACCAGGGCCACGCCACCGACTTCACCGTGCCGGCCGACGTGCACGCCCGGCTCGTCGAGCTGGCCCGCGCCGAGGGCGCCACGCTGTTCATGGTGTTGCAGGCGGCCCTGGCGGTCCTGCTGTCCCGGGTCGGCGCGGGCACCGACATCCCGGTCGGCTCGTCGGTGGCCGGGCGCACCGACGAGAGCCTCAACGACCTCGTCGGCTTCTTCATCAACACGCTCGTCATCCGCACCGACCTGAGCGGCGACCCCACGTTCCGCGACGCGGTCCGCCGCGTCCGGGACCGCAGCCTGACCGCCTTCGACCACCAGGACGTGCCGTTCGACCGGATCGTCGAGGAACTGGCCCCGACGCGCAGGCTCAGCCGGCACCCGCTGTTCCAGGTCATGCTGAGCCTGCAGAACTTCGGAGCGGCGGCCGTGGAGGACGCATCCCGCGCCGAGCGGACCGGCAGCGGCCCGTCGACCACGGCGTCCAAGTTCGACGTCGAGGTCATCGCCAAGGAGAGCGTCGACGGACGCGGGCGGCCGGCAGGTCTCCAGGGCGCCGTGATCGTGTCGGCGGACCTGTTCGATGCGGGTTCGGTGCGGCGGTTGTCGGCCGGGTGGGTGCGGGTGTTGGAGCAGGTGGCGGCGGATCCGTCGGTGTTGGTGCGTGCCGTTGCGGTGTCGGGTGAGGAGGATCTGGCGCGGCTGGTGTCGGCCGGTGTGGGTGAGGTCCTGTTGGGTGTGGATGTGTCGGTGGTGTCGTTGTTCGAGCGGCAGGTGGCGGCGTGTCCGGGTGCGCCGGCGGTGGTGGGTGGTGGTGTGTCGTTGACGTTCGCGCAGGTGGATGCGCGGGCGAATCGTCTGGCTCGGGTGTTGCGGGCCAACGGTGTGGGTGTGGATTCGGTGGTGGGTCTGGCCCTGCCGGGTGGTGTGGACATGGTTGTGGGGATGGTGGCGGTGTGGAAGGCCGGCGGCGCCTACCTACCGGTGGACGTGGGCTTGCCGACGGATCGGCTGGCGTTCATGTTCACCGACGCGCGGGTGTCCGTGCTTGTCGGGACGGACGAGGTGTTGGGTGATCTGCCCGCCGGTATGCGGACGGTGTCGGTGGACGATCCGCTGCTGGGCGTCATGCCCGACGAGGCGCCGGGTGTAGACGTGCCGTTGGACGCTTTGGCTTACGTGATCTACACGTCGGGGTCGACGGGGCGTCCGAAGGGTGTCGGTGTCACGCAGCGGGGTCTAGCGAACTACGTGGCGGCGGTGCCTCGGCGTCTCGGGTGGGGTGCGCCGGGTGCGCGTTACGGCTTGTTGCAGGCGCAGGTGACGGATCTGGGTAACACGACGATCTTCACCAGTCTCGCCACGGGCGGCTGTCTGCACGTGCTGGACGCGGACATGGTGGTGGATCCGGCGGCGGTGGCGGGGTATTGGCGTGAGCACGAGATCGAGCATGTGAAGGCCGTCCCGTCGCACCTGGCTGCCCTAGCCGCCGGTGGGGTGGAGGCGGTGCTGCCGTCGGGGTCACTGGTGCTCGGTGGTGAGGCGGCGGCGCCGCAGTTGGTGGATGCGGTGGTGTCGGTGGGTCGGCCGGTGTTCAACCACTATGGCCCGACGGAGACCACGATCGGTGTGCTGACCGGTCCGATGACCGGTTCGGGTGGGGTGTTGGGGTTGCCGGTGCCGAATATGCGGGTGGTGGTGTGGGACGAGTGGTTGCAACCCGTCCCGGTGGGTGTGGTCGGCGAGTTGTATGTGAGTGGCCCGCAGGTCGCGCGGGGCTACGCCGGTCGGCCGGGTTTGACCGCGGCGCGGTTCGTTGCCGGCGCGGGTGGGGTGCGGTGGTATCGGACCGGGGATCGGGTGCGGTGGACCGCCGACGGGGTGGTGGAGTTCGCCGGTCGCGCTGATGATCAGGTGAAGATTCGTGGTTATCGGGTCGAGCCGGGTGAGGTCCAGGCCGTCGTCGGGGCGTATCCGGTGGTTGAGCGGGCGGTGGTGGTCGCCCGTGAGGATCAGCCGGGGGACAGGCGTCTGGTGGCGTATGTGGTGGCGGACGGTCCGGTGGACGGGCTACGGGAGTTTGTGGCCGGGCGGCTGCCGGAGCACATGGTGCCGTCGGCGTTCGTGTCCCTGACCGAGCTGCCGTTGACCGGTAACGGCAAGTTGGATCGGAAGGGGTTGCCGGCGCCGGAGTATGCCGGTGGGTCGAGCCGGGAGCCGGCCAACGAGCGGGAGCAGGCGCTGTGTGACGCGTTCGCGCACGTGCTCGGTGTCGACACGGTCGGGGTGGATGACGACTTCTTCGCCCTGGGTGGGCACTCCCTGCTGGCGGTGAGGTTGATCTCTCGGGTGCGGGTGGTCCTCGGCGCCGAGTTGGAGATCCGGACCCTGTTCGAGCAGCCCACCCCCGCCGGGATCGCCGCGCACCTGGCCGACACCGAGACGGCGGCACGACCCGCCCTGATCGCCGGCGAACGCCCCGAACGGATCCCGCTGTCGCACGCCCAGCAGCGGCTGTGGTTCCTGGCCCAGCTCGACGCGGACAGCTCCTACAACTCGCCGCACGTCGTCACCATGCCGTCCGACGTCGATGTCGAGGTGCTCGGCGCCGCGCTCGGCGACGTGCTGGCCCGCCACGAGGCGTTGCGGACCGTGTTCCCGACGATCGACGGGGAGCCGTACCAGCGGATCCTGAGCACCGCCGAGCTGGACTGGCGGCTCACGGTGGTGACCGTCGAGGGTGACCTGGCCGCGGCGGTCGCGGAGTGCACGCAGCGGGTCTTCGACCTGAGCCGGGACATTCCCTTCCGGGCCGAGCTGCTGCGCGGGCCCGACGGTGTGGTGCTGCTCGTCGTCGTGCTGCACCACATCGCCAGCGACGGATGGTCGATGAGCCCCCTCGCGCGGGACCTGACCGAGGCGCTGGCCGCGCGCGAGGCCGGGCACGCGCCGCGGTGGACGCCGCTGCCGGTCCAGTACGCCGACTACGCGCTGTGGCAACGTGAGCTGCTCGGCGAGGAGAGCGACCCCGGCAGCCGCATCGCCCGCCAACTGGGCTACTGGCGGGAGGCGCTCGCCGGGGTACCCGAGGAACTGGAGCTGCCCGTCGACCGTCCGCGGCCGGCCGTCACGAGCCACCGCGGGCACCGCGTCGTCCTCGACGTGCCGGCCGAGCTGCACGCGGCGGTGCTGCGGGTCGCGCAGGACGAGGGCGCGACCGTCTACATGGTCGTGCAGGCCGCGCTGGCGGTGCTGCTGTCGCGACTGGGCGCCGGCACCGACATCCCGATCGGGTCGGCGGTGGCCGGGCGTACCGACGAATCGCTCGACGATCTCGTCGGCTTCTTCGTCAACACGCTGGTGATCCGCACCGACCTGACCGGCGACCCGACGTTCCAGGAGGTGCTGGGCCGGGTCCGCGAGCGCAGCCTGGCCGCGTTCGCGCACCAGGACGTGCCGTTCGAACGGCTGGTCGAGGAGCTGGCGCCGGCCCGCTCGCTGGCCCGCCCACCGCTGGCGCAGGTCATGCTCACCGTGCAGAACCAGCGCACGAGCCTGGCCGATCCCCGCCGCCGTCCGGCCGCGCCCGCCGCGCGGCAACCGGTCTCCTCGAAGTTCGACATCGAGGTGACGGTCAGCGAGGCCTACGACGCCGACGGCCGGCCGGGCGGACTGCGCGGCTCGGTGGTCCTGGCCGCGGACCTGTTCGAGCAGGCCACGGCCGAGGCGGTGACGGCCCGGCTGGTGCGGGTGCTGCGTCAGGTCACCGCGGTGCCGCAGCTACGGCCGTACGAGATCGACGTGCCCGGCGACGACGAGCGCCGGATGCTGCGGGAGTGGAACGAGACCACGCTGACCGGTGTCGCGCCGTCGATCCTGCCGCTCATCGCCGAGCAGGTGACGCGGCGACCCGAGGCGACCGCCGTCGTGTGCGAGGGGCTGCGGCTGTCGTACCGTGACCTCGACGCGCGGGCGAACCGGCTGGCGCACGTCCTGCGGCAGCACGGCGCCGGACCGGAGAGGGTCGTCGCGGTGGCGCTGCCGCCGTCGGCGGACCTGGTGCCGGTGCTGCTGGGCGTGTGGAAGGCCGGCGCCGCATACCTGCCGATCGACATCCACCAGCCCGCCGAAAGGGCCGGATTCGTGCTGGCCGACAGCAACGCCGTCGTGCTGGTCGGCACCGAGGACACGCTCGACGAGCTGTCCGTCGGCGGGCTGCCGGTGCTGGCGATCGACGACGCGCTCACCGTGACGGCACTGAGCCTGGCGCCGGACACCGCCCCCGCCGCCGCGCCGGCCGGTGACGCCCTGGCTTACGTGATGTACACCTCCGGCTCGACCGGCCGGCCCAAGGGCGTCGCCGTCACGCACGCCGGACTGGCCAACTATCTGACCTGGGCCCGCCGGGACTACGCCGACGGCGCGGCGGGCGGGGCGCCGCTGCACTCGTCCCTGGCGTTCGACCTCACCGTGACCAGCCTGTTCCTGCCGCTGATCACGGGTTCCGCGGTGACGGTCAGCCCGACCGGCGGCGCCGAAGGCCTCGCCGACCTGGTCCGGACGTCCGGCGGCTTCGGGCTGGTCAAGGTCGTCCCGGCGCACCTGCCGCTGCTGGGCGCGCTGGTGCCGCCCGAGCAGCACGCCACCGTGGCCCGGCGGTTCGTCGTCGGCGGCGAGCAGTTGCCCGGCGCCGAGGTGCGGGACTGGCTCGCCCGGGCGCCCGGCTCGGTCGTCGTCAACGAGTACGGCCCGACCGAGACGGTGGTCGGCTGCTGCACGTACGAGGTCCGCGCCGGCGACGACCCCGGTGCGGTGGTCCCGATCGGCCGGCCCACGGCCAACACCCGCCTCTACGTGCTCGACGAGCGGTGCCGGCCGGTGCCCGTCGGGGTGAACGGTGAGCTCTACATCGCCGGCGCGCAGCTCGCCCGCGGGTACGCGGGGCGCCCCGGCCTGACCGCGGAACGGTTCGTCGCCGACCCGTCCGGCGACGGCGCGCGGATGTACCGCACCGGCGACCGGGCCCGCTGGACGCACGGCGGGCAGCTCGTCTTCACCGGCCGCGCCGACGACCAGGTCAAGGTCCGCGGCTACCGCATCGAGCCGGGCGAGGTGGAGGCCGCGGCGCTGGCCCACCCCGCGGTGACCCAGGCCGTCGTCGTCGTGCGCGACGAGCGCCTGGTGGCCTACGTGGTCGCCGACGAGGAGACCGGCGGCGGGCAGGTCCAGCGGTTCATCGCCGGCCGGCTGCCCGAGTACATGGTGCCCTCCACCGTGGTGGTGCTGGAGCGGCTGCCGCTGACCGCCAACGGCAAGGTGGACCGCAGGGCGCTGCCGGCCCCGGAGCGCGAAACCGCGGGCGGCGTTCACCGCGCGCCGGTGAATCCGCGCGAGGCCCTGCTCTGCGAGGCCTTCGCCGACACGCTCGGTGTCGGCACGGTCGGCGTCGACGACGACTTCTTCCAGCTCGGCGGCCACTCGCTGCTGGCCGTCCGGCTGCTGGCGCGGATCCGCGCGCTGCTCGGCGTCGACCTGGAGATCCGCGAGCTGTTCCAGCACCCGACCCCCGCCGGGCTGGCGGATCTGCTGCCCGAGGACGCCGGCCGGCCCACGCGTCCCGCCCTCGTCGCCGCGCCGCGCCCGGACCGGATCCCCCTCTCGTACGGCCAGCAGCGGCTGTGGTTCCTCGCCCAGCTCGACCACGACGCCACCTACAACAGCTCGGTCGTCGCCCGCTTCAGCGCGGACGTGGACGAGGCGGCGCTGGCCCTCGCGCTGCGCGACGTGCTGGCGCGGCACGAGGTGCTGCGGACGCTGTTCCCCGCCGTCGACGGCGAGCCGTACCAGCGGATCCTCCCCATGTCCGAGCTGGACTGGCGGCTGGAGGTAGCCGACGTGCCGGGCGATCCGGCGCAGGCCGTCGCCGAGCGGGTGCGCCGGCCGTTCGACCTGGCGAACGAGGTGCCGGTGCGGGCCGCGCTGCTGCGCACCGGCCCCGACGAGCGCCGGCTGGTCGTGGTGCTGCACCACATCGCCACGGACGGCTGGTCCCTCGCGCCGCTGCGCCGCGACGTCCTCGCGGCGTACGAGGCCCGACGCGCCGGCTCGGCGCCGGACTGGGCGCCCCTGCCCGTGCAGTACGCCGACTTCGCGCTGTGGCAGCGCGCCGTGCTGGGCGACGAGGCCGATCCGGACAGCCTGATCGCCCGGCAGATCGACTTCTGGCGTGCCCAGCTCAGCGGCGTACCGGAGGAGCTGCCGCTGCCGTTCGACCGGCCGCGCCCGCCGCTGCCCAGCCACCGGGGCGTGGCCGCCGGGTTCGCCGTACCGGCGGAGACCCACGCCCGCCTGAGCGCCCTCGCCCGGGCGGAGGGCGTCACGGTGTTCATGGTGGTGCAGGCGGCTCTGGCGGTGTTGCTGTCGCGGTTGGGTGCGGGCGCTGACATTCCGATCGGCTCGGCGGTGGCCGGGCGTGGTGACGAGGCGTTGGACGACGTGGTCGGTTTCTTCGTCAACACGTTGGTGATCCGCACCGACCTGACCGGCGACCCGACGTTCCAGGAGGTGCTGCGTCGGGTTCGTGAGCGTGGTCTGGACGCCCTGGAGCATCAGGACGTGCCGTTCGAGCGGCTGGTCGAGGAGCTGGCCCCGGCCCGTTCGCTCGCCCGCCCGCCACTCGCGCAGGTCATGGTCACCCTGCAGAACCTCGAACAGCCCGGTGCCGCCCGCCCGGGGACCCCGCCGCCGGTGCCCGCGCAGAGCACCGCCCGCTTCGACCTGGAGCTGACCGCCGGCGAGTGGTTCGACGAGCAGGGGCGGCCCGCGGGCATGCACGGCGTGCTGGTCGGCGCGGCGGATCTGTTCGACGAGACCTCCGTGCGCGGTCTCGCCGCGCGGTGGGTGCGGGTGGTCGAGCAGGTCACGGCCGTGCCGCAGGCACCGGTACGGGTCGTGGACGTCGTCCTCGACGACGAGCGGGCCCGGCTGGGCGGCTTCGCGTCGGGCCCGGCCGAGGACTTCGGCGCGGGCAGCGTGCTGGAGCGCTTCCAGGACCGGGCCCGGACCACCCCGGAGGCGCCGGCGGTGGTGTGCGACGGCACCACGCTCACCTACGCCGACCTGGACGAGCGCGCGAGCCGGATCGCCGCCCACCTGAGGGCGACCGGGGTACGCCGCGACGCCGTGGTGGGCATCTGCCTGCCGCGGGGCGTGGACGTGGTCGCGGCGATGGTGGGCGTGTGGAAGGCCGGCGCGGGTTTCGTGCCCGTGGATCCGGCTCTGCCGCCGGCCCGGCGGGACTTCATCCTGGCCGACTCGGGCGCCTCCACGGTGGTCGACGAGGGTGTGCTGGCCGCGAGCGACTCGGCCGCCGACGTCGCCCCGCCGGCGCCGGTGCTGCCGCTGTCGGTCGCCTACGTCATCTACACCTCCGGGTCGACCGGTGTGCCCAAGGGCGTCGCGTGCACCCACGCCGGCCTGTGGAATGTGGTGTCCGTCTTCGCGCCGGTGGTGGGTGCGGCGGTCGGTCGGCGGGTGCTGCAGTTCGCCTCGTTCGGCTTCGACGCGTCGGTGTTGGACGTCGGGATGGCGCTGGTGTCCGGGGCGACGTTGGTGATCGCCACCGAGGAGCAGCGTGGTGACCCCCGGCTGCTGGCCGGGTTGGCCGTCGACTCGGCGAGCGTGGTGCCGTCCCTGTTGGAGGTCGTGGCGCCGGAGGAGATGGCGGAGACCGACACCGTGCTGGTGGGCGCGTCGGCGGTGTCGGAGCGGACCGCGCGGGTGTGGTCGCGGGGGCGGCGGCTGGTGAACACGTACGGGCCGACCGAGGCGTCGGTGATGGTGACCGCCGGTGAGGTCGACGGCGGCGCCGGGCCGGTGCCGATGGGCGCCCCGGTGGCGAACACCTCGGTGCTGGTGCTGGACGAGTGGTTGCAGCCGGTGCCGGTGGGCGTGGTCGGTGAGGTGTATGTCGGCGGTGTGCAGGTGGCTCGCGGCTATCCGGGTCGCGTGGCGCTGACCGCGCAACGGTTCGTCGCGTCGCCGCTCGGCACCGGTGAGCGGCTCTACCGCACCGGGGACCGGGCCCGGTGGACCGGCGGTGGTGATCTGGTGTTCGCCGGTCGGGCCGACGAGCAGGTGAAGATCCGGGGCTTTCGGGTGGAGCCGGGCGAGGTGCGGGCGGTGGTGCTTCAGCATCCGGCCGTGCGGCAGGCCGTGGTGGTCGTTCGCGACGAGCGGTTGGTGGCCTACGTCGTCGCCGACGGGCTGCTCGACGGTCTCCCGGGGTTCGTGGGCGAGCGGCTGCCCGACTACATGGTGCCGTCGGCGGTCGTCGAGCTGGCCGCACTGCCGCTGAACGCCAACGGCAAGGTGGACGTCCGCGCCCTGCCGGCTCCGGCGACGGTGACCACCGGGCGGGCTCCCGCCGACGTGCGCGAGGAACTGCTCTGCGCGATCTTCGCCGAGGTGCTCGGGGTGGACGACCTCGGCGTCGACGACGACTTCTTCGCCCTGGGCGGACACTCGCTGCTGGCGGTGCGGCTGGTGGCGCGGATCGCCCGCGTCTTCGGCGTACGGCCCCCGGTGCGCGTGGTCTTCGCCGCGCCGACGCCCGCCCGCCTGGCCCGGCTGATCGGGCCCGCCGCGGACACGCCGGCGGTGAGCCTCACCGAGGTGACCCGACCGGACCGGGTGCCGCTGTCCTACGGTCAGCAGCGCCTGTGGTTCCTGTCGCGGTGGGAGGGCGCCGGCGGCCTGTACACCATCCCGGTACGCGTCGGCCTCCCGTCCAGCTTCGACGAGTCGGCGCTGGAGGTGGCGGTGCGCGACGTGCTGGACCGGCACGAGGTGCTGCGGTCGGTGTTCCCGGTGGAGGAGAGGCAGCCGTACCAGCGGGTGCTTCCGGCGGCCGAGGTGGGCTGGCGGCTCGGCTGGTCGCCGGTCGAGGGCGACTTCGACCTCGGCGCGCAGGTGCCGTTCCGGGCCTGGCTGTCCGAGGACGCCGACGGTCCGGCGCTGGTGATGGTGGTGCACCACATCGCCTCGGACGGCTGGTCCGTCGGGATGCTCGTCCGCGACCTGCTGCACGCGTACGAGGCACGAGCCGCCGGCGCCGCCCCGGACTGGACGCCGCTGCGCGTGCAGTACGCGGACTTCGCGGTGTGGCAGCGTCGGGTGCTGGGCGACGAGAACGACCCGGACAGCCTGCTGGCGCGGCAGATCGCGTACTGGCGTGACGCCCTCGCCGGCGCGCCGGAGGAGACCGTCCTGCCCGCCGATCGGCCCCGGCCGGCCGTCCCGACCCATCGCGGCGTCGCCACCCCGCTCGAACTCCCGGCGCGGACGCACCGGGCCGTCCTGGACCTGGCCCGCGCCGAGGGGGTCACCGTGTCCATGGTGGTGCAGGCGGCCCTGGCGGTGCTGCTGTCCCGCCACGGCGCGGGCGACGACATCCCGCTCGGCACCGCCGTGGCCGGGCGTGACGACGAGGCGTTGGACGACGTCATCGGTTTCTTCGTCAACACGCTTGTGGTGCGTGCGGACCTGACGGGGGATCCGTCGTTCCGGGAGCTGCTGGGTCGGGTCCGTGAGCGTGGGTTGGACGCGTTGGAGCATCAGGACGTGCCGTTCGAGCGGCTGGTGGAGGAGTTGGCGCCGGTGCGTTCGGCGGCCCGGCATCCGCTGTTCCAGGTCATGTGCACCCTGCAGAACCTGCCGGGCCGGCGTCGCTCCGCCCTGGGCGGCCCGGCCACCCCGGCCGCCGCCCGCACGGACGTGGTCGCCAAGTTCGACCTCGAACTCAACATCGGCGAGGCGTTCGACGACGAGGGGCGTCCCGCCGGCCTGCGCGGATCGCTGACCGGTGCGGCGGACCTGTTCGACACCGAGTCGGTGGTGGCGCTGGCCGCCCGCTGGGTGCGGCTGCTGGAGGCGCTGGTCGCGGAGCCCGGCCTCCGCGTCGCGGCGGCGCCGGTCCTGCCGGACGAGGAGTACGGGCGTCTCGTGCGCTTCGCCTCGGGTCCGGTGACGGACGTGGGTTGGGGTTCGGTGCTGGATGGTTTTCGGGTGTGGGTGGGGTTGACGCCGGATGCGCCGGCGGTGGTGTGTGGTGGGGTGGTGTTGTCGTTTGTGGAGTTGGATGTGTTGTCGAATCGGGTGGCGAATTTTTTGGTGTCGGTGGGTGTGGGTGTGGATTCGGTGGTGGGGGTGTGTTTGCCGCGTGGGGTGGATGTGGTGGTGGCGATGGTGGGGGTGTGGAAGGCGGGTGCGGGTTTTGTGCCGGTGGATCCGGGGTTGCCGGTGGCGCGGCGGGAGTTCATGGTGGCGGATTCTGGTGCGGTGTTGGTGGTGGATGAGTCGGTTATGGCGGGGTTGGATGTGGTGGGGGTGGGGATCCGGGTGTGGTGGTGTTGCCGTTGTCTTTGGCGTATGTGATTTATACGTCGGGTTCGACGGGGGTGCCGAAGGGGTGGCGTGTTCGCATGCGGGTTTGGTGAATGTGGTGTCGGTGTTGGGGCCGCGGTTGGTGGGTGGGGGTGGGGGTTGTTGCAGTTTGTGTCGTTTAGTTTTGATGCGTCGGTGTTGGATGTGGGGGTGGCGTTGTCGGGGGTGTTCGGTTGGTGGTGGCGTCGGAGGATGAGCGGCGGGATCCGGTGGGTTTGGCGGGGTTGGATGTGGGGGCGGCGAGTGTGGTGCCGTCGTTGTTGGAGGTGTTGGATCCGGGGTTTTGCTCATTGGCGGGATGTGGTGGTGGGGTCGTCGGCGATTGGTGAGGCGACGGCGTGGGCGTGGGCGGGTGGTCGGGTGTTGTCGAATGCGTATGGGCCGACGGAGTGTTCGGTGATTGTGTCGTGTGGTGTGGTGGTGGCGGGTCGTGGGGTGTCGATGGGTGGGCCGTTGGCGAATTGTTCGGTGTGGGTTTTGGATGAGGGTTTGCGGCCTGTTCCGGTGGGGGTGGTGGGTGAGGTTTATGTGGGTGGTGTGCAGGTGGCTCGGGGTTATGCGGGGCGGGTGGGGTTGACGGCGCAGCGGTTTGTGGCGTCGCCGTTTGGGGTGGGTGAGCGGTTGTATCGGACGGGGGATCGGGCGCGGTGGTCTGTGGGTGGGGAGTTGGTGTTCGCGGGGCGGGTGGATGAGCAGGTGAAGGTGCGGGGTTTTCGGGTGGAGTTGGGTGAGGTGCGGGCGGTGGTGTTGCGGTTTGCGGGGGTGCGGCAGGCGGTGGTGGTGGCGCGGGGGCAGGGGTTGGTGGCGTATGTGGTGGCGGATGGTTCGGTGCGGGGGTTGCGGGCGTTCGTGGGTGAGCGGTTGCCGGATTACATGGTGCCGTCGGTGGTGGTGGAGTTGGCGGCGTTGCCGTTGAACGCCAACGGCAAGGTCGACACCACCGCACTCCCCGAACCGGAATACGTGTCGACCGGACGGCCCCCGGCGAATCCGCGCGAAGAATTGCTGTGCGCGGCCTTCGCCGACGTTCTCGGCGTGCCCGACGTCGGCGTGGACGACGACTTCTTCGCCCTCGGCGGGCACTCCCTGCTCGCCGTCCGGCTCATCGACCAGCTACGCGGGCACGGCCTCGCGGTGGCGGTGCGCGACCTGTTCCGCGCGCCCACGCCCGCCGGGCTCGCCGGCGCCGCCACCGTGCCCACCGAGGCCGTCCCGCCCAACCTGATCCCGGCGGACGCGCGGACCATCACCCCGGACCTGCTGCCGCTCGTCGACCTGAGCCAGGCCGACATCGACCGCATCGTCACCGCCGTCGACGGCGGCGCCGCCGCCGTCGCCGACGTCTACCCGCTGGCGCCCCTGCAGGAGGGCTTGCTCTTCCACCACCTCATGGCGGGGGAGGGCGCCGACGCGTACGTCTCGGTCGTGGTCCTGGAGTTCACCGGCGAGACCGACCGGGACCGCTTCGCCGAGGCCCTGCAGCGGGTCGTGGACCGGCACGACGTCTACCGCACCGGCGTGCACTGGGACGGTCTGCCCGAGCCGGTGCAGGTGGTGAGACGCACGGCCACCCTGCCGGTCACCGAGGTGACGCTCCCCGCGGGGACCACCGACCCGGTGGCCGCCCTGGTCGCCGCCGTGGGCCGGACGATGGACCTGACCAGCCCGCCGCTGATGGACCTGCACACCACCGGCGACGGCACCGGCCGGCAGCTCGGCCTGCTCCGCATGCACCACCTCGTGCAGGACCACACCGGCACCGACCAGTTGCTGCGCGAGGTGCGGGCCTTCCTGGCCGGGCACGGCGACGACCTGCCGCCCGCGACGCCCTTCCGCGACTTCGTCGCCGAGGCCCGGCGCCGCGCCGGGGAACCGGACGACTACTTCGCGGAACTGCTCGGGGACGTCACCACGACGACCGCCCCGTACGGCCTGACCGACGTGCACGGTGACGGCGCGGCGACCGTACGGGACCACCTGGTCCTCGACGGCGAGCCGGCCGTCCGGGTCCGGGAGGTCGCCCGCCGGCTGGGCGTCAGCCCGGCCACCCTGTGGCACGTCGCCTGGGCGCGGGTCCTGGGCACGGTCTCCGGCCGCGACGACGTGGTGTTCGGCACGGTCCTGCTGGGCCGGACGAACGCCGGCGCCGGCGCCGGCCGGGCGCTGGGCCTGTTCATGAACACGCTGCCGGCGCGCGTCCGGCTGGCGGACGTCGGCGTGCTCGACGCCGTACGCGGGATGCGGACGCAACTGGCGGCGCTGCTGGAACGCGAGCACCTGCCGCTGTCGGTCGCGCAGCAGGCCAGCGGCGTGCCCACCGACGTGCCGCTGTTCAGCTCGGTGTTCAACTACCGGCACAGCGAGCGGGACACCGGCGGACGGCCGGACCGGGCGGCCACCGGCGGCATCCGGTCGGTGTTCATGCAGGAACGGGCCAACTACCCGCTCGGCGTGTCGATCGACGACCTCGGCGCCGACTTCGTGATCACGGTCGACGCCGCCGCCCCGGCGCAACCCCGGGCCGTGGCCGCCCTCGTCGGCACCGCGCTGGACAATCTGACGTCCGCGCTGGTGACCGCCCTGGACGGCGGCGAGCAGGCCCGCCTCGCCGACGTGGCGATCCGGCCCGCGGACGAGATCGAGCGGCAGCTCGGCGCGTTCAACGACACCACGCGAGCCGTCCCCGCCCTGTCCGTGGCCGAACTCGTCGAGGCCCAGGTGCGCCGGACGCCGGACGCGACCGCGCTCGCCGGCGCCGGGATCGACTGCTCCTTTGCGCAGTTGGACGCCCGGGCCAACCGGATCGCGCGGCTGCTGCTCCGGCGCGGGGTGCGCCGCGGGGCGGTGGTGGCGGTGGTGATGGACCGCGGGACCGCCCTCGTGACCACGCTGCTCGGCGTGCTCAAGGCCGGCGCGGCATACCTGCCGGTCGAACCGGGCCAACCGGCCGCCCGCTTGGCCCAGTTGCTCGGCGACAGCGGCACGGACCTCGTCCTCACCGATGGCACACCGGTCGCCGCGGTGCCCGATGTCACGGTCACCACGATCGGTGAGCGGGACCTGGACGGGCTCTCCGGCGAGCCCGTCGACGTCCGGGTCACCGCCGCCGACGCCGCGTACGTCATCTACACCTCCGGCTCGACCGGCCGGCCCAAGGGGGTGGTGCTGACCCACGGCGGCGCGGTCAACCTGGCGCTGGCGCAGATCGAGCGGTTCGGGATCGCACCCGGCGCCCGGATCCTGCAGTTCGCCTCGATCGGCTTCGACGCGGCGACCTCGGAGCTGCTCACCGCCCTCGCCGCCGGCGCGACGCTGGTGGTCGCGCCCGCCACGGCGCTGCGCCCCGGCGGTGGGCTCGAGGAGGTCGTGGCCACCCACGGCGTCACCCACGTCACGCTGCCGCCCGCGGTGCTCGCGGTGCTGGAGCCGGACGCCCTGCCGTCGGTCACCACACTCGTGTCCGCCGGGTCGGCGCTCGACGCGGACGTCCTGCGCCGCTGGGCGCCGGGCCGGCGCCTGATCAACGCGTACGGCCCGACCGAGACGACCGTCTGCGCCAGCATGTCGCACCCGCTGGCTCCGGACGCGCACCCGACGATCGGCACGCCGATCGCCAACGGGCGGGCCTACGTGCTCGACGACGCGTTGCGGTCCCTGCCGCCCGGCGTCACCGGCGAGCTCTACGTCGCCGGCGCCCAGGTGGCCCGCGGCTACCTCGGCCGCCCCGACCTGACCGCCGAGCGCTTCGTGGCCGACCCGTTCCGTGCCGGCGAGCGGATGTACCGCACGGGCGACCTGGCCCGGTGGACGCCGGACGGCCAGCTCGACTTCGCCGGACGCGCCGACGACCAGCTCAAGGTGCGTGGCTACCGGGTCGAGCCCGGGGAGATCCAGGCCGCCCTGCTCACCCACCCGGCGGTCACCCAGGCGGTGGTCGTGGCCCGCGACGACGCCCTGGTGGCCTACGTCGTCGGCCACGCGCCGGCCGGCGAGCTGCGCGAGCACCTGGCCGGCCGGCTGCCGGGCCACCTGGTCCCGGCGGCGGTGGTCGAGCTGGCGGAGCTGCCGCTGACGGTCAACGGCAAGGTCGACCACCGGGCGCTGCCGGCCCCCGCGGCCGGCACCACCGGCGCCGAGGACCGGCCCGCGAGCGCTCAGGAGGACCTGATCGCCGAGGCGTTCGCCCAGGTGCTCGGCGTGCCACGGGTAGGACCGCACGACAACTTCTTCGCGCTCGGCGGGCACTCGCTGCTCGCCGTACGGCTGATCTCGCGGCTGCGGACCCTGCTCGGCGCCGAACTCGACATCCGTACGCTGTTCGACGCCCCGACCCCGGCCGGGCTGGCGGGTCGCTGGGACGGCACGACCCAGCCGCCGCTGACCGCCGGCCCGCGGGCCGAGCTGGCGCCGGTCTCCTTCGCGCAGCAACGACTGTGGTTCCTGCACGAGCTGGAGGGTCCGTCCGCCACCTACCACGTCTCGTCGGTGATCCGCCTGCCCGAGGCCGACCGCGGCGCCCTGGCCGCGGCGCTGCGCGACGTCATGGACCGGCACGAGGTGCTGCGCACGGTCTTCACCACCGTGGACGGCGTCCCGTACCAGCGGGTGCTGTCCGTCGCCGAGGCCGGTCCACGGCTGGGCACGGCCGCCGGGCCGGAGGAGCTGACCGCGCTGGCCGAGCAGCCGTTCGACCTGGCCACCGAGGTGCCGATCCGGGCCTGGCTGCACGAGGCCGGCAGCGAGTCGCAGCTACTCCTGGTCGTGCACCACATCGCCACGGACGGCTGGTCGGCCGGGCCGCTGGCCCGGGACCTGACGACGGCGTACGTCGCCCGGCGGGCCGGACGGGAACCCGACTGGGCGCCGCTGCCCGTGCAGTACGCCGACTACGCCCGCTGGCAGCGCGAACTGCTCGGCGACCCGGCCGACCCGGACAGCGTGCTGTCGCGCCAGGTCGCCTACTGGCGGGACACCCTGGCCGGCGTCCCGGAGGAGATCGCCCTGCCGTACGACCACCCGCGGCCCGCCGTCGCCGGCCACCGCGGGCACGGCGTCGCGCTGCACCTGCCGGCCGAGCTGCACCGGGCGGTGGCCGAGCTGGCCCGAGCCGAGGGTGTCACCGTGTTCATGGCGCTGCAGGCGGCGCTCGCGGTGACGCTCACCCGACTCGGCGCCGGCACCGACGTCCCGATCGGCTCGGCCGTGGCGGGCCGGTCCGACGAGGCGCTGCACGACCTGGTCGGCTTCTTCGTCAACACGCTCGTGGTGCGCACCGACCTGGCCGGCGACCCGACCCTGCGGGAGGTGCTGGCCCGGGTCCGCGAACGCACGGTGGCGGCGCTGGGCCACCAGGACGTGCCGTTCGAGCGGCTGGTGGAGGAACTCGCCCCGACCCGGTCGCCGGCCCGCCCGCCGCTGTTCCAGACGGCGTTCACACTGCAGAGCCCGGGCACCGCGGGCGCCCCGCCGGCGACCGGCGACCTGACCGGTGTCGCGGCGAAGGTCGACCTCGAGGTGACCGCGCAGGAACTGCGCGACGACCAGGGCCGTCCGGCCGGCCTGCGGGCCGCCGTCATCGGCGCGACGGACCTGTTCGAGGCGTCCACGGTGGCCGCGCTGGCCGAACGCTGGACGACGGTGCTACGCCTGCTCGGCTCGCACCCGGACCTGCGCCTGCACCAGGTGGACGTACGCACCGATCGGGAGCGGGAGCTGATGCGTGACGCGGGGGCCGGCAGCACCCTGACGACCGTCTTCCGGCCGGTGCACGAGACGATCGAGGCCCGGGCGCGGCAGGCCCCGGACGCGGTGGCCGTGCTCGGCGACGCCGGGCACGTCACGTACGCCGGGCTGGACGCCGAGGCCAACCGCGTGGCGCGCCTGCTGCTGGCGCGCGGCGTGACCCGCGGCTCCGTGGTGGCGGTGTCCCTGGACCGCGGGCTGCCGCTGGTCACCGCGCTGCTGGGCGTGCTCCGGGCCGGGGCGGCGTACCTGCCGATCGACCCCCGGCAGCCGGCGGAGCGCAAGCGGTTCCTCGTCGCCGACAGCGGCGCGGTCCTGACGCTGACCTCGGTGACCGAGGCCGCCGGACTCTCCGGGGACCCGCTCACCGAGGCGGAACGCGGCGGCGCCCTCGGCGCCGAGGACGCCGCCTACGTCATCTACACCTCCGGCTCCACCGGCGTACCCAAGGGCGTGGTGCTCACTCACGGCGGCGCGGCGAACCTGATGGCGGCGCAGCTCGACCGGCTCGGGGCCGGCCCGGACAGTCGGGTGCTCCAGTTCGCCTCGGTCGGCTTCGACGCCGCGACGTGGGAGCTGCTCATGGCCTTCGGCGCGGGCGGCGCCCTGGTCGTCGCCCCCGCCGACGACCTGCTGCCCGGCGGTGAGCTGGCCGCCGTGATCGACCGGCACCGGGTCACCCACGTGACGCTGCCGCCGGCCGCGCTCGCGGTGCTCGACCCGGCCGGCCTGCCGTCGGTGACCACGCTGGTGTCGGCGGGCTCCGCGCTCGACGGCGCGCTGGCGGCGGCCTGGTCGCGGGGGCGGCGGCTGGTCAACGCGTACGGGCCGACCGAGACCACGGTCTGCGCCACCATGGCCGACGTGACCGGTGACGCCGGCTCGCCGCCGATCGGGGCGCCGGTGGCGAACACCCGCATCCACGTGCTGGACGACCTGCTCCAGCCGATCCCCGCGGGCGTGGTGGGCGAGCTGTACGTCAGCGGCCCGCAGGTGGCCCGCGGCTACGCCGGGCGTCCCGCGCTCACCGGCGAGCGTTTCGTGGCGGACCCGTTCACCGCCGGCGGGCGGATGTACCGCACCGGGGACCGGGTGCGCTGGACCGCCGACGGTCGGCTGCTCTACTGCGGACGCTCGGACGACCAGATCAAGATCCGTGGCTTCCGGATCGAGCCGGGCGAGGTCCGGGCGGCGGTGCTGGCACATCCCGGGGTGAGCCGGGCCGCGGTCGTCGCCCGGGGCGAGCGACTGGTCGCGTACGTGGTCACCGCCGGCGACATCGGCGACCTCCAGGCGTTCCTCGCCGACCGGCTGCCCGACTACATGGTGCCCTCGGCGTTCGTGACCCTCGACGAGCTGCCGCTGACCCTGCACGGCAAGCTCGACACGGCCGCCCTCCCCGCCCCGGAGCACTCCGCCGCCCCCGCGCCGGCCAGGGCACGCCGCGGCCCCGGGTCGATCCTCGAGGCGGCGCTCTGCGAGGTCTTCGCGGAGGTGCTCGAGGTCCCGTCCGTCGCGGTGGACGACAACTTCTTCCAACTCGGCGGTCACTCGCTGCTGGCGGTGAAGCTGGTCGGCCGGCTGCGGGAGCGGGGCGTCGTGGTGCGGCTGGCCGACATCCTGGCCGCGCCGACCGTGACGGCGTTGCTCAACCGGATGAGCCTGACGTCGGTCAGCGGCTCCCTCGACGTGGTGCTGCCCATCAAGACCGAGGGTTCGCTGGCGCCGTTCTTCTGCGTGCACCCCGCCGGTGGGCTCAGCTGGTCCTACAGCCCGTTGGCCCGGCACGTGCCGGCGGACCTGCCGCTGTACGGCCTGCAGGCGCGCGGCTTCGACGGCGCCTCGGAACTCGCCGGGTCGGTGACCGAGATGGCCCGCGACTACGTACGCGAGATCCGGCGGATCCAGCCGTCGGGCCCCTACCACCTGCTCGGCTTCTCCGCGGGGGTGCTGCCGGCCCACGAGATCGCCGTGCAACTGGAGGCCGCCGGGGAGAAGGTCGCCGCCCTGGTGATCCTGGACGCCTACCCGAACGAACCGGGGACGCCTCCGGCCCGGGCCCCGGAACTCGACCACCTGATGTCGAGGATGGAGGCCGAGGCGGGGGAGACGGCCGGCGGCTTCTCCACCGACGAGATCCGGACCTTCGCGCGGATCTACCGGAACAACGTCGCGGTCACCGGGGCGCACGAGTGCGGTCGCTTCACCGGCGACGCGCTGGTCGTGGTGGCCGGGCGGTCCCGGCCCGCCGACGAGCCCTGGGCGCGGCGGTGGCAGCCGTTCGTCGCCGGCGACATCGCGGAGGTCCGGCTGGACTGCCGGCACAGCGACCTGCTCGATCCGGAGACCCTCGGTACGGCCTGGGCGGCGGTCGCCGGGTGGCTCGGCGCCGACCGGCCACCGGCCTGACGGGAAGGGCTCCGGTGTCCGCCGGAGCCCTTCCCGACTGCGTTGACGCACATTTATCGGCCGGGTAAATTCGCATTGTCGGCGCTCCGAGAAATTGTCCGCGGCGCCACTTTCTTCCGGGGAGCATCCCCGTTTCGGGAATTCCCCCTTCTCTTCGCGGGCGGCGCGCCACGTGCCGTCGCGCATCTCGATGATTGGGAGCGGAAATGGTGAACGCGGATCCGGGAACCGGGCGCGGCGGCGCCGTGCGCAAAATGGTCGTCGTCGGCGGGGGCACGGCCGGCTGGATGACCGCCGCCTACCTGACCGCCGCCTTCGGCGAGCGCGTCGACATCACCGTCGTGGAGTCGGCCGACATCGGGGCGGTCGGCGTCGGCGAGGCCACCTTCAGCGACATCCGGCACTTCTTCGAGTTCCTCGGCCTGGCCGAGCGCGACTGGATGCCCGCCTGCAACGCCACCTACAAGCTCGCGGTCCGGTTCGAGAACTGGCGGCAGCCGGGGCACCACTTCTACCACCCCTTCGAGCAACTGCGCTCGGTACAGGGTTTCCCGCTGACCGACTGGTGGCTGCGGCACCCGACCACCGACCGCTTCGACGTGGACTGCTTCGTGATGGCCTCGCTCTGCGACGCCGGCCGCAGCCCGCGCTACCTGGACGGGCGGCTGCTCGAGCAGGAATTCGTGGAGAAGGACGGACTGCCCTCCACGATCGCCGAGTACCAGGGCGCCCAGTTCCCCTACGCCTACCACTTCGAGGCGCACCTGCTGGCCAAGTACCTGACCCGGTACGCCACCCAGCGCGGTGTCACACACGTCGTCGACACGGTCCGCGAGGTCGCCCTCGACGAGCGGGGCTGGGTGTCGCACCTGGAGACCGCGGAGCACGGGCGCATCGACGGCGACATCTTCGTGGACTGCACCGGCTTCCGCGGCCTGCTGGTCAACAAGGCGCTCGCCGAGCCGTTCGTCTCCTACCAGGACAGCCTGCCCAACGACAGCGCGGTCGCGCTGCAGGTGCCGATGGACATGGACAAGGACCCGATCCGCCCGTGCACCACCGCGACCGCCCAGGACGCCGGCTGGATCTGGACGATCCCGCTGATCAGCCGGCTCGGCACCGGCTACGTCTACGCCCGCGACTACCTCGAGCCGGAGGAGGCCGAGCGGACCCTGCGGGAGTTCGTCGGCCCGGCCGCCGCCGACGCCCCCGCCAACCACATCCGCATGCGCATCGGGCGCAGCCGCCGGTCCTGGGTCAACAACGTCGTCGCGATCGGCCTGTCCAGCGGCTTCGTCGAACCGCTGGAGTCCACCGGCATCTTCTTCATCCACCACGCGATCGAGCAACTGGTGAAGTTCTTCCCGGCGACCGGCTTCGACCCGCAACTGCAGGAGGGCTACAACAGCTCGGTCCAGCACGTCATGGACGGGGTGCGGGAATTCCTCGTGCTGCACTACCGCGGCGCGAAGCGGGCGGACAACCAGTACTGGCGCGACACCAAGACGCGCGCCGTCCCCGACGGCCTGGCCGAGCGGCTCGAGGCGTGGCGCAGCAAGGTGCCGGACGCCGGCTCGACCTACCCGCGCTACCACGGCCTGCCGCCGTACTCGTACAACTGCATCCTGCTCGGCACCGGCGGCATCGAGACCCTGCCGTCGCCGGCGCTCGACCTGATCGACGAGAAGCCCGCGCTGGCCGAGTTCCAGGCCATCCGGCACAAGGCCCGGGCGCTGGTCGCCGCGCTGCCCACCCAGAACGAGTACTTCCGCAGGATGCGCGAGGGGAGCTGACGGCCGTGGACACCAGCTTCCGCGAGATGATGGCGGCGTTCCCCAGCGGGGTGTCCGTCGTCACCGGCCACGACGGCGGGCCCCGGCCGTACGGGATGACCTGCTCGGCGCTGTGCAGCCTCAGCGCCGACCCGCCGAGCCTGCTGGTGTGCCTGCGCGCCGCGAGCCCGACGCTGGCGGCGGTGACCCGGTCGGGCGCCTTCGCGGTCAACCTGCTGCACGGTGACGCCCAGGATGTCGCCGCGCTGTTCGGCTCGGGCGCCGCCGACCGCTTCGACCGGGTCGCCTGGCGGCCCTGCGCCGGCTCGGGCAGCCCGGCGCTCGTGGAGGCGGCGCACACGGTGGCCGACTGTCTCGTGGAGCGGGTCCACCCGGCCGGCGACCACGCGATCGTCGTCGGGACGGTGCGTCACATCGAACGCCTCCGGGAGGGCAGCGCCCTGCTGTACGGCTTCCGGCGGTACCGCACCTGGACGCATGCGGCGGCGCCCATCGGCTGAGAGCGGTACGTCGCTGCCGGCCTCGCCCACCGACGCCCGGGCCTCCGACCTGCGGAAGGCCCGGGCCCGGGGCCGTACGCCGGCGCCGGTGGGGCATTCGACCGCCGCAGTGGCGCAGTTGCACATCGGAAACATCACGCTACGAGCACGTAGCATGACTGCGATTGTGATCGGGGTGACATCTACGGGAGTGCCGTGGCCGAGAACGATTTTCCCACTTCGTCCGAGCCCGTGACGTCCGGTGCCGCCGAGGCCACCGAGATCCGGGCCGAGCTCTTCGCCGACGTGCAGCGCGTGCCGGTCCGCGCCCTCTCGACCGGGCACTCACCCCGGCAGGAGGGCGAGGACATCGAGCACACCAGGATGCTCGCCCGCATCGACGACGGCCTGCCGCCGATCCTCGTCCACCGGCCCACCATGCGGGTCATCGACGGCGCGCACCGGCTCGGCGCGGCGCGGCTGCGCGGCGAGGAGACCATCGAGGTCCGCTTCTTCGACGGCTCCGAGATGGAGGCGTTCCTCCTCGCCGTCCGGGCCAACACCACCCACGGGCTGCCGCTGACGCACGCCGACCGCTCCCGCGCCGCCGAGCGGATCATCGTCAGCCACCCGACCTGGTCCGACCGGGCCATCGCCCAGGCCGCCGGGCTCGGCGCCCGCACGGTGGCCACGCTGCGCC
Organism: Micromonospora ferruginea; assembly: GCF_013694245.2. NCBI lineage: Bacteria > Bacillati > Actinomycetota > Actinomycetes > Micromonosporales > Micromonosporaceae > Micromonospora > Micromonospora robiginosa. The sequence continues at coordinate 1,337,748 of NZ_CP059322.2, forward strand.
GCAAGCTCGAACTCGGCGGCGCCGGGGGCGAGGCGACCCCGCAGCCGCAGGCCCGCACCGGGCGGGACGGGCGGATCCGCCCCCTGGACAACGCGATCGGTCGGCTGCGGGCAGCCGCGGTGATCAAGGAACGTCCCGACGCCTCGCTGCGTGAGGTCGCCCGGGAGGTCGGGGTCTCACCGTCCACGGTGCGCGACGTCCGGGCCCGCCTGCAGCGCGGCGACGATCCGGTGCCCGGCAACCGGGTCGCCGGCGCACCTCGGCCCGTGCCGGCGACGACTGTCGAGGGCCTGCCCGAGGTGGCCATGGCCGACATGCTCGAGGGCCTGCGCAACGACCCGTCGCTGCGGTTCAGCGAGTCCGGCCGCAATCTGCTGCGCTGGATCCAGTCGCGTGCGGTGCGGCCGGAGGAACGCGTCGGCGTGGCCGACCAGGTGCCGACGAACTATGCCGGCACGGTCGCGGAGCTGGCCCGCGGATGCGCCGACGAATGGCTGCAGCTCGCGGATGCGCTCGAGGAGAAACGCAGCCACTCCCGCTGATCGACGGTGGAGCACATCCGCCCTTTTGGATAGCGTCTCACGTGCCGGAACCGCTCTGCCGAACACTTTTCCCCGTCGCTTTTCCTCGCGGCCGGAAATCGATTCGGCGACGAGCGTGACTCCGCCTGTCCGAGTTGACGAAAGGAAACGATGTGCTCACGGTAGTGCAACTCCTGCGCAGCAAGCCCCGCACGTGGGGGTGGACCTTCCGATGACCCTCACCGCGGATCTCACCGTCCCCGAGCTGATCTGCCTGCCCGCGCCGGACGCCGGCGCGCCGCCGGCCGCCGCGCAGATCGTCGGGGTCGGCACGGCCGTCACCGGCACCGCCTACTCGCAGCGCGAGCTGCTGGACCTCTTCCGGATCGAGGACCCCAAGGTCCGCTCGGTCTTCCTCAACAGCGCCATCGCGCAGCGGCACGTGACCCTGCCCCCGCGCGGCGAGGACGGCGCGTTCCTGCCCGAGCCCCAGGGCGACCTGTTGCGCAAGCACCGGCGGGTGGCCGTCGACATGGCCTGCCGTGCGGTGCGCCGGGCCCTGGCCGACGCCGGCGCCGGCCTCACCGACGTCGAATACCTCTGCTGCGTCACGTCGACCGGCTTCCTCACCCCCGGCCTGACCGCGCTCGTCATCCGGGAGCTGGGCATAGACCCGAGCTGCCACCGGGTCGACGTCGTCGGCATGGGCTGCAACGCCGGGCTCAACGCGTTGAACGCCACCTCGGCGTGGGCCAAGGCCAACCCGGGCCGGCTCGCGGTGATGGTGTGCGCGGAGGCGTGCTCCGCCGCGTACGTCATGGACTCGTCCATGCGTACCGCCGTGGTCAACAGCCTGTTCGGTGACGGCTCCGCCGCGATCGCGGTGCGCGCCCCGGAGGGCGTCGACGCGGGGCCCGCGGGCAGCCTGCGCATCCTCGGGTTCCGCAGCATCCTCATCACCTCGGCGCTCGACGCGATGCGCTACGACTGGGACGACGAGCAGCACAAGTTCAGCTTCTTCCTCGACCCCCAGATCCCGTACGTGGTCGGGGCGCACGCCGAGCAGGTGGTCGGCGAGCTGCTGGCCGGCGCGGGGCTGCGCCGGCGCGACATCGGGCACTGGCTGGTGCACTCCGGCGGCAAGAAGGTCATCGACGCGGTCCGGGTCAACCTCGGCCTGACCCGGCACGATGTGCGGCACACCACCGGGGTGCTGCGCGACTACGGCAACCTGTCCAGCGGTTCCTTCCTCTTCTCGTACGAGCGCCTGCTGCGCGAGCGAGTCGTGGCGCCCGGCGACTTCGGCGTGCTGATGACGATGGGACCCGGATCGACGATCGAGACCGCGCTGGTGCAGTGGTGAGGCGGGAGCACATGGACATGGACACCGACATCGACGGCGCCCGCGCGACGGCCCTGGAGATCGCGATCGAGATCGACGGCCGCCGCGCCCCCGGGCCCGAGCAGATCGCCACCGTGCTGCGGGCGTGCGCCCGGGCGGAGGACGCCGTCACGCCGGCCGTCGTGGTGGTGCACGTCTCCGGCGCGCCGGCCGGCCCCTGGCCGGACGGCGTCACGGTCGGCGTGATCAACAAGTGGGAGCAGGCGCTGCGGCGGCTGGAGCAACTCCCTGCCGCCACCGTCGCGGTGGCCAGCGGGGACTGCGGCGGCCCGGCCCTGGACGCCCTGCTGGCGACCGACTACCGCATCGCGGCCACGTCGGCGCGGCTGGTCCCGTCCCGCCCGGGCGCCGCCAGTTGGCCGGGCATGGCGCTCTACCGGATGACCCGCCAGGGCTCCGCCGCCGACGCCGTCCGCCGGTCGGTGCTCTTCGGCAGCCCGATCACCATGGCCGAGGCGCTGCCGGTGTCGCTCGTGCACGAGGTGACCGACGACCCCGCCGCCGCGGTGGCCGCCGCGACCGCCCGCGTCGTCACCGTGCCCGGGGCCGAGGTGGCCCTGCGCCGGCAACTCATGCTCGACGCCCAGACGGTCGGCTTCGAGGACGCGCTCGGCGTGCACCTGGCGGCCTGCGACCGGGAGCTGCGGCGAGCGGCCGCGGAGTCGCTGTCATGACGCTCGGATCCCCGACGACGATGGCCGGCGCCAAGCCGGCCATCGGCATCCCCGGCCTGGACGACGGGCGGCGCGCGGTCGAGGCCGCCGCCGCGCGGGCCGAAGCCGTCCTGGGCACGCTGCCGGCACCGGAAGGGCGCACCCCCGACGAACGGGCGACCGCGTCCGCCGCCCACGCCGCCGCGCGCGAGGCCCGCGCGGAGTTCCTGGACCGGTACGCGAGCGCGGTCTACCGCGAGGTGACCGCCGGGCTGACCCGTCCGATGCGCCTGGCGGAGCTGTGCGCGGCCACGGCCGAGGCGTTCCCCGGCCTGGTGGCCTCCCGGGCCCGGTTGGCCGCCGAGCACGACCTCCCGCAGCGGCACAAGGAGGGCCTCGAGATCGACGTCGGCCTGTTCCTCGGCGCGGTGCTCGACAGGCCGGAGGAGGGCCGGCATCTGCTGCGGGCCATGCTGCGGCCCACCGCCCGGGCCGCCGCGCTCGCCGAGAGCTATCTGCGCGAGGGGCGGGCCGACCTGCCCTCGGTCCGGCTGCGTCGCGACGCCGGGGTGGCCCACCTGACCATGTGCCGCGACGACTGCCTCAACGCCGAGGACGCCCGCCAGGTCGCCGACATGGAGACCGCGGTCGACCTGGCGCTGCTGGACCCGCAGGTCGACGTGCTCGTGCTGCGGGGCGGCGTGATGACCCACCCGCGCTACCGGGGCCGGCGCGTGTTCAGCTCGGGCATCAACCTCAAGGCGCTGCACGCCGGCGGCATCGGTCTGGTCGGCTTCCTGCTGACCCGCGAGCTGGGCTACGTGCACAAGCTGGTGCGTGGCGGCAAGCCGGTGCTCGCCGCGGTCGACACGTTCGCGATCGGGGGCGGGACGCAGTTGCTGCTCGTCGCCGACCACGTGGTGGCGGGAGCGGACGCCTACCTGAGCCTGCCCGCGGCGCAGGAGGGCATCGTGCCCGGTGCGGCCAACTTCCGGCTCGCCCGGCGGGTGCCGGCGCGGCTGGCGCGGCAGCTCATCCTGCTCGGCCGGCGCCTGCGCGTCACCGAGCCGGAGGCGCGCCTGCTCGTGGACGCGGTGCACGAGCCGGGACCGCAGCTCGACGAGGCGGTGCGCGCCGGCGCGGAGCTGCTGCGCGGCTCGGCGGTCGCGGCCAACCGGGAGATGCTGCTGGTGACCGAGGAGCCGCTGGACGATTTCCGCCGCTATCTGGCGGCGTTCGCGGTGTGCCAGGCCCGGCGTCTGCACAGCGACGACGTCATCGCCAAGGTGGGCCGCTTCAGCACCGGGCGCCCCGCGGCGGTGCCGGCGTGACGGGCGACGCCGGCCGCCGCGTGCGGTACGAGAAGACCGGGCACGTCGCCCGCGTCGTCCTCGACCGGCCCGAGGTGCTCAACGCGATGGACCTGCGCATGCACGAGGAACTCGGCTGGGTCTGGGACGAGATCGAGGACGACGACGACGTCCGCGTCGTCGTGCTGACCGGCGCGGGGGAGCGGTCCTTCTCCGTGGGGCAGGACCTGCGGGAGCGGGCCCGCCTCAACGAGATGGGCGCGGCGCCCACCACCTTCGGCAGCCGCGGCCAGCCCGGCTGGCCGCGGCTCACCGAGCGCTTCGACTTCACCAAGCCGGTGATCGCCCGGGTCAACGGGTACGCGCTCGGCGGCGGCTTCGAGCTGGCGCTGGCCTGCGACGTGATCGTCGCCGCCGAGCACGCGGTCTTCGCGCTGCCCGAGGCGCTGCTCGGGCTCGTCCCCGGCGCGGGCGGCGTGTTCCGGCTGGTCCGGCAGTTGCCGCCCAAGATGGCGATGGGCTACCTGCTGACCGGCCGGCACATGCCGGCGGCCGTGGCCCTGCACCACGGTCTGGTCAACGACGTGGTCCCGGGCGCCGACCTGGACGAGTGTGTCGCCGGCTGGACCGACGACCTGCTGCGGGCCGCCCCGCTGGCGGTGCGCGCGATCAAGGAGGCGGCGCACCACTCCGCCGACATGCCGCTGCGCCGGGCCTTCCACACCGCGTTCGACTGGGAGCGGCGTCGGATTCTGAGCCGCGACGCGGTCGAGGGGCCGCGCGCGTTCGCCGAGGGGCGCGACCCCGTCTGGGAAGGGCGTTGACGCGCACATCGACGAAGCGGCCGACCGGTTCACCGGTCGGCCGCTTCACGTGCCCCGCTACCAGCGCCATTCGCGCTTGTTGAACAGGTGCTCCGCGGGGATGTTCCGCTCGGCGCACCAGCCGACGAACTCCTCGATCTGCTTGATCTGGTAGGTGTCCTCGTCGTAGGTGGTGGCCATGACGTGACCCTGCCAGCTCTCCTCGCCCATCGCGTAGATGTAGGCCTCGTCCGCGCGCAGCTCCTCCATGATGTCGGCCGCCTGCTTGGCGTTCGAGCCGGACAGCTTCCGCGAGTCGCTCATCTTCTTGGTCACCGGACGGGTCAGCAGACCCTTGTAGAGCCAGGTGAGCGGGGCGCCGTCGCACTCCATGCCGAGGAAGGCGATCTGCACGTCGCCCAGGTGCTCGCGCATGTAGCGGTAGAGGACCGGGTCGATGCCGGAGGAGTCCGCGCCGACGAACACGGTCTTGCCGGAGAGCTGCACGAAGAATGTCGACTTGGCCCGGATGTCCAGGTCGGAGTGCTCGCCCAGGAACGGCGTGGCGATCACCTTGCCGCCCGGGAACGGCACCTCGTCGAAGTCGTCGACCTCGATGACGTTGAACCCGAGGGCCTTGAGGTAGAGCCCGATCGACGGGTCGGCGGTGTTCCCGCGCGACGAGCGCGGCGTGACGACGGCGCCGATCCGCGAGCGGAGCTGCAGCAGCGTCTCCAGCACGATGTGGTCCTGGTGACCGTGGGTGATGAGCACCAGGTCGATGCGGTCCGGCAGGTCGTCGAGCGTGAAACGGTCGCCGTGGCGGTTGTCGGTGCTGATGAACGGGTCGGTGACGACCGAACCCTCGGCGGTCTGCAGCACCAGGCAGGCGTGGCCGAAGTAGCGGATCCGACCGCCGCCCTCGATGTGCCGGTCGGGCGCCACGCTGGGCGCGTCGGTGAGCAGCCGGTCCAGCTGGAGGGCCTGGGCGGCGTCGAGCCCCAGCGCGTCGTGCAGCTCGCCGCGGGCGGCCGGCGCGATCCGGGCGCGGAACAGCGTGTCGAGCCCGGGGTGGTCCAGGGCGATCGGCAGCTCCAGCACGTCGGGGCCGGGCAGGCGCGGGGTGCTGAGGATGAACGGCCGCTCGACGCCGGTGTCCAACGAGAGCTGCACCGACTGGCGGCGGCGGTCGAAGATCGGGCTGTGGTAGAGCAGCGGCTCGATGAAGTGCATCGAGGGCTGGTTGCTGGTGTCGTAGGCGAGTTCGACGAGCCCGTTGAGCACCTGGGGCAGCCGCGGGTAGAGCGGCGTCAGGTCGAATCCGGTGGCGTCCTGCTTCAGGATCTCCTCGGCCTCGGCGATGCCGGCGGCGAAGGCCAGCATCTCCGCGCGGTCGCGCTTGATCGTGTCGAGCAGGTCCGCGATCTCGTTGCTGCGCTCCTCCGGGACGTTGACGAAGTAGCCGCCCCGCATGGCCGGGTTGTTGCTGGCCGCGACGTGAATCTGCGGCGAGTGCAGGTACGACTCGAGCAACGGTACCTGGACGTTCATGAGGTTCATGGATGCCTGCACCGGCGCGACGATGTGCATCCAGGCGAAGAAGCGGTCGACCAGCGGCTCGATGATCGCATTCGAGCGTAGATAGACCTGGTCGCTGCTGCCCATGCTTGTCCTCCTCGGAAAAAGAGCAGAGTGGCGCCGACCGGCGCAAAGGGCGGAACCGCCTCACTATGTCATCGCCCGGCGGATTCACGACGGTGTGCGAGAGCGGCGTACAACTGCTGCTGCGGTGCAGTTGAACAACGCCACGAGCGGATGAAAATGTGCCGCATCGGAAGGCGTGGGCCGCCTGGCGAAGGCCGCTGCCGTCACCATTCCCGGGCGAATCCGCCGTTCTTCCAAGGAGGACCAATGAGTCATGCGGCACCCGTACCGGTGCTCGGCGGTGAACCGCTGCTGAGATTCCTGGTCGCGGTCACCGCCCTGCTGCTGGTGGCGTTCTGCCTCGGGCGGCTCGCCGAGCGGGTCCGCCTGCCCGCCGTCGTCGGCGAGCTCAGCACCGGGGTGATCCTCGGCCCGTCCCTGCTCGGCGAGTTCGCCCCGGACGTGGCGGGCTGGCTGCTGCCGGCGCAGCCGGAGCAGATGCACCTGGTGGACGCGGTCGGGCAGATCGGCATCCTGCTGCTTGTCGCGTTGACCGGCACCCACCTGGACGCCGGCATGCTCCGCCGGCGCCGCGCCACGGTGGTGACCGCGAGCCTGGGCGGCCTGATCATGCCGCTCGGCCTGGGCATCGCCCTCGGCCTCGGGTTGCCCGCGACGCTGCGCGGACCCGAGGCGGGCGGCGCGGGCCTCTTCGCCTTCCTCCTCGGCGTGGCGATGTGCGTGTCCGCCATCCCGGTGATCGCCAAGACGCTGTCGGACATGCGGCTGCTGCACCGGGACATCGGCCAGCTCGCGCTGGCCGCGGCGACCATCGACGACGCCGTCGGCTGGCTGCTGCTGTCGATCGTCTCGGTGATCGCGGTCTCCGGTTTCACCACCAGTACGGCGGTGTCCGCCGTCGCCAGCCTGGCGGTCTTCCTGGCGGTGGCGGTGGCGGCCGGCCGGCCGCTGGTCCGTCGGCTGATGCGGGCCGCGGGCCGGTCGCCGTCGTCCGGCCCGACCGTCGCCGTCGCCGTCCTGCTCGTGCTGCTGGGTGCGATCACCACCCACGCGCTCGGCATGGAGCCGATCTTCGGCGCCTTCGTCGTCGGCATCCTCATCGGACTGCCCGGCGCGGCCGACATGGCCAAACTCGCCGGCCTGCGCATGGTGGTGCTGTCCGTGCTGGCGCCGCTGTTCCTCGCGACGGCGGGACTGCGGATGGATCTCACCGCGCTGGCGGATCCCGGTGTGGCTCTCGCCGCGGTCGCCGTCCTGACGGTCGCGGTCGTCGGCAAGTTCGGCGGGGTCTACCTGGCCTCCCGGGCGACTCGACTGAGCCACTGGGAGAGCCTGGCCCTGGGCGCCGGGCTCAACTCCCGGGGGGTCGTCGAGCTGGTGGTGGCGCTCACCGGGCTGCGACTCGGCGTGCTCAACACCGCCTCCTACACCATCGTCGCGCTCGTCGCGATCGCGACCTCGGTGCTCGCACCGCCCCTGCTCCGGGCCGCGGCCGCCCGCATCGAGGTCGGCGACGGCGAGCATCGCCGCCGCCTGCAGCACGAGTCGTGGGACAACGCGCCCGCGTCGGGTGTCGCCCCCGCCCCCAACCTGCCGAGTCTCGAGAGGACACCATGACCGTCACCGCCAAGCACGTCAGCCGGGCGCGCCGGGTCTGCGACCTGGACGCCGCGACCGCCGCGGCGGCCGACTTCCTCGAGGCGGTCGGCGTGGACCTCGGCTCGGACAGCCTGCGCGAGACGCCGGCCCGGATGGCGCGGGCCTTCGCGGAGCTGCTCACCCCGCGCGACTTCAAGCTGACCACCTTCGACAACGACGAGGGGTACGACGAACTCGTCCTGGCCCGCTCGATCCCGATCCGGTCGGTCTGCGAGCACCACCTGCTGCCGTTCGTCGGCGTCGCGCACGTCGGCTACCTGCCGAACTCACGGATCCTCGGGCTGTCCAAGCTGGCCCGGGTCGTGGAGATGTTCGCCCAGGGCACCCAGGTCCAGGAACGGTTGACCAAGCAGGTCGCGGACTGGCTGACCGAGGAGCTGCGACCCAACGGCGTGGGTGTGGTCATCGAGGCCGAGCACCTCTGCATGACGCTGCGGGGCGTGCAGGCGGTGGGCGCCCGCACGATCACGTCGACGATGCTCGGCACCCTGCGCTCCGACGCGCGGTCGAGGGCCGAGTTCCTCGCCGCGGCCCGGGTGGGCGAGCGCTGATCCCCGGCGCACCGGCCGCCGTTCGACCGCGTCCCGATACGCAGTCGAACGGCGGCCCAGGCGCGTTTTCCACCCTGCCCGGGCACCGGTTCCACCGTGCCCGGACAAGCGTTGTCGGCCCTGCCGCCCTGTGCCAGTCTTGCGACGCGTGCCAGCGGAATCGCCGCTGACGAAAGCCGAGCGACCGTGTTCACCGTGCCGGTCCCCGGCATCCGACGCCTGGTGGAAAGGGATTGACCATGGGTGCCCAGGAAATCGATTACGTGGAGCTCTACACCGCCGACGCCGAGGCGATGACCGACTATTTCCGATCCGATCTGGGCTTCGCGCTCGTCGCCCGTTCGGCGGGGCCCGGACGCGATTCCGTCCTGCTCCGGCAGGGCACGGCGCGGCTGGTGGTCACCACGGGCGAGGTGACCGGGGCGTTCGTCGAGCAGCACGGCGACGGCATCGCCGACGTCGCGTTCCGCTGCGACGACGTGACGGCGACCCGGCAGGGCGCCCTGGCCGCCGGGGCCGTGGACGCCGACGTCCCGCACGGCGGCCCGGCCGTCTCCGGATTCGGTTCTGTGGTGCACACCCTGCTGCCGGCCACCGGCACCGCCGACGGCCTGCCCGCCGGGTTCGGCTGGGTGCCGTCCGGCGAGTCGCGCGGCGAGCGCCCCGAGCGCATCGCCCTGCTCGACCACATCGCGGTCTGCGTCGAGCGGGGCAGCCTCGACTCGTACGCCGACTTCTACGCCGCCGGGTTCGGGCTCACCCGCTACTCCGCCGAGAGCGTCCGGGTCGGCGCCAGTTCGATGGAGTCGGTGGTGGTCCGCAGCGACAGCGACGGCGTGACCTTCACCCTGGTCGCCCCCGGCCCGTCGGAGGGCTCGGGGCAACTGGACGCGTTCCTGTCCCGCAACGACGGACCGGGCGTGCAGCACCTGGCGTTCCTGGTCGACGACATCGTCGCGGCCGTCCGGGAGGCCGAGCGGGTCGAGTTCCTGAACACGCCCGGGACCTACTACGACGCCCTCGGCAGTCGGCTCGCCGGCATGCGCGAGGAGATCGCCGACCTCCGCGCGACGAACGTCCTGGCGGACCGGGACGAGTGGGGTTACCTGCTGCAGTTGTTCACCCGGTCGCCGCACCCGCGCGACACCCTGTTCTACGAGCTGATCCAGCGGCGCGGCTCCCGGGGCTTCGGCAGCAACAACATCCGTGCGCTCTACGAGGCTGTGGAGCTGGACCGGCTGGCCGCGCGATGACGGTGGAGGAACGGTCCGGCGTCGGCCTCGCCGCCGGGCTGCTCTCGCCGGCCGACGTCGAGCGGGCGGCCCGCGCCCGCCTCGACGCCGCGACGTGGGACTTCATCGCCGGGGGAGCGGGCGACGAGCGGACGTTGATCGCGAACCGGACCGCGTACGACAGGCATCCACTGGTGCCCCGGGTGCTCACCGGCGTGACGGAGCCCGACCTCTCGGTGCCGGTGCTGGGCCGGACGTGGCCGGCGCCGCTGGCGATCGCGCCCACCGCCTATCACACGCTCGTGCATCCGGAGGGCGAGGTGGCCACCGCCCGGGGCGCCGCGCGGGTCGGGGTGCCGTTCGTGGTGAGCACGTTCGCCGGCCGGACGGTCGAGGACGTCGCGGCAGCCGCCGGCGGCCCGTGCTGGCTGCAGGTCTACTGCTTCCGGGACCGGGCCGTCACCCGGGCCCTCGTCGAGCGGGCCGCCGCCGCCGGCTTCGAGGCGATCGTCCTCACGGTGGACGCACCGCGGTTGGGCCGGCGCCTTCGCGACGTACGCAACGGCTTCGTGCTGCCGGCCGGCGTGGCCCCCGCCAACCTGCCCGGCGGGAGCTACCGGTCACCCGCGGGCCACGCGCTCACCGCGTTCGATCCCGCGCTCGACTGGTCGGTCCTCGCCTGGCTGCGTTCGGTGAGCCCGTTGCCCCTCGTGGTGAAGGGCGTCCTGGCGGCCGACGACGCGCGGCGGGCGGTGGCCGCCGGAGCGGACGCGATTATCGTGTCCAACCACGGTGGCCGTCAGCTCGACGGGGCGCCTGCCACCCTGGACGTGCTGCCGGCGGTGGCCGCCGCCGTCGGTGGGGCCTGCCCGGTGCTGGTCGACGGCGGCATCCGGCGCGGCAGCGACATCCTGACCGCGCTGACCAGCGGCGCGGACGCCGCGATGGTCGGCCGCCCGATCCTGTACGCCCTCGCGGCGGGCGGCGCCGAGGGCGTCTCCCACGTGCTCGATCAGATGCTGACCGAGCTGCGGGACGCGGCCGTGCTGTCCGGCACGCCGTTGCCCGTCCGCACGGTCGCGCCCGTCCCGCGGCGGGACGTCCACCCGAGCCTCGACGATCCGGTGCTCGACACGATGAACTTCCTCAACGAGGTCACCACCCGCTACCCGGATGCGGTGTCCTTCGCGCCCGGACGCCCGTACGACGGCTTCTTCGACGTCGAGCAGATCTTCGCCGGCATTCGGACCTATGTGGACCACCTGGGTGCCGGCGGGCTCTCGGGTGCCCAGATCCGCGACGCCCTGTTCCAGTACGGCCCGACCGCCGGCCGGATCCGGGAGATCATCGCCGCATCGTTGCGAGCCGACGAGGGGATCGACGTGGCGGCCGAGTCGATCGTGGTGACCGTCGGTGCGCAGGAGGCGATGGTGCTCGCGATCCGGGCCCTGATCACCGGCCCGGACGACGTCCTGCTGGTGTCCAGCCCCTGCTACGTCGGCATCGTGGGAGCCGCGCGCCTGTTCGGCATCCGGGTCCGCGCGGTCCCGGAGCGCCCGGACGGTCTGCGCTGCGCCGACCTCGTCGCCGCGTGCGAGGAGGAGCGGGCGCGGGGCCGTCGGCCGCGCGCCTTCTACGTGATCCCGGACCATGCCAACCCGTCCGGGAACACCGTGCCCGAACCGGTCCGCCGGGAGCTGCTGGACGTGGCCACCCGGCTGGACCTGGTGGTGCTCGAGGACAGCCCGTACCGGCTGGTGAGCCCCGGCGCCCAGGTGCCGTCGCTCAAGGCGCTGGACGAGCACCGGCGGGTGCTGCACCTGGGCTCGTTCTCGAAGACGGTGTTCCCGGGCGCGCGCGTCGGGTTCGCCGTCGCCGACCAGCTCGTTTCGGACGGCGCCGGCGGCACCCGGCTGCTCGCCGAGGAACTGGTCAAGATCAAGAGCATGATCACGGTGAACACCTCGTCGCTGAGCCAGGCGGCGGTGGCCGGCATGCTGCTCGCCGCCGGTGGCAGCGCGGCGGCCCTGAACGAGGACACCGCCGACTACTACGGCACCGCCATGCGCATCACGCTGCGCGAGCTGGACCGCGCCTTCCCGCGCCCGGAGCGGGCGCGGCTGGGGGTCCGGTGGAACGAGCCGACCGGAGGCTTCTTCCTGTCGGTGGAGGTGCCGTTCGTCGCGGACAACGCGGCGCTGACCCGCTCCGCCGAGGAACACGGCGTGATTTGGACGCCGATGTCGTACTTCTATCCGGAGGGTGGTGGCGAGTGTGGTATCCGGCTTTCGGTCAGCTATCTCAGCGAGGAGGCCATTGTGGAGGGGGTGAGTAGGTTTGCACGATTCGTGGTCGAAGAGGCTGCTCGGGAGGGGGGTGGCGCGGCCGTACTGTCGGGTTGTGGAGGACTCGGAAAATAGATACGCGTGTTAGGATGCCCGTAATGGGGATGCGCTAAACCTCGGCGTCTGGAAGGTTTAATTCTGCGGATCAGCTGAACGTAAGCAACGCGGATCAACGGGGAGAAATTGTGACGCGCCAAGCCACGGGGGAATCTGTACGACCGTTCGACCCGGCGGGTGCCGGTCCATTGTTCGAGACAGAATTGATTCCACTATTCGAGCTGGGTGGCTCGCTGTCGCCACGGCTCGACGGAGAAAACGACGATCATGCCCGGATGCTCGCGGACAGCGACATGCCGCTGCCACCGATCATGGTGCACCGGGCGACGATGCGGGTCATCGACGGCATGCACCGCATCCGCGCCGCCCGCCTGCGCGGTGACACCGAGATCTGGGGCAACTTCTTCGACGGGACCACGGAGGCCGCCTTCGTCCTGGCCGTGAAGGCCAACGTGACGCACGGCCTGCCGTTGTCGCTTCGGGACCGCACGGCCGCCGCCGAGCAGATCATCACCAGCCATCCTCACTGGTCGGACCGGGCCATCGGCACGACCGCGGGGCTCAGCGCCAAGACCGTCGCCGGGGTGCGCCGGCGGCTCGCGGCCTACGACGCGACCTCGGCCCGGGTCGGCCGCGACGGCCGCGTACGACCGCTGAACAGCGCGGACGGCCGGCTGCGCGTGGTCGAGTTGCTACGGGAACAGCCCGACGCGCCGCTGCGGGCGATCGCCAAGCTCGCCTCGGTGTCGCCCTCCACCGCCTGGGACGTCCGCAACCGGGTGCGACGCGGAGAGGGCCCGATCGGGTCGTCGGCCTCCTCGCGGGCGACGGCGCCGACCCTCGTCCGCGAGGAGTCCCCGGTGTCGCACTCGGACGTCACGCCGGTGCTGCGCGGCCTGGCCCGCGACCCGTCGCTGCGGCTGAGCGCCTCCGGTCGACGGTTGTTGCAATGGCTGCATTCGCGGGCCGTGCGTAACGGGGAGTGGCGTCGGTACGTCGACGAGATCCCCCCGCACTCGACCTATACCGTGGCCGACGTCGCGCGCCGATGCGCGGACGAATGGCTGCGCCTGGCCGATGCGCTGGACCGGCGCAAGGCGCGCAGCGCCTGATTCCACGCCACCGGTCGAACCATGATCGGAAAACTGCACCGCGGCGCTGCACAATGCGGTCGTGCCGAGGCGCTGCCGCATGCGCCGCCCCTCGTCATCACTAGGGAACGGAAAACGCATGCGGCATCGCCCGGAGACCAGATATCTCTGCTCGGACGTGCTCGTCCAGCCATTGGTCGACCGCTTCGACGCGTGGCTCTACACGGTCGCGCCGGCCCCGGCCGCCCTGACCCTCGCGCACGCCCAGATCCCGCTCATGCAGCGTCGGCTGTCCAGGCCCGGCGGCGCCGGGGTGGCCGCGTTGCTGGAGTCGATCAAACGGGACCGCGGGGCCATGCTGGACTTCGCCGCCGCGGCGGCCACCGCGGAGGAGATGATCGCCGACGCGACCGCCCCGGACGACCTGGCCGCCCTCTACCGCCGGCTGCCGCAGGCGGTGCAGGGCCTGGTCGAGCTGACCCGCGACCGCGGCGGCCGGCCGGGCATCCGGTGGATCGAGTCGTTGCTCTACCGCAGCAGGGTCCATGACGAGCAGCGGCAGTCGATCCGGATCGGGCCGGCGCCCGCCGGTCGGGCCCGAGGTCTGCCGGGCGGCCCGCACCTGCCCGGGCCGGACACGCTCGACCTGCCGGTGCGCTTCGACGCCGAGGCCGTGACCGAGCTGGCCCGGGCCCGTGTCCGCCCGACCACCCTGGATCATCTCGCCGAGGTGCTGGGACTCGACGGCGCCCGAGCGGCGTTGCTCGACCGTTTCCTCGCGCCGGCGCCGGCGGTCCGGTCCGGCCGGCACCTCGAGGCGGGCGGCCGGATCCGCTATCTCGGGCGGTCGTCGTTCCTGGTGCAGACGCCCGAGGGCGCGGTGCTGACCGATCCCTTCGTCGACACCCGCGGCCGCTACGTGATCGGCGACCTCCCGGATCACGTCGACCTGATCCTGCTCACGAACGGCTGGCAGGAGCCCGCCGCCTTCGCGACGCTGGTCCAACTGCGGGGGCGGATCGGCGGTGTGGTCGTGCCCCGCAGCTCGAAGGGGAACATCGCCGACCCGTCGCTCGTGCTCTTCCTGCGGCACACCGGTTTCCCGGTCGTCGAGGTCGACGACTTCGAGGAGGTCGCCTTCCCCGGCGGGTCCGTGGTCGCGACCCCCTACCAGGACGACGGCGCCGGGCCCGACGTGCGGGCCAAGTCCACCTATGTGGTGAAGGCCGCCGGCGCGACCGTCTTCGTCGGCTCCGGATCGGGCAGCGCCGAACCGCTGCTGTACCGGGGGATCCGCGACGTCGCCGGTCCGATCGACATGGCCTTCCTCGCCCGGGACGTCTCCGCGCCGCCGCAGGCGTGGCTCGACGCCCTGCCGGGGCATCCGGGGGAGCGGCGGGTCGAACCGGCCCCGGCCGCGGACCGCGCCGCGGCGATCGTGTCCGGGCTCGACGCGGACGAGATGTGGACGTACGCCCCGGGCGCCGAGCCGGCCGTCCCCGGGGCGATCGGTGACATCGAGCGCTGGTGCGCCGGTCGGGGCATCCTCGCCCGGCAGCTCACCGGTGGACGCGAGTGGCGCTGGTGAGCGGGCCTCGGTCAACGGGAGCGGCGCCGGCGATCGGAAGCTCCCGATCGCCGACGCCGTCGTCATCGTCGTGCCCGCCCGCCGGTCACGCCAGCGGGCGTCGGATCCGCCCGAGGCTGACCGCCGCCAGGATCAGCGCGAGGGCCACGTAGGCCCCGAGTTCCAGCCACTGGAACGTCCAGTACCGGTCGCCCGGCTGGTAGACGGCCGTGAAGTGCACGTCGCGCTCGGAGATGCACTGCGCGTCCTTCTCCCGGTCGCCGGTGATGCACTCCTGCACGTCCTTCGTGGCGATCTCCTTGCCGTTCTTGTCGTACACCGGGTACCACGAGTCGAGCACCCAGGCGTTGTCCAGGCTGTAGCCGACCTGGATCTTGTCCGCGACGTTGAGCTTCGCGCCCCGCACCGAGTCGACGGTGAAGTTGACCGTCTTCTCGATGGGCGGCTGCAGGTAGGGGCGGACGAACAGGGGCACCGCGATGCCGAGCACGGCGATGATGCCCAGCGAGACGGCCATCGCGGGCACGATGCGGCGCATCAGCATCCCGGTGAGGGTGGCCAGGATGAAGGCGAAGAGCGCGTAGCCCACCGGCACGATGTTGCGCGAGCCGAAGAACAGGATGCCGAACCGCTCGCCGAGCACCAGGTCGTAGCGGCTGGCCGCCCAGGTGAGCAGCGCCGAGCAGAGACCGGTGACGGCCATCGCGGTCAGGGCGATGAAGGAGAGCTTCACGAGCAGCCAGCGGGTGCGGGTGATGCTCTGGTTCCACACGAAGCGGTGGGTGCCGGTCTCCAGCTCCCGGGCGATCAGCGGCGCCCCCCAGAAGATGCCGATCAGGACCGGGATGACCAGCAGCAGCACGCTGGCGAGCGTGATCTGGGTGGAGAACTGGTCCTGGAAGAACTCGGCGGCCGAGGAACAGTCGGCGGGGCTGCCGCAGCCGACGATGTTGTCGTCGTACGCGCTGCGGGTGCGTAGGCCGAGGAACACCAGGAAGGCGGCGAACAGGGCCAACCCCACGCCGGCGGTGAGCGCCTGTGCCCGGAATTGACGCCAGGTGAGCCAGATCATCGGAAAGCCTCCACGGTGTGGTGTGCCGGCATGCTCGCGATCGAACGGTCCGCGCGTCCCATGTATGCGAGGACGAGATCCTCGACGCTGAGATGCTGGGCGTCCTTGAACGAATAGGGCAGCGCGCCCTGGGCGCGGACGACGAGCGTCTGCTGGTGGCCGTTGGACTCGTCCCGGATGACCTCCAGCTCGGGCGGCAGCCCGGCGAAGCTGCCGTGCGAGCCGATGAGGCGGTAGTGCTTGGCCACCAGGTCGTCGACGTCGCCGCTGACCTGGACCCGGCCCGCGGAGAGCACGATCAGGTGATCGCACACCCGCTCGAGATCCTCCAGGAGGTGCGAGGAGAGGATGACGCTGGCCGAGAGCTCGGCGACCGACTCCATCAGGCTCTGCAGGAAGCCGTGTCGGGCCAGCGGGTCGAGCGCGGCGACCGGCTCGTCGAAGATGAGCAGATCGGGGCGCTTGCCGGCGGCGAGTGCCAGGGCGAGCTGGGCGCGCTGGCCGCCGGAGAGGGAGCCCGCCTTCTGCGACGGGTTGAGTCCTAGCTGGCGGATGCGCCGCTCGGCCAGTGCGCCGTCCCACCGGGGGTTGAGCTTGGCGCCCAGCCGCATGTGCTCGGTGATGCTGAGCCCCGCGTAGACCGGGGTGTCCTGCGCGACGAAGCCGACCCGGGCCAGTTGCGACGCGTCGGCGGCGGGCGCCTCGCCGAGCACCCGGATGGTGCCCTCGGTGGGCTTGACGAGCCCCGACGTGAGCCCGAGCAGCGTGGACTTGCCGGCGCCGTTCGGCCCGACCAGGCCGATCACCCGTCCGGTGGGGATCTTGAGGGTGCAGTCGGCCAGGGCCTGATGACGCCCGTATCGCTTGCCGAGCCCTTCGGTGTCGAGGACGAGGGTCATTGCGGGACCTCCATGGCGGATCGAAGTGTGGTCATGTCGTGGTCTCGGCTGCCGCCGACCTCTGACCGCCGGCGACCCCACGTGCGGCGCTCGGCGGAGCCGCGGGGAAAACGATCACCGTGCCACCCCCGTTGTACTACGCTCATAGCACTATAGAACACTAAGCCTGCGGCGAGCGTCAAGCGCCCGGAAACGACGACACGAGGCCGGAACCGCGACGGTTCCGGCCTCGTGTGCGAGCGACGATCAGGACGTGGGGCCCACCTGCAGCGGCGAGCCCGACTGCGGGGCGAACTGGGTGCGGTAGAGGTCGGCGTAGAGACCACCGGCGGCCCGCAGTGACTCGTGCGTACCGCGCTCGCGGACCCGGCCCTCGTCGAGCACGACGATCTGGTCGGCGTCGCGGACCGTGGCGAGCCGGTGCGCGATGACCAGCGAGGTGCGGCCGGCCAGCGCGGTCGCCAGCGCCTGCTGGATCGCCGCCTCGGACTCCGCGTCCAGGTGCGCGGTCGCCTCGTCGAGCACCACGATCGGGGGAGACTTGAGCAGCACCCGAGCGAGGGCGAGACGCTGCTTCTCGCCGCCGGACAGCCGGTAGCCGCGGTCGCCCACCACCGTGTCCAGCCCGTCGGGCAGCGCCAGGATCATGTCCCAGATGCGGGCCGCGGTACAGGCCCGGACGATGTCCTCGGTCGAGGCTTCCGGATCCGCGTACGCGAGGTTGGCGCGGATCGTGTCGTGGAACAGATGGGCGTCCTGGGACACGACGCCGACCGTCGACCGCAGCGAGCCCAGCGTCAGGTCGCGCACGTCGTGCCCGGCGACGCGCACCACGCCGTCCACCGGGTCGTAGAGCCGCGGGACGAGATGGGTGATCGTGCTCTTGCCCGCGCCGGACGGCCCCACCAGGGCGGTGAGCTTGCCGGCCGGAACCTCGAAGCTCACGTCCCGCAGGATCCACGGCTGCTCCTGCGCCTCGGCCGCGGTGCGGGTGTGCGTCTCCAACGACGGGATCGACACCTCGGTGGCCGCCGGGTAGCGGAACGACACCGCGTCGAACACGATCTCCGGCGCCGGGTCGCCCTCCGCCGGAGCGGGCAGCGCGCGGGCGTTCGGACGTTCGCGCAGCAGCGGCTGGAGGTCCATGAGCTCGAAGACCCGATCGAAGCTGACCACCGCGGCGATCACGTTGCGCTGCATGCTGGTGAGCTGGTTGATCGGGCCGTACAGCCGCATGAGCAGCGCCAGCAGCGCGACGAGGGTGCCGATCTGCAGCACCCCGTCGATCACCAGCGCGCCGCCCATCCCGTAGACGAGCGCGGTGGTGCAGGCGGTCAGCAGCGTGGTCGACATGAAGAACAGCCGCCCGTAGACGTCCTGGCGCACGAAGATGTCGCGGACCCGGGCCGCCCGCGCCGCGAAGCCGCCGGCCTCCCGGTCCGGGTCGCCGTAGAGTTGGGCGAGCATCGCGCCGGAGACGTTGAACCGCTCGTTCATCATCGAACTCATCGCGGCGTCCTGCTGCATGCCCTCGCGGATGAGCCGCTGCACCCGCCGGCCCAGCAGCTTCGCCGGCAGGAAGAAGATCGGGACCGTCACCAGGGCGGCCAGCGTGACCTGCCAGGACAGCGCGAACATCGCCGCCAGCACCAGGGCGACGGTCAGCACGATGGACAGCGACTGGGCCAGCACCGAGGTCAGGGCCTGCTGCGCGCCGATGATGTCGGTGTTCAACCGGCTCACCAGCGACCCGGTCTGCACCCGGGTGAAGAACGCCAGCGGCTGCCGCTGCACGTGCCGGAAGGCCGCCGTCCGCAGCTCGTAGACGAGCCCCTGACCGACCCGGGCCGAGAACAGTGTCTGCACGAAGATCGCCGCCACGTCCACCAGGGCCAGCCCGACCAGCAGCAGGCTGAGCTCCACCACCACGCGCAGGTGCTGCCCGGTGATGCCGTCGTCGATGATGCGCTTGAGCACCAGCGGCCCGGCCGCGGCGATGACGGCGCTGACCGTGGTGGCCAGCAGGACCACGGCGAGCGACCCGCGCCGGCGCTTGGCGTAGGGCAGGATCCGGCGGACCGTGCCGGCCTTGATCTTCTGCCGCGTGAGGTTCTCGTCGTACAGCCGGGCCCGCATGCTGCCCGCCGCGGGCATCCGCGCGGTCACCGGACGCCGCCGGCCCGGCTCACGGCGGCGCGACCGACCGCGTGCTTGCCGAGGAAGTCGAGCATCGCCTCGTTGAACACCTCCGGCCGCTCCAGATGCCCGAGGTGGCCGCAGTCCGGGATCTCGACGAAGTCGCAGCCCGGGATGGCGGCGGCGACCTCGGCGCCCAGGTGCGGCGGGCTCACCACGTCGTCGGTGAAGGCGATCACCCGGCAGGGCGCGGTGACGGCGGCCAGGTCGGCCGTCCGGTCCGTCGCGGTGTCGATCCACACCTGACCGTTGGGCTCGCCCGGCTCGTAGGTCAGCTCGAACAGGTCCAGCCACTCCGCGACCGCGGCGTCGTTGTTCACGGTCGCCGGCGACAGCATCTCGAAGACCGTCCGCACCGCGCGGTATCCGGCCGGGAGTTGGATGCCGCTCTCCCGCAACGCCACGTCGGCCGCGTCCTGGGCCAGCCGCGCGCGATCGGCGCGGGACCGGGTCGCCACCAGGACGGCGCTGGTGAACAGCTCCGGATCGGTGGCCAGGAGCCGCTGCACGATCAGGCCCCCCAGCGACAGTCCGACGACGTGGCACCCGCGCAGGTCCAACGCCTCCACCAGGCCCCGCGTGTCGGCGACCAGATCCTCCAGCGCGTACCGGCCCGGCGGCACGTCGGACGGCGCGATGCCGCGGTTGTCGAAGGTCACCGTCCGATAGCCGGCCGCCCGCAGCGCGGGGGTCTGGTACATGTCCCAGACCTGGGCCGAGGCGCCCGAACCCATCACGAGCAGAACCGGGTCACCGGTGCCGGAAATGGTGTACGAGAGCCGGATCCCGTTGCTCTTCACATACGCCATGGCACATTGTCAATCTGCGTCGAAGTCACCGGTGCTCTCCAATATCGGGTCGACGGTAATCGGCGGCGGACGCGGTCACTATGGCACCAAGGCAGGCTGTGCGGATCACCCGTGCGCGGGGGTGCGTTCGACTGCTTCGAGGCAGCGGTCGAACACCGTGCACACGCTTGTCACACCGCGCTGAGCAGGCCAGAGTGGCGGCTGGACGGTCGGCCGCCGAGTGCGGACGCACCCTGGCCGCCGGCGGTGGAAACGTGGTGCGTGCCGATCCGGCGCCGGAGATGCCGCGACCGCGCAACTGATGACGACAATCGCCTGGTCGGCGACCAGGCGACCTTTGTTGAGTCGCCCGACGGCTGCTTGCCGCCGCCGCTCGCGGCGAAATCGTCCAGCGATCGGGAGAACGAGAATGGTTGTGCTGGGGAACGAGCCGGGAGCACCCGTCGCCGATCGACCGGCCGGCGGCCGGGCTGTGGGGAACGGCCGCTCGCCCGAGGTCCGCGACGTCCCGGAGCAGGCCTGGCCGCGTCCCGGCGCCACCTCGCTCAGCCGGCACGACGACGCGCTGCTGCGCGCGCTCGCGTCCCGCTACGCCGTGAGCGCCGGTGACGTCCTCGTCGCCGCCACCGGGCTGGCCGTGGGCGGGCGCACCGGCGACGACGGCGTCGACCTGGCCGTACCCTCGCGCGGGGCCGGCCGCGTACGGCTCCCGCTCGACCCGCGGATGTCCGTGGCCGACTACGTCTACTGCAGCGCCCACGCCCGTGCCGCGACCGGCGGAGACCGCCGTGACGCGACGGCGGAGGTGCACCTGACCGAGCCGGCGAGCCCACCGCCCGGCGCGTCCGGCGCGTGGCAGGAACTCGACACCTCCGTGCGCGCGGTGCTCGGCTGGCTCGCCACCGCGCCCACCGCCGCACCGATCGGCGGCCCGCCCGGCACCGGAGGCGTCGACTCCTGCCTGGACCTGTTCCACGAGTGGGTGGCCCGCACCCCGGACGCCCCGGCGGTGCTCGGCGACGACCTGCGCGTCACCTACGCCGAGCTCGACGAGCGGGCGGACCGGCTGGCGCGGCTGCTCGACGAGGAGGGCGTGCGGGCCGGTGACCCGGTCGCGGCGGTGCTCGACCGCGGCCTGCCGGTGGTGGTCGCGTGGCTCGCGGTGTGGAAGCTCGGCGCCCTCTTCGTCCCGGTGGACCCGCAGGTCCCCGAGGAACGGCTGCGACTGGTGCTCACCGACTCCGGCGCCGGCCTGGTGATCACCGCCGGCGGGCCGGCCGCGCTCGTCCGCGAGGCCGCCGACGCCACACCCGTCCTGGCGCTCGACGACCCGGCCGTCGAGACGCGGCTCGCGGCAGCCACCGGAGCGGAGACGCCCGGAACCGGGGTGCGCTCACCGCTGCAGGCCGCCTACGTGACGTACACCTCGGGGTCGACGGGCCGGCCGAAGGGCGTCGTGCTCCCGCACGGCGGGCTGACCCGGCTGGCCGAGATCCAGGTGACGCGGTTTGGTGCCGGACCGGGCGCCCGCGTGCTGCAGTTCGCCTCGATCGGCTTCGACGGCGCGCTGGCCGAGCTGAGCATGGCACTGTGCACGGGCGCGGCGCTGGTCGTGGCGGACTCCCGTGCGCTGCTGCCGGGCGCGGACCTGACCGGCATCGTCGCCCGGCACGCGGTCACCCACCTCACCGTGCCGCCGGCCGTGCTGGCCGTGCTGGAACCCGCCGACCTGTCCCCGGTGACGACGCTGATCTCGGCCGGCGAGGCGATGGACGCCGAGCTGGTCGCGCGGTGGAGCGAGGGGCGTGCCTTCTTCAACGGCTACGGCCCGACCGAGACGACGGTCGCGGCCACGGTGTCCCCGCCGCTGCGCGCCGGCGACGAACCGGCCATCGGCGGGCCCGTCCCACGTACCCGGGTGTTCGTCCTGGACGACGAGCTGCGCCCGGTGCCGACCGGCGCGCCCGGCGAGCTCTACGTCTCCGGCGCGGGCCTGGCCTGGGGCTACCTCGGCCGGACCGGCCTCACCGGCGAACGCTTCGTGGCCTCGCCCTTCGGCGTCGGCGAGCGCCTCTACCGGACCGGTGACCGGGTGCGGTGGAACGAGGAGGGCCGGCTGGTGTTCGCCGGTCGCGCCGACGACCAGGTCAAGATCCGTGGCTTCCGGGTCGAGCCGGGGGAGAGTCGGGCGGCGGTCACCGCGCACCCGGCGGTACGGCAGGCCGCGGTGGTGGTGCGCACGGACGCGGACCGGGAGGCGCAGCTCGTGGCCTACGTGGTCGCCGACGGCCCGACCGACGACCTGCGCGAGTTCGTGGCCGCCCGGCTGCCGCACTATCTGGTGCCCGCCGCGGTGGTTCGGCTGGTCGAGCTGCCCCGCACCGTCAACGGCAAGGTCGACCGGGCGGCACTGCCCGCGCCCGAGTACGAGGCGGCACCGGCCGGGCGTCCGCCGGCCGACGCCCGGGAGGCCGCCGTGCGCACCGCCTTCGCCGACGTGCTCAAGGTCCCCACCGTCGGCGCGGACGACGACTTCTTCGCCCTCGGCGGCCACTCGCTGCTCGCCACCCGGCTCGCGGCCCGGCTGCGCCCGGTGCTCGGCCCCGGCCTCGGGCTGGCCGAGATCTTCGCCGCGCCGACCCCGGCCGGACTGGCCGCGCTGGTGCCCGCCGAGGCCGCGCCCCGACCGGCGCTGACCGGGCGGCCCCGGCCCGGGCGGCTGCCCCTGTCCTTCGCCCAGCACCGGCTCTGGCTGGTCGACCGGCTCGAAGGCGCGAACGCCGGCTACAACCTCCCGGTGGTGCTGCGGCTCGGCGGCGACCTGAACCGCGGCGCGCTGGCCACCGCGCTGCGCGACGTGATCGTGCGGCACGAGCCGTTGCGCACGCTGCTGGTGGACGAGGACGGGCAGCCATACCAGCAGATCGTCGAACCCGACTCCCTCGACTGGAACCTCACCGTCGCCGACCTGCGCGGCGCCCCCGCCCCGCGGGTGGCGGAGGCGATCGACCAGGCCGCCCGGCAGGTCTTCGACCTGGCCCGCGAGGTGCCGATCCGGGCCACGCTGCTGGACACCGGCACCTTCCCGGCCGACCTGGCGGGCGAGGTCGTCGAGGCCGCCACGGGCGAGCTCGGCCTGACCGCCGGACCCGCCGCACCGCTCGCCACGACCGGCGACGACGCCGTGCTCGTGCTGGTGGTGCACCACACCGCCGTGGACGGCTGGTCGATGGAACCGCTGGCCCGCGACCTGTCCCACGCCTACGCCGCCCGGGTCGCCGGGCACGCCCCGGACTGGCGACCCCTTCCCGCCCGGTACGCCGACTACGTCCTCTGGCAGCGCGAGCTGCTCGGTGCCGAGACCGATCCGGGTAGCGTGGTCTCCGGGCAGCTCGCCTACTGGCGGGACGCGCTGGCCGGGGCGCCGGAGGAACTGGACCTGCCGTACGACCACCCGCGCCCCGCCGTGCCCAGCCACCGCGGCCACACCGTGCCGCTGGCCGTCCCCGCCGAGGTGCACCGTGCCCTCGCCGAGACGGCCCGCGCCGAGGGCACCACCCTCGCCATGGCCCTGCACGCCGCGCTCGCGGTCCTGCTGTCCCGGCTCGGCGCGGGCACCGACATCCCGATCGGCTCGGCCGTCGCCGGGCGCACCGAGGCCGGCCTGGAGGACCTGGTCGGTTGCTTCCTCAACAACCTCGTCATCCGCACCGACGTGAGCGGAGACCCCACCTTCCGGCACCTGCTGGCCCGGGTCCGCGACCGCGGCCTGAGCGCCCTCGCGCACCAGGACGTGCCGTTCGAGCGGCTGGTGGAGGAGCTGGCACCGGGCCGGGTCCTCGCCCGCCACCCGCTGTTCCAGGTCGGGCTCACCGTCCAGAACGTCGAGCGGGCGGCGCTGCACCTGACCGGGGTGACCGCGGGCGGCGCCGCCCGCGCCGGCGCGCTCGCCTTCGCCGCCCGCTTCGACCTCGACCTGTCCGTCGGCGAGACCTTCGACGCGCAGGGTCGCCCCGCGGGCCTGCGCGGCGGGCTGACGGCCGCCGCCGACCTGTTCGAGCGGGCGACCGCCGAGCGGCTGGCGGAACGCTGGCAACTCCTGCTGGGCCACCTCGCCACGGACCCGGACTCGCCCCTGCACTCCGCCGACGTGCGCACCCCGGCCGAGCGGGAGCTGGTCGCCGGTTGGGAGCGGGCGCCGCAGATCGAGGTACGCCGCACCGGCCTCGAACTCTTCGAGGACTGGGCGGATCGCGCCCCGGACGCCCCGGCCGTGCTCGGCGACGACCTGACGGTGTCCTACGCGGATCTCGACGCGCGGGCCAACCGGCTGGCGCACGTCCTGACCGGTCGTGGGCTGGCCGCCGGCTCGACGGTCGCCGTCCTGCTCGGCCGCGGGCTGGACCTGGCCGTGTCGTGGCTGGCCGTGTGGAAGGCGGGCGGTGTCTTCCTGCCCGCCGACCCGCGCAACCCGCGCGACCGGATCGCGTACGTGGTGTCCGACAGCGGCGCCGACGCGGTGCTGACGACGACCGACCTCGCCCCGCTGCTGCCCGCCGAGGCGCCCGCGGTGGTGCTGGACGACCCCGCGGTCGTCGCCTCCCTGGCCACCGCCGGGACCGGGCGGATCCCGGTGCCGGCCGGCGCCCGGCTCCAGCGCGGCGCGTACATGACCTACACCTCCGGGTCGACCGGCCGGCCCAAGGGCGTCCTGCTGCACCACCGGGGTGCGGCACGCACGGCGGCGGCGCAGGTCGAGCTGTTCGGCGCCGGCCCGGGCTCACGGGTCCTGCAGTTCTCGTCGATCGGCTTCGACGCCGCCGTGTGGGAGCTGCTGATGGCGCTCTGCTCCGGCGGCGCCCTCGTGGTGGCACCGGCCGCGGAGCTGGTACCCGGCGCCGGGCTGACCGAGGTGGTGGCCCGGCACGGCGTCACGCACCTGACCGTGCCGCCGGCGGTGCTGTCCGCGCTGACCGGGCCGGAGCTGCCCACCGTCACGAACCTGGTGTCGGCCGGCGAGGCGCTCGACGCCGAGTCGGTCGACCGCTGGGGCGCCGGGAGGGCGTTCTTCAACGGGTACGGTCCCACCGAGACCAGCGTGGCGGCCACCTTCTCCGCCGCCCTGCGCCCCGGCGACCGACCGCACATCGGGCGGCCGATCCGCAACACCCGGGTCCACGTCCTCGACGACGACCTGTGCCCGGTGCCGCCCGGCGTCCCCGGCGAGCTGTACGTCGCCGGGGACGGCGTGGCGCACGGTTATGCCGGCCGGCCGGGGTTGACCGCCGAGCGGTTCGTGGCCTCGCCGTGGGCGGCGGGGGAGCGGATGTACCGCACCGGCGACCGGGTCCGCTGGACCTCCGACGGTGACCTGGTGTTCCTGGGCCGCGCCGACGACCAGGTCAAGATCCGTGGCTTCCGGGTGGAGCCGGGCGAGGCGCAGGCGGCGGTTCTCACCCACCCCCGGGTCCGCCAGGCCGCGGTGGTGGTGCGCGAGGACGTGCCCGGGGACAAGCGCCTGGTCGCCTACGTGGTGGCGACCGGCCCGGTGGACGACCTGCGCGACCATCTCGCCGACCGGCTGCCGCACTACCTGGTGCCCTCCGCCGTGGTGCGCCTCGACCGGCTGCCGCTGACCGTGAACGGCAAGCTGGACCGCCGGGCGCTGCCCGCCCCCGACCTCGCCCGCGCGACTCCGGGACGGCCGCCGGCGAACGACCGGGAAGCCGCGGTGTGCGCCGCGTTCGCGTACGTGCTCGGCGTCGACCAGGTCGGCGCGGACGACAACTTCTTCGACCTCGGCGGCCACTCCCTGCTCGCCGTCCGGCTGGTCGAGCACCTCCGCGCCGGCGGGGTGGCGGCCTCGGCGTCGGCCCTGTTCGCCGCCCCGACACCGGCGGGGCTGGCCACGGCCGCGACGCCCGAGACGGTGCCGGTGCCGACCGGCCGGATCCCGGACGGGACGACGAGGATCACCCCGGAGATGGTGCCGCTGGCCGGGCTGTCGCCGACCGAGATCGACCGGGTGACCGCCACGGTGGACGGCGGCGCGGCCGGGGTGGCGGACATCTACCCGCTGGCGCCGCTGCAGGAGGGCATGTTCTTCCACCACCTGATGTCGGCCGGCGGCGACGACGCGTACGTGGCGGTCGTGGTCCTGGAATTCGACACCCGCGCCCGGCTCGACGCCTTCGCCGCGGCCCTGCAGCACGTGGTCCGCCGGCACGACGTCTACCGCACCGGCGTGGTGTGGGACGGCCTGCCGGAGCCGGTGCAGGTGGTGTGGCGCGACGTCGCCCTGCCGGTCGTCGACGTCGATCTCGACGGCGGAGCCGGCGACCCGGTCGCGGCGCTCGTGGCCTCCGTCGGGCTCGTCATGGACCTGACCCGCCCGCCGCTGATCGACCTGCACGTGGCGACGCCCCCGGACGGCCGGGTGCTCGGCCTGCTGCGCATGCACCACCTGATGCAGGACCACACCGGCATGGAGGTGATGCTGCGCGAGGTCCGCGAGGTGCTGGCCGGCCGCGGCGACGACCTGCCCGAGCCGGTCCCGTTCCGCACGTTCGTCGCCCACGCCCGCCACCGGTCGGCCGACGAGCTGCACACCGGCTTCTTCACCGAGCTGCTGCACGGCGTCACCGAGCCCACCGCGCCCTACGGGCAGCTCGACGTGCACGGCGACGGCACCGACGTGGTCCGGGCGCAGGTGCACGTCGACGCGGCGGTCGCCGCGCGGCTGCGTACGGTCGCCCGCCGGCTCGGCGTCAGTGTCGCCACCGTGTGGCACGTCGCCTGGGGGCGGGCCCTGGCCGCGGTGTCCGGCCGCGACGACGTCGTGTTCGGCACGGTGCTGCTCGGCCGGATGAACGCGGGTGCCGGCGCGGGCCACGCCGTCGGCCTGTTCACCAACACGCTGCCCGCCCGGGTGACCGTCCGTGGGGTGTCCTCGCTCGACGCGGTGCACCGCATGCGCACCCAGTTGAGCGGCCTGTTGAACCACGAGCACGCCCGGCTCGCCGTGGCTCAGCAGGCCGCCGACATGCCCGCCGACGTGCCGCTGTTCAGCTCGCTGTTCAACTACCGGTACGGCGGCGAGGGCCTGTGGGTCGACGACGTCAACAACGCGGCCGACGAAGGCCTGGAGGGCATCAGCACCGTCTTCGCCCAGGAGCGGCAGAACTACCCGGTGAGCGTCTCGGTCGACGACCTCGGCACCGAGACCGTCGTCAGCGTCGACGCGGTGCCCCCGATCGCGCCGGAGGCGCTCGCCCGGCACGTGGTCACCGCCGCGGCGAACCTGACCTCCGCCCTGGAACAGGCCCTCTCCGGCGCCGGCGACCCGCCCCTGGCCACGGTCGACGTCCTGGGCCCGGCCGAGCGTGAGCAGGTCGTCGGCGACTTCAACCAGGGGTCGCCGGGCGTGCCGCCGACCACGCTGACCAGCCTCTTCGAGGCGAGCTGCCGACGCGACGGACACGCGCCGGCGGTCGACGGGCTGACCTACCGCGAGCTGGACGAGTGGTCCAACCGGATCGCGCGGCTGCTGCTCGGGCACGGGGTGCGCCGGGGTGACGTGGTGGCCGTCCGGATGGACCGCGGCGCCGGCATCGTCGCGGCCCTGCTCGGGGTGGTCAAGGCGGGTGCCGCCTACCTGCCGGTGGACCCGCAGCAGCCCGCCGAGCGGGCGGCCTACATGGCTGCCGACTCGGGCGCGGTGTGCCTGCTCGGCTCCGGGCCCCTGGGCGACCTGCCGGTGCTCGACCCCGCCGACGCGGTCGGCGACGGCGACCCGATCGGCGACGCCGAGCGCGGCGGGCCGGTCCTGCCCGCCCAGCCCGCGTACGTGATCTACACCTCGGGGTCGACCGGCGCGCCGAAGGGCTGCGTGGTCACCCACCGCAACGTGACCGACCTGCTGGCGGCCTGCGGCCAGTCGTTCACCTTCGACTCGGGGGACGTGTGGACCTGCTTCCACTCGTTCGCCTTCGACTTCTCGGTGTGGGAGATGTGGGGGGCGCTGCTCACCGGCGGCCGGCTCGTCGTGGTCCCGTTCGAGGTGTCCCGGTCACCAGCCGAGTTCCTCGCGCTGCTGGTCCGCGAGCGGGTGACCGTCCTGAGCCAGACGCCCTCGGCGTTCCACCAGGTGCAGGCGGTGCTGGACGACGCCACCCGGGCGGACCTTGCGCTGCGCTACGTCGTCTTCGGTGGCGAGGCGCTCGAACTGTCCCGGCTGCGGGCGTGGTACGACACGTTTCCGCACGGGCCGCAACTGGTGAACATGTACGGCATCACGGAGACCACCGTGCACGTCACCCACGTGGCGCTCGACGCGGCGGTGGTGGCGACCGCGAGCGGCAGCCTCGTCGGGCGGGGACTGCCCGGCTGGCGCACGTACGTCCTCGATCCGATGCTGCGGCCGGTGCCCCCGGGCGTGCTCGGCGAGGTCTACGTGGCCGGCGCCGGTGTCTCGCTCGGCTACCTCGGCCGCCCGGGGCTCACCGGGCAACGGTTCGTGGCCTCCTCGTACGACGCGGGGGAGCGGATGTACCGCACCGGCGACCTGGCCCGGTGGACCCCCGCCGGGGAGTTGGAGTTCGCCGGCCGCGCCGACGAACAGGTCAAGATCCGTGGTTTCCGCATCGAGCTGGGCGAGATCGCCGGACGGCTCGCCGCCCACCCGGCCGTCGGCACCGCCGGGGTCGTGCTGCGCGACGACCAGCCGGGCGGCCCCGCGCTGGTCGGCTACGTCACCCCGCACCCCGAGGCGGCCGCGCGGGTCACCCGACGGCTGCGGTTGCAGCGGTCCGGCGACCCGGGCGCGGAACTGCACGAGCTGCCCAACGGCATGAGCATGCTGGCCCACAACCGGGCCAACGTCGAGTTCCTCTACCGCGAGATCTTCGAGCAGAACGAGTACCTGCGCTTCGGCGTCACCCTGCCGGACGGGGCCTGCGTCGTCGACGTCGGCGCGCACGTCGGGTTCTTCTCGATGTACGCCGGCGAGGTGTCCCCGGGCGCCCGGGTGTGGGCCTTCGAACCGATCCCGGAGCTGGCCGGCCTGCTGCGGGCCAACGCCGACCTCAACGAGGCCGACGTCACCGTCACCAACTGCGGCGTCGGCGAGCACGACGAGACCACCACGTTCACCTACTACCCGCAGATGTCCATCCTGTCGGGTCGCTTCGCCGACGAGGCCGAGGAACGGGAGACACTGCGCCGCTACCTGCGCAACGAGCACGGCGCCGAGCTGGACGACGCCGGCGAGGCGTTGGTGGACGAGATGCTCACCGAGCGGCTGCGCGGGCATCGGGTCGGTGTGGCCATCCGCCGGCTGTCCGACCTGATCCGCGAGCACCGCATCCCGGTCGTCGACCTGCTCAAGGTGGACGCCGAGAAGAGCGAGCTGGAGGTGTTCCGGGGCATCGACGACGAGCACTGGCCGTTGATCAGGCAGATCGTCGCCGAGGTGCACGACGTGCACGGCCGGCTGGACGCGATCGTCGACCTGCTCGGTGAGCGCGGCTTCACCGTGGTCCGCGACACCGCGGCGGACGTGGCGGGCACCGACCTGCACATGATCTACGCGGTACGGCCGGAGGCGCCGGTGACCGGGCGCACCGAGCCGCCGCCGGCCGCCGGTCGCTGGTACGGCCCGGCCCAGCTCACCCGCGACGTCCGCGCCGACCTGAAGAGGTGGCTGCCCGGCTACATGGTCCCGGCCGCGCTGGTGGTGCTGGAGGACCTGCCGCTCACCCCCAACGGCAAACTCGACCGCAAGGCGCTGCCCGCCCCCGACCAGGGCACTGCCCGGGGCGCCGGCCGGGCCCCGACCACCCCGGTCGAGGCGCGGCTCTGCGAGGCCTTCGCCCAGGTACTCGGGATCGCCACGGTCGGCGCCGACGACGACTTCTTCGCGCTCGGCGGGCACTCGCTGCTCGCCCTGCGGCTGATGTCGCGGATCCGGGCGCTGCTCGGCGCCGAGGTGGAGATCCGGGAGTTGTTCCGCACGCCCACCCCGGCCGGGCTGGCCGCCCACCTCGCCGCCAGGACCGCCGCGCCGAGCCGCCGCGCCCTCACCGCCGGCGCCCGCCCGGAGTGGGTACCGCTGTCGTTCGGCCAGCGCCGCCTGTGGTTCCTGGCCCAGCTCGACGGCGACACCGCCACCTACAACGCCCCCGCCGTCCTCCGGCTCACCGGCGACCTGGACACCGCGGCGCTCGACGCGGCGCTGCGTGACGTGCTGGCGCGGCACGAGGCCCTGCGGACGGTCTTCCCGGCCCGCGACGGTGAGCCCTACCAACGGGTGCTGGCACCCGCGGAGCTGACCTGGACGCTGGAGCACGTCGACCTGACCGGCGCGCCCGGGGAGCGGGTGACCGCGGCGCTCACCGAGCGTGCCGCCCGGGCCTTCGACCTGAGCACCGAGATCCCGATCCGCGGCACTCTGCTGCGCAGCCGCGCGCACGAACATCTCCTGCTGCTCGTGACCCACCACATCGTCAGCGACGGCTGGTCGCTCGGCCCGCTCGCGCGGGACCTCTCCCACGCGTACGCGGCCCGTTCCGACGGCCGCGCGCCGGACTGGGCGCCGCTGCCGGTGCAGTACGCCGACTTCGCCGTGTGGCAGCGCGACCTGCTCGGCGTCGAGGACGATCCGGACAGCCTGGTCAACCGGCAGCTCGCCCACTGGCGGGACGCTCTCGCCGCAGCGCCCGAGGAGTTGGCGCTGCCGTTCGACCGGCCGCGTCCGGCGACCGCCTCGCACCGGGGGCACACGGCCGCGTTCGCCGTGCCGGGCACGGTCCATGCCCGGCTGGCGGAGATCGCCCGCGCCGAGGGCGTGACGGTGTTCATGGTGTTGCAGGCGGCCCTGGCGGTGCTGCTGTCGCGGCTGGGCGCCGGCACCGACGTGCCGATCGGCTCGGCGGTGGCGGGCCGTCCCGACGAGGCGCTCGACGACTTGGTCGGGTGTTTCGTCAACACGCTTGTCGTCCGGACCGACCTGTCCGGCGACCCGACGTTCCGCGACGTGCTCGCCCGGGTCCGCGAGCGTAGCCTCGCCGCGCTCGACCACCAGGACGTGCCGTTCGAACGGCTGGTCGAGGAGTTGGCGCCGGCGCGCTCCCTGGCCCGGCACCCGCTCTTCCAGGTCATCCTGACCATGCAGGACACGATCGACGCCGCCCTCGAGCTGCCCGGCATCGAGGCCACGCTGGTCCCGCTGCACCGCGACGCGGCCAAGTTCGACCTGGATGTGATGGTCGGCGAGCTGCGCGAGGCCGACGGGCGGCCGGCGGGCCTGCGGGGGACGGTGACGGCCGCCGCGGATCTCTTCGATCGGGGTACGGCGGAGGCGATCGGGCGGCGTTGGGTGCGGGTGTTGGAGCAGGTGGCGGGGGATCCGTCGGTGTTGGTGCGGTCGGTGGTGGTGGCCGGGGTGGAGGAGCGGGAGTTCCTGGCTCGCGTGGGTGTGGGTGGGGTTCTGTCGGGTGTGGATGTGTCGGTGGTGTCGTTGTTCGAGCGGCGGGTGGCGGCGTGCCCTGATGCGCCGGCGGTCGTGGGTGGTGGTGTTTCGCTGACGTTTGCGCAGGTGGATGCGCGGGCGAATCGTTTGGCTCGGGTGTTGCGGGCCAACGGTGTGGACGTGGATTCGGTGGTGGGTCTGGCGCTACCCGACGGCGTGGACATGGTTGTGGGGATGGTGGCGGTGTGGAAGGCCGGCGGCGCCTACCTGCCGGTGGATGTGTCGCTGCCGACGGATCGGCTTGCGTTCATGTTCACCGATGCGCGGGTGTCGGTGTTGGTGGGTACGGATGAGGTGTTGGGTGATCTGCCGGCTGGTATGCGGACGGTGTCGTTGGATGATCCGTTGTTGGGTGTCATGCCGGACGAGGCGCCGGGTGTGGTCGTGCCGTTGGACGCCTTGGCGTATGTGATCTACACGTCGGGGTCGACGGGGCGTCCGAAGGGTGTGGGTGTCACGCAGCGGGGTGTGGCGAACTATGTGGCGGGGGTGCCTCGGCGTTTGGGGTGGGGTGCGCCTGGTGCTCGGTACGGTTTGTTGCAGGCGCAGGTGACGGATCTGGGTAACACGACGATCTTCACGAGCCTGGCTACGGGCGGGTGTCTGCATGTGCTGGATGCGGACATGGTGGTGGATCCGGCGGCGGTGGCGGGGTATTGGCGTGAGCATGGGATCGAGCATGTGAAGGCCGTCCCGTCGCACCTGGCCGCGTTGGCTGCCGGTGATGGTGGGGTGGGGGCGGTGGTGCCGTCGGGGTCGCTGGTTTTGGGTGGTGAGGCCGCGCCGCGTTCGTTGGTGGATGCGGTGGTGTCGGTGGGGCGGCCGGTGTTCAACCACTACGGGCCGACGGAGACCACGATCGGTGTGCTGACCGGCCCGATCGTCGGTTCGGCCGGGTCGGTTACTGCCAGGGCCAGGTTGGCTACTGCGGCGGCCGGGTCGGTCCCGGATTCGTCCGGAGCGATGGCGGGGTCGTCCGTGGCGATTGCGGGGTCGTCCGCGGCGATGGCGGGGTCGGCGGATCGGGCCGGTCAGGCGGGCGGTTCGGGTGGGGTGTTGGGGTTGCCGGTGCCGAACATGCGGGTGGCGGTGTGGGACGAGTGGTTGCAACCCGTCCCGGTGGGTGTGGTCGGCGAGTTGTATGTGAGTGGTCCGCAGGTCGCGCGGGGTTATGCCGGGCGGCCGGGTTTGACTGCGGCGCGGTTTGTTGCCGGGTCGGGTGGGGTGCGGTGGTATCGGACCGGGGATCGGGTGCGGTGGACCGCTGACGGTGTGGTGGAGTTCGCCGGTCGCGCTGATGATCAGGTGAAGATTCGTGGTTATCGGGTCGAGCCGGGTGAGGTCCAGGCCGTCGTGGCGGCGTATCCGGTGGTTGAGCGGGCGGTGGTGGTCGCTCGTGAGGATCAGCCGGGGGATAAGCGTCTGGTGGCGTATGTGGTGGCGGACGGTCCGGTGGACGGGTTACGGGAGTTTGTGGCCGGGCGGCTGCCGGAGCACATGGTGCCGTCGGCGTTCGTGTCCCTGACCGAGCTGCCGTTGACGGGTAACGGCAAACTCGACCGGAAGGGGTTGCCGGCGCCGGAGTATGCGTCGGGTCCTCGTCGGGAGCCGGCCAACGCGCGCGAGGAGTTGTTGTGTCAGGCGTTCGCGCATGTGCTCGGTGTCGATTCGGTCGGGGTGGATGACGACTTCTTCGCTCTGGGTGGGCATTCGCTGCTGGCGGTGAGGTTGATCTCTCGGGTGCGGGTGGTCCTCGGCGCGGAGTTGGAGATCCGGACCCTGTTCGAGCAGCCCACCCCCGCCGGGATCGCCGCGCACCTCACCGACGCGACGGCACGACCGGCCCTGATCGCCGGCGAACGACCGGAGCGGGTTCCGCTGTCCTTCGGGCAGCGACGGTTGTGGTTCCTGGCCCAGTTGGAGGGGCTGAGCGCCACGTACAACGCCCCGAACGTGCTGCGACTGCGCGGTGAACTCGACCCGAGTGTGCTCGAAGCCGCACTGCGGGACCTGCTCGACAGGCACGAGGCGTTGCGGACCGTGTTCCCCACGGCGGACGGGGAGCCGTACCAGAAGATTCTCGACAGCACCGCGCTGGACTGGCGCCTCGACGTCCTCCAGCCGCCCGCGCCGGCCGTGTCCGACGGTGAGCCGGTTGCCGACGCGGCCTTCGTGGGTGCGGCGGTCGAACGGGCCAGCCGGTACGCCTTCGACCTGACTGTCGAAGTGCCGTTCCGGGCGACGCTGCTGCGTACCGGGCCGGACGAGCATCTGCTCGTCCTCGTGCTGCACCACATCGCCAGTGACGGCTGGTCGATGGGTCCGCTGGCTCGGGATCTGGAGACCGCGTACGCCGCCCGCCGCACCGGAGACGTGCCGCGGTGGACACCTCTTCCGGCCCAGTACGCCGACTTCGCCCTGTGGCAGCAGAATTTGCTCGGCGACCACGAGGACCCGGAGAGCATCAGCGCACGGCAGCTCGCGTACTGGCGGGATGCGCTCGCCGGCATACCGGAGGAGTTGGCGCTGCCGTTCGACCGGCCGCGCCCGGCGACCGCCACGCACCAGGCGCACAACACGCCGCTGGAGGTGCCGGCCGAGCTGCACCGGGCACTCGTGGAGTTGGCGCGCGTCGAGGGTGTGACGGTGTTCATGGTGTTGCAGGCGGCGTTGGCGGTGTTGCTGTCGCGGTTGGGTGCGGGCACTGATGTGCCGATCGGGTCGGCGGTGGCGGGGCGTACGGATGAGGCGCTCGATGATCTGGTCGGGTGTTTCGTCAACACGCTTGTCGTCCGGACCGACCTGTCCGGCGACCCGACGTTCCGCGAGGTGCTCGGCCGGGTTCGCGAGCAGGGTCTCAGCGCACTGGCCCATCAGGATGTGCCGTTCGAGCGTCTGGTCGAGGAGTTGGCGCCGGCGCGGTCGCTGGCCCGCCACCCGCTGTTCCAGGTGGTCCTCACCACCCACGAGACGGACGAGGAACTGCCCGTGCTGCCCGGCCTCGACATCGAGTTCCTGCCGGTGGAGCGGCCGGCGGCGAAGTTCGACGTGGACGTGATGGTGGCGGAGACATTCGACGGTGCGGGTGTCGCGGCGGGTTTGCGGGGGACGGTGACCGGGGCGGCGGATCTGTTCGACGCGGGTTCGGTGCGGCGGTTGTCGGCTGGGTGGGTGCGGGTGTTGGCGCAGGTGGCGGGGGATCCGTCGGTGTTGGTGCGGTCGGTTGCGGTGGCGGGTGAGGGGGAGCAGGCGCGGCTTGCGGTGGCCGGTGTGGGTGAGGTCCTGTCGGGTGTGGATGTGTCGGTGGTGTCGTTGTTCGAGCGACAGGTGGCGGCGTGTCCGGATGCGCCGGCGGTCGTGGGTGGCGGTGTGTCGCTGACGTTCGCGCAGGTCGATGCGCGGGCGAATCGTCTGGCTCGGGTGTTGCAGGCCAACGGTGTGGGTGTGGATTCGGTGGTGGGTCTGGCGCTGCCCGACGGTGTGGACATGGTTGTGGGGATGGTGGCGGTGTGGAAGGCCGGCGGCGCCTACCTGCCGGTGGATGTGTCGCTGCCGACGGATCGGCTTGCGTTCATGTTCACCGATGCGCGGGTGTCGGTGTTGGTGGGTACGGATGAGGTGTTGGGTGATCTGCCGGCTGGGATGCGGACGGTGTCGGTGGACGATCCGCTGCTGGAGGTCATGCCGGACGAGGCGCCGGGTGTTCAGGTGCCCCTGGATGCTTTGGCGTATGTGATCTACACGTCGGGGTCGACGGGCCGTCCGAAGGGTGTGGGTGTCACCCAGCGGGGTGTGGCGAACTACGTGGCGGGGGTGCCGTCGCGGTTGGGGTGGGGTGCGCCTGGTGCTCGTTACGGCTTGTTGCAGGCGCAGGTCACCGACCTGGGTAACACGACGATCTTCACCAGCTTGGCCACGGGAGGCTGTCTGCACGTGCTCGACGCGGCGGCGGTGGTGGATCCGGTCGTGGTGGCGGGGTACTGGCGTGAGCACGAGATCGAGCATGTGAAGGCCGTCCCGTCGCACCTGGCCGCGTTGGCTGCCGGTGATGGTGGGGTGGGGGCGGTGCTGCCGTCGGGGTCACTGGTTCTGGGTGGTGAGGCGGCGCCGCCGCAGTTGGTGGATGCGGTGGTGTCGGTGGGTCGGCCGGTGTTCAACCACTACGGCCCGACGGAGACCACGATCGGCGTGCTGACCGGTCCGATGACCGGTTCGGGTGCGGTGTTGGGGTTGCCGGTGCCGAACATGCGGGTGGCGGTGTGGGACGAGTGGCTGCAACCCGTCCCGGTGGGTGTGGTCGGCGAGTTGTATGTGAGTGGCCCGCAGGTCGCGCGGGGCTACGCCGGTCGGCCGGGTTTGACCGCGCAGCGGTTCGTCGCCGGCGCGGGTGGGATGCGGTGGTATCGGACCGGGGATCGGGTGCGGTGGACCGCCGACGGGGTGGTGGAGTTCGCCGGCCGCGCTGATGACCAGGTGAAGATTCGTGGCTATCGGGTCGAGCCGGGCGAGGTCCAAGCCGTCGTCGGGGCGTATCCGGTGGTTGAGCAGGCTGTGGTGGTCGCCCGTGAGGATCAGCCGGGGGACAGGCGTCTGGTGGCGTATGTGGTGGCGGACGGTCCGGTGGACGGGCTACGCGAGTTCGTGGCCGGGCGGCTGCCGGAGCACATGGTGCCCTCGGCGTTCGTGTCCCTGACCGAGCTGCCGCTGACCGGTAACGGCAAACTCGACCGGAGGGCGTTGCCGGCGCCGGAGTATGCCGGTGGGTCGAGCCGGGAGCCGGCCAACG
Organism: Micromonospora ferruginea; assembly: GCF_013694245.2. Lineage (NCBI taxonomy): Bacteria > Bacillati > Actinomycetota > Actinomycetes > Micromonosporales > Micromonosporaceae > Micromonospora > Micromonospora robiginosa. The sequence continues at coordinate 1,373,914 of NZ_CP059322.2, forward strand.
AGCGGGAGCAGGCGCTGTGTGACGCGTTCGCGCACGTGCTCGGTGTCGACACGGTCGGGGTGGATGACGACTTCTTCGCCCTGGGTGGGCACTCCCTGCTGGCGGTGAGGTTGATCTCTCGGGTGCGGGTGGTCCTCGGCGCCGAGTTGGAGATCCGGACCCTGTTCGAGCAGCCCACCCCCGCCGGGATCGCCGATCGTCTCGAGGCGTTGCCCGCTGCGGTTTCCACCCGGCCGGCGTTGCGTCGTATGCGTGCGGAGGAAACCTCCTGACGCATCTCCGGGAGTGGCCGGCGGTGGCACTTTCGCGCCGCTGCCGGCCGCTGTCGTCAGTGACATCCAGCCCAGCGGGTGGCCGAACTCAACGCGCCCACAGCCGAGCCTGGGCCAGCACGTGAAGCATGGCCGCTTCCTTGGCCTCGCCGTATCTGGCTCGGCTGTCGGGATGCAGATCGGCTGCTCGTCGTTTGGCCGATTCGTATCGTCGTGCCGCATCCGGGTGGGCCGCGAGGTAGTCGCGGAAGATCCGATTCTGCCGTGGAAGCGGCGACATCACGCTGAAGAGGTGCAAGTGGTGGGTGCGCCTCCCCGCGGTGTCCTTGGGGAAGAACAGGTGCTGCTCATCGTCGGCGAACACCCCCGGTCGAAAGACGTACCCGAGTCGCCCCAGTGCCTCCAGGTCCACGGCGTTCTCCTGGAAATCGGGCAGCACCGCCGAGATGTCGATGATCGGTTTGGCCGCCAACCCCGGGACGCTGGTCGACCCGATGTGCTCGATGCTCAGCGATGTCGGCAACACCTCGGCCAGGAGCCGTCGTTCACGCTCGAACTGATCCGGCCACCTCGGGTCGTGGACCACCACCTCGACGACACGTCCGGGACTGCTCACAGCCGATCACTGTACGGAGTCCGATCCGCGGTCGGCCGAGAGCGACCGCCCCGCAGAAGAGCCTGACTCGCTGAGGATGTCCAACCGCGCAGCGGAGCCGGTCGGACAGCGCCAGGCGCAGGGGCGTGGCCGCATGCCGCGAGGGCCGCCGTTCGGTAGCGAGCCGCGGGCGCCCACGCCGCGCCGGTTGCGGGGTCGGCGGTCAGGTCGGGGGCAGCAGCGGGCCCCGACCGGCGCGCAGCACGAGCAGCGCGAGGTCGTTGCCGTCGGGGCCGATGCCCTCGCGGAACCGCCGCATGACTTCGAGCTCCCGCGACAGCGCCAGCCGGGTGCCGCCGGAGGTGAGGCGCAGCGCGCCGATCTGCCGGGAAATGCCCGCCCGTTCCTGCCACATGGCGATGAGGGTGGCGTCGATCTCGTCGATCCGGTCACGCAAGGAGGTGATGGAATGATCATCCGGCATGGTGGCATCCCCTTGGCCCAGAGAGCGGTAATGCGTCGCAAAGATAACAACGCCGACCGCTGTCCAACCTCCCCGGACGTGCCCGTCGGGATGCGCGGAGAAACGGTGGAAGAGTGCGGCAGCCCGACGTCACCGATCGATATCGAACGGCTATTCTCGGACGACATGACGGTTCCGCAGGAAAGCCCAGAGGAATCCGGTACGCCGGCCGGAGGAAAGCGTCGTCGGGTCGTCGCGATGCTCCTGTGGCTCGCGCTGTTCGCGGTGGGCACCGCGTTCATCGGCCTGCCGACCAGTGACCCCTTCATCGCCTTCGGCTGGCTGTGGCTGGCCACCATCGCCTGGCACAGCGACCAGCCGTGGCGGCGGCATCTGAGGTTCCTGCGGGACTGGCTGCCCATCTGCTCGCTGCTCGTCGTCTACAACATCTCCCGGGGCTACGCGGACAATCTCTTCGCCCCGCACGTGACCGAGCTGATCGCGGCGGACCGGTGGATGTTCGGTGGCGTCACGGGCGGCGACGTGCCCACCGCGTGGCTACAGCGGCACCTGTACGAGCCGGGCGCGGTGCAGTGGTGGGAGGTCGCCGTCTCCGTCGTGTACTTCTCGCACTTCTTGGCCGTACCGACGGTCGCCGTGGTGCTGTGGATGCGGTCGCGCCCGCAGTGGGGCCGGTTCATGCGCCGCTGGTTCACCCTGTGCGTCGCCGGGCTGGTCACGTACTTCGTCTACCCGGCGGCGCCGCCGTGGTGGGCCGCGGAGCCGCAGCACGGCGCGCTCGTCGACGTGCAGCGCATCTCCACCAACGGCTGGGAGGCGATCGGCCTGCACGGCGCCGGCAACGCGCTCAACGCGCTGCAGGTCGAGGCGTCGAACCCGGTCGCCGCCATGCCGTCGCTGCACACCGCGTTCGCGTTACTGGCGGTGGTGTTCTTCCTGCCGTCGCTGCGCCGTCGCTGGTGGCCGCTCCTGCTGTGCTATCCGCTCGCCATGACGTTCACGCTCGTCTACTCGGGCGAGCACTGGGTCATCGACGTCCTGGTCGGATGGCTCTACGTCGGTGTCGTCTTCGTCGTGATGGGCGCTGCCGAGCGCTGGTGGAGCCGGCGCAGGACCCGGGAGGACGACGTCACCCGGCCGGGTCCGCCGGATCGGGAGCGGGTCCCGGACGCCCCGGCGCGGTTCTGAGCGCGCGTAGGTGCGGGGTGCGTCGCCAGCGTCGAGGGTGAGCCGGACCGTCGAGATCACCGCCGGGTCGGCCACCGTCAGCACGGCCGCGGCGAGGGCCAGCCACGCCAGGGGTCGGGGTGGGCCGCGCGGGAGGCGGGTGCCGGTTGGCGGCGGAGGGGCGGTCACCCGGCCCGGTCCGAGCGGCGGGCCAGCCGCCGACCGACGTAGGCGAGCACGAGGACGACAACGGCGCCGACCACGTACCACTCGAAGTGGTGCAGGTCCACCAGGAGCGCGCGCAGGTGGTCGCCGGCCAGGTACCCGCCGGCGGTCCACAGCCCGACCCAGGCGGCGGCGCCGAGGGCGTTGTAGGTCACGAAGCGCCGCCACGGCATGCCGGTGGTGCCGGCGACGACGCCGTTGAACTGCCGGAGGCCGTCGACGAACCGTGCGGCGGCGACCAGCTTCGGACCCTGCCGGCTCATCACCGCCTCCAGGCGGGCGAAGCGGTCCGGGCCGAGACCCAGGCGGCGGCCGTGGCGCAGGACGAGCCGACGGCCCCCGTAGCGGCCGATCAGGTAGCCGATGCTGTCGCCGATCACGGCGGCCAGGAACGCGGTGGCCGCCACGCCGACGACGCTCAGCTTGCCGTGGGCGGCGTAGCCGGCGGCGAGGACGATCGCGGTCTGCCCGGGGGCGGGCACGCCGAAGCCCTCCACGCCGACGAGCAGGGCGACGCCCGGATAGCCGTATGTGCCCACCAGATCGGTGAGGACGCGGAACGGGCTCACCGGTCCGCCACGGCTGTCTCGGTGGTCGCCGCCCGGTCGGCGTGGGGGCGAGGCGCGTGCACCGGCGACACGATGAGATGGTTTCCCGCCACGGCGATCAGCATGCCCGGTGCCGGCCACGAAGCGGCCGGTGCCCCCGAGCCGGGGCGGCGGGCGGGCGGATTGCCGAGACGGGAGGGAATGCGGTGACGGGCGTGGTCGAGACCCTCGCGGTGGCGTCGGTGGCGGCGTTCGCGACGGCGTGGCTGTCCGCGGTGGCCGGCTTCGGTGGGGGCGTGCTGTTGCTGCCGGTGTTCACCGCGTTGTTCGGACTGCGCACGGCCGTACCGGTGCTGACCCTGGCCCAGGTGTGGAGCAACGGCTCACGTGTGTGGCTCAACCGGCGGGAGGTGAATTGGCCGTTGGTGCGCTGGTTCGCGCTGGGTGCGCTGCCCACCGCCGTTCTGGGTGGGCTGGCGCTGGCGCACGCCCCGGCCGGGCCGCTCAAGCGGCTGCTGGGCGTGCTGCTGATCGCGGTGGTCGTCCGGCGGCGACACCGCCCGCGGCCGCGGCGGCCGACCGAACGGGCGTTCGGCGTGGTGGGCGCGGCCTCCGGTCTCGGCTCGGCGTTGCTCGGGTCGGTGGGCCCGCTGACCGCGCCGTTCTTCCTGGCCTACGGGTTGGCGCACGCCGCCTACGTCGGCACCGAGGCGGCGAGCGCGCTGGCGATGCACGGCGCGAAGATCGCCGCGTACGGCGCCGGCGCGTTGCTCGACCGCCGCGTGCTGCTGTTCGGGCTGGCGTTGACACCCGCGACGCTGCTGGGCGCGTGGGCCGGCCGCCGGACGGTGGGGCGGATCAGCGACCGGGTGTTCGTCGCGCTCGTGGAGGGCGGCCTGGTCGTCGCCGGGCTGCTGTTCCTGATCGGGTTCTGAGCCTCGGCCCGTGTCGCCCGGCCTCAGGCGCAGCCCCGGTACTGCAGCGCGGCGTCCTTCATGTACGCCCACAGCGGGAGCCCGTTCCAGTAGTCGTAGGTGAGCGTCCAGCCGTTGGCGGTGTTGCCGGTGGGACCGGTGACCACCTGCCCGTAGCGGCGGGTGCCGTACAGCGTCGACTCGTTGGGGGCGGTGTACATGCCCGCGTAGTCCCAGACGACGGTGAAGCTGCTCGTGGTGCAGGCCGCCTGCGCCGTCGCGGCCGGCGCGAGGGCGGTCAGGGCCGTGGCCGCGAGGCACGCCGCCGTCGTGTGCGCCAGAAGTCGTCGAGCGGTCATCCGCACCCTCCATTCGATTGCCACGGATCAATTTACTACCACAGTCCTCCGTGCGGCCGCGCGCCTCGTGCGCGACGGGCCGGTCCGAGCATCGAGGAGAACGCGCCGGGCGAACGGGGGTCGACCCGCCGGTCCCGGTCCGGATGTCGGAACCGGCGGACGGCCGACCACCCGGGTATGCAATGATGAACGTCAATGTAATGAGACGGATGCGGTCATGTCGGGACGGCTCGGATCACCGCGCGGGGACGACCGCGCGGGCGCGAACGGGCGGTGCGGCAGGCCGGAGAGTTCCCCGCCGGCCCGCCCCGAGTGGTGGGACCGGCCGTCGTGGAGGACGACCATGCGTACTTTCCTCGCGGTGTTCACCGCCACCCTGGTCCTCGGCGCCGCGACCGGCAGCGCCCCGGCCGCCGCGTCCGGCGTACCACCACGCTCGTGCCCACGCGGCCTGTTGTTCTGCGAGGACTTCGACCGCCTGCCGGCCGGTGGGCCGAGCACGCTGAACTGGGGTGTCGACACCCGCCACGGCACACTCACCGTCGAACGGGCGCGCCACGGCAACCAGGTGCTGCACGTCCACACCGTCGACAACGGACGCGCCTTCCTGCGGGTCGACGACCTCGCCGCGCCCGGCAACCGCTTCTACGGCCGGATGCGGCTCCGCGTGGACGCCTTTCCCACCGCCCCGGACTGGGCGCACTTCACGCTGGTGGAGGCGACCGGCGCCGGCAGCGCGGAGGTCGTGCGTCCGGTCGGCGGCCAGTACGCCCCCACCGTCCCCGGCACCTTCTGGGGCATCGGCGCCGACGGCGGCCCCACCGGCGACTGGACCAACTGGCGGGAGTCCGTCCCGGTCACCGAGGACACCTGGCAGTGCGTCGAGTGGACGCTCGACGCGCGGGACAATCGCGTCGCGGTGTGGATCGACGGCGTGGCCAACCCGGAGCTGACCGCCTCCACCACCGACCACGGCGGCAACGACGTTCCCTTCGTGCTGCCGACGGTCGACACGGTGAAGATCGGCTGGCAGCTCTACCAGGGCGGCACGACGCCGGGCGAGTTCGACCTCTGGATCGACGACATCGCCCTGTTCACCCGGCGGCTCGGCTGCTGACCTTGAGCGTCGACGTGCCGCCTCAGGGCTGCGCGCGCAGCACGGCCACCTCGGGGAAGTCGTCCGGCGAGCCGTAGCCGTGTTCGGCCAGCCAGCGCACGTTGGTCAGGCACCGCAGCGACCACCAGGCGCGTACCAGGTCGCGGTCGACGTCGGCGCCGTAGCCGGCGATGACGTCGCCGAGGTGCTCCGGGTGCCCCAGCGTGAGGGTGGCGAGGTCGAAGTGCGCGTCACCGCGGGACGCCTCGGACCAGTCGAGGATGCCGGTGACCTGATCGTCGGCGACGAAGACGTGGTCGACCTGGAGGTCGCCGTGGATGAACACCGGCGTCCACGGCCGCAGCGCCGTCTCGGCGAGCCGGCGGTTACGGGTGACCACGTCGGCGGGCAGGACGTCGTGGGCGAGCAGCCACTCGCACTCCTCGGCCAGGCCCGACGCCAGCTCGTCGCGACTGCGTCCGGGCCAGGGCGGCAGCGGCGCGTCGTGCAGTGTGCGGACGGCGGCGCCCGCCGCCGCCCACGCGGCCGGCGAGGCGGTGGACGGCTCGCCGAGGCGACCGAGCGCGACCCCCGGGAGCGCGGCGAGCGCCAGCGCGGGCGGCTCGTGCCATCGGACCTGCGGGGTGGGGACCGGCGCGGCGGCCATCGCCTGCACCTCGACGTCCAGGCGGGCCTGGTCCGCGTCGACCTTCACGAACACGTCGCCGACGCGTAGGGTCGCGCGCTCGCTGTGGGCGATCACGACCTCGACCCCGTTCCCGTCCATGCCGGTCATCATCGCGGAACAGGCCGCCGCCGTCGCCGCAATTTCGCGGACCCGCCCGGCTAGGCCCGGCGACGCCGTGCCGTCAGGTCCACGGCCGCGGCCTGCCACCGTGGATGGTGGAAGGTGAATCCGGCGTCGGTGAGCCGCCCGGGGGTGACGCGCCGGCTCTTCAGCAGCAGTTCGGTGTCGGAGCGCATCGCGAACGCCCCGACCTCCGCCATCCAGCGGGTGGCCGGCAGGCCGACCGGCATCCGCCACGCCGACCGTAGCTCCCGCATGAACTCGCGGTGCGGCAGCGGTTCCGGCGCCGCCAGGTTCACCGCGCCGGCGAGGTCGTCGCGGTCGATCAGGAACCGGACGGCGCGGACGAAGTCGTGCTCGTGGATCCACGAGACGTACTGCCGGCCGCCCGCGACCGGCCCGCCGAGCCCGAGTCGCGCGAGCCGGCTCAGCACGTCGAACACGCCCCCGCGGTCGGGGCTCATCACCATCGCCGACCGCAGCGCGAGCTTGCGGGTGCGCGGCGTCGCCGCCTGCTCCTGCGCGGCCTCCCAGGTGCGGGCGATCTCGATGCTGTAGGCCCAGTATCCGGGTACGCCACGCTCGTCGCCGCCGATCAGGCCGTCGTGCTCGTCGTTGGCCGCGTCGAAGCGGTGCGCGTAGATCGTCGCGGTGCTCATCTGCAACCACACCGCGGGCGGTCGGGTGGCCCGGGCGATGGCCTCGCCGACCACCCGCGTGGAGTCCACCCGTGAGCGCATCATGGCCTCGAGGTTCGGCGGGGTGTAGCGGCAGCTCACGCTGCGCCCGGCCAGGTTGACGACCACGTCGCTGCCGTCGATCCGCTCGGCCCAGTCGCCCAGCGTGCGGCCGTCCCAGTGGACCTGGCGCCCGCCCCTCGGCGAGCGGGTCAGCAGCACCACGTCGTGGCCCTCGGCGGTCAACGCCCGGTCCAGGATCGTGCCGACCTGCCCGGTGCCTCCGGGAATGACGATCTTCATGATCCTCCGCACCGCACCATATTTGAACACGTTCAACTTCACCGTATGGTGTGGCGCGTGCACGGTCAAGCGAGGGTGACTCAGTCGCCGACCTGCAGCACCGCGTCGGCGAACTGCCGAGGCGCCTCCTGCGGCAGGTTGTGCCCGACGCCGCCGCCGACCGTCCGGTGCTCGTAACGGCCGGTGAACCGCGTCGCGTACGCCGAGGGGTCCAGGTGCGGCGCGCCGTTCGCGTCGCCCTCCAACGTGATGGCGGGCACGCCGATGCCCGGACTGCCGGCCAGCCTCGCCTCCCACTCGTCGTAGCGCGGCTCGCCCGGCGCGAGGCCGAGGCGCCACCGGTAGTTGTGGATCACCACGTCCACGTGGTCGGGGTTGTCCAGGGCGGCGGCGCTGCGCGCGAACGTCGCCTCGTCGAACGCCCACCGCGGCGACGCGGTACGCCAGATCAGCCGGGCGAAGTCGCGGCGGTGCCGCGCGTACCCGTCGCGACCCCGGTCGGTGGCGAAGTAGAACTGGTACCACCAGGACAACTCCGCCGCCGGGGCCAGCGGCGCGCGGCCGGACGCCTGGCTCGCGATCAGGTAGCCGCTGACCGACACCAGCCCCGCGCAGCGCTCGGGCAGCAGGGCGGCGACGACGTCGGCCGTGCGGGCGCCCCAGTCGAAACCGGCGAGCGTCGCCGCGTCCACGCCGAGGGCGTCCAGGAACGCCACCGTGTCGTGGGCCAGCGCCGCGGGTTGGCCGTTGCGGACGGTGTCGGCGGAGCGGAACCGGGTCGCGCCGTGACCGCGCAGAAACGGCACGAGCACCCGCCGGCCGGCCGCCGTCAGGAGCGGCACGACCTCGGCGAAGCTGTGGATGTCGTACGGCCAGCCGTGCAGCAGGACCACCACCGGGCCGCGCGGCGGACCGGCGTCGACGTACCCGATGTCGAGCGCCCCCGCGTCGACCCGGCGCAGACCGGCGGCGAAGGTCGCCGGGTCGGTGGCCTGGTTCATCCCCGCTGCTCCTCGTGCTCGTCCCGCGCTGCCTGCACGCTAGGGCGGCACGCGGAGCCGCGTCGGCGGTTCGGTCGAGGTGCCGCTCCGGCCGGGCGCGGCGGCTAGGATGCCGAGCCCGGACCGGCCCGCCGAAGGGCCGGGCGCGCGGGGGAGAGGACCGTCGCCGTCAGTCGGCGGTGGATGCCGGCCGTCGACGGCGGCGTGACGCTCCGGACGGGCTCTCGATGCCGAGCCTGCGCTCGGTGATCCGGCGGCGGATCGTTCCACCTCGTCGGCCGGCAGGCCGTACCGGAAACGGCGGTACCGCGTCGATGCCAGGCGACCGGTCCAACCGGTGTCGGTCAGACCTTGCGGTAGCGCGCCTCGGTCACCGCGAACAGCCCGTACGCCGCGAAACCGACCGCCACCACGAGCAGCAGCGCGGTGCCGTAGGTCTCGCCCGCCAGCGTCCGCAGCGCCGCGTCGAGCCCGCGCGCCTTGTCCGGGTCGAAGCGCCACGCCGCCACCACGAACAGCACGCCGGCGATGCCGTACGCCAGGCCCTTGGCCACGAAGCCCGCCACGCCGAGCCGGCGCACGAGCCGCCGGGTGGCCGCCGCCATCTCGCCGACCCGCAGGTGCTTCTCGAAGCGCCCGGTGAAACCGACGAACGCCAGCCATCCGCCGAGGCCGGCCAGGACCAGCCCGACCACCATGACGGCGGCCCGGCCCCCGCTCGACGCGAGCAGGCCCTCCGCGGTGTCCTGCTGGGTGTCGGCGCTGGACGACTTCTTGCCGCGCAGCACCTTGACGCCGCTGAACGCGAGGTAGAGGTAGAACGCGGCCCGGCCGGCCGACGCCAGCCGCTCGCCGGCCCGGCGGTCCCGGAGCAGCTCCAGCACCTGCCAGAGCGCCATGGCCACCAGCCCGACGACGATGGCCGCGATGAGCACCAGACCGAACGGCTCGTCGGCGATCTCCTGCATGGCGCCCGACTGGTCGCCGTCGGCGGTCGGCCCGCCCGAGGCGACCCGGACCACCACCCAGGCGAAGAGCAGGTGCAGGATCCCGTAGCCGACGAAGCCGGCCCGGGTGAGACGCTCCAGGGCCGGGTTGTCGGCGGCGCGGGAGACGGCGCCGCGGGCCCGTTCGGACAGCGATGACATGCGCCGACATTGACCCGCGGCGGCACCGGCCAAACCTGCCGTCCGAGTTGCCGCGGCGGCCTGACGCCGCGGCACCTCGGGGGTCAGGCGACGCTGCCGGTGACCGAGGTGCCGGCCTTGGTGATCCGGTACGTGATCTTCGTGCCGCTCCAGAAGTGGAAGGTGAGGGTGACCGTGCCGTCGTTCACCTCGGCGAAGAACTCCGGTTTCAGGATGATCGTGCCGGCGGTGTAGTCGGGCTGGAAGTGTCCCCAGAACTCCTTGTACGGCGTCCAGTTGGCCGGGCCGGCGGGGCTGCCGTCGGGGTAGGTGGCTTCCATGGTGGCGAGCTGGTCGCCGTGGAACTGGGTGGGGACGGCGAAGCTGCTGGTCGTGCCGGTGGCGGCCGACTGGGTGGGCGGGTCGGAGCTGATGACGTCGATCCGCCAGGGCACGCCCTGGGAGAAGCGGGCCTCGACGGTGGAGTTGACGCCGTACGCCCGGTTGCCCGCCAGCCGGCTCACCGCCGCTGCGGTGAGCGTGAGGGTGGTGCCGGAGACCGTGTAGTCGGTGCCGCTGGTCAGCGGCGTGCCGCCCTGCCAGAGACCGCGGAACGTCAGCCCGTTGAGGTTGAGCGTGAGGGCCTTCGCGGTGATCGTGCCGGTGCGCGGCACGTACACCTGGTCGGTGGAGGCGGTGCCGGAGCGGGTGGTCCAGCTCGCCTTGAGCATGTCGTACACGCCCTGGTCGCGCCAGCGCAGCTCGGTGCGGTTCAGGAACTGCCCGGCGTCCCAGAGCATGGTGGTGAGGTTGCGGGTGCGGGCGTGGTAGCCGACCGCCTCGAGGTATTTCAGGAACTCGCCGCGTTCGATGATGCCCGGCCGGGTGTGGTCCCAGGAGAGCAGCGCCCACTCGCCGATGACGACCGGGATGCCGCGGGCGAGGAACGTGTCGTGGACCCGGTCGAACGTGTCCACCAGGTCCTTCTCCACGTTGGCGTCGTAGCGGGTGCCGCCGGCGATGTTCACGCTGAACGGCCACCACCCGTAGAAGTGCACGGTGGCGGCGAGGTTGGGGTCGCGCAGCGCGTCGATGCCGGCGGCCAGCGCGTCCAGCCGGGCCTGCTCGCCGCTGGTGTGGAGAGTGGGCAGGACCAGCAGCCGGGTGGCGTTGTTGCCGCCGGTGGCGCGCACGATGCGGACGAACTCGGCGTTGAGTTCCCGCGTCGCGGTGTCACCCTGCGCGTCGGTGGTGTCGGCGAACTGCGGCTCGTTGATGCTCTCAAAGACCAGCTTCGGCGAGTGGCCGCGGAACGTGGTGGCGATCTGGGTCCACAGCGCCCGGTACCGGTTCGTCACCGTGGCCCGGTCGGCGGGGTAGGTGTTGAGCCACTGCCAGGAGTCGTGGTGGAGGTTGATCATCACGTAGAGGTCCTCGGCGAGCGCCCAGTCGACGATCTGCCGTACCCGGTTCAGCCACGCCGCGTCGATGGTGTGGTCGGGCGCTGGGCCGTGGTGGTTGCTCCACGTGATCGGGAGCCGGATGCTGCGGTAGCCCTGCGACCGGACGTGGCGCAGCAGGGCCTGGGTGGTGAGCGGGTTGCCCCAGGCGGTCTCGTCCGGGATGGCGTCGAGCGTGTTGCCGAGGTTCCAGCCGGGTTGCATCGCGGCCACCGTGGCCGTCGGGTTGCCGGCCGGCGGTGGCGTGGTCGGTGGCGTCGACGGCGACGTCGTGGGTGTCGCGGTGGGCGAGGGGGTCGACGACGGGCTCGTGGTCGGCGACGGTGTGCCGCCGGGGCTGCCGGTGCAGGCCACGCCGTTGAGGGTGAAGTCGGCCGGCGCGCTGTTGGCGCCCGACCACGATCCGTTGAACCCGAACGACACGGTGGCGTCGGTGCCGACGGCGGCGTTCCAGGCGGCGTTCGTCGCGGTGACCTGGCTGCCCGCCGAGGTGACCGTGGCGTTCCACGCCTGGGTCACCCGCTGGCCGGACGGGAACGTCCACGCCAGTCGCCAGCCGTCGACCGGGCTGCCGAGGTTGGTCACCTCCACCGACGCGGTGAACCCGCCCGGCCACTGTGACGGCACCGTGTACGCCACGCGGCAGCCAGCGGCGGCCTGGGCACCCACGGCCACCGTCATCGACGCCACCAGCAGCGCCGCCACGCTCCCGGCGAGCAGGCCGATGCGGAGGCGTGCTCTTCGTATGCTCTGCGGACTCATCGCACTTTCTCTCCTGCCGTTGCGGATCGATCCGTGGATGGCGGCCGGCACCCGCCAGCCGGCGCCCGCCGGGGCGGTCGTGCCCCGGCGGGCGCGGCTCGACGTCGGCCGATGAGCCGATCGGGTCGAGATCCGGTGCCGCCGCCTTCGGGCGCGCGAAGGCGGGCCGGACGCCCGGACGGGCGCTCCGGTGCTCGCGCGCGGAGTGGTCTCTCGCGGACGCTGCCCTCGGCGTCCGCCCGTGCCGCACGGCTCCCGCAGCCGTAGAAACTTTCGACGTACGGTGGAAAGTTTCGAGCCGGACGCTACTCGTCCTGTTGATGAGCGTCAATGCGATGGAGGTGTCGCCACGGCCTTCACCGGTCACTGTCGCCCCGCCGGGCGGTCGGTCGCGGGCGGAAAGATTTCCGCGCGGAAGCGACGACGGACGTCGATGCGGATATCCTTGCCGCGCAGACACTCGGACCGGCGTGGGAGGAGCCAGGTTGTCGCACGCCGAGCCGGACGAGGCGGTCGCCGAGCGGGACGACGCGCCCGGTGGTCCGGGCCGGCCGGTGACGATCTCCTACATCGCCCGGACCGCCGGTGTGTCGATCCCGACCGTCTCGAAGGTCATCAACGGCCGCTCCGGCGTGGCGTCGGAGACGCGGGCCCGTGTCGAGGCGCTGATCAGCCGGCTCGGCTACCGCAGGCCGGCGCCGTCCACCCGCAGCAACCTCGTGGAACTCGTCTTCGGGCAGTTGGAGCACATGTGGGGGATCGAGGTCATCCGCGGCGTGGAGCAGGTCGCCCGTGCGCATCGGGTGGGCGTCGTGCTGACCGAGTTCGGTCCGGAACGCGGCGGGGTCCGCTACTGGATCGACGACACGCTCGCCCGCCGCCCGGACTGCGTGATCTCGGTGGCGCAGTTGTCGAGTGCGGAACGGGACCAGCTACGTGCCCGGGGCATTCCGTTCGTGGTCTTCGATCCCAGCGTCGAACTGCCCGACGGCGTGCCCTTCGTCGGGGCGACGAACTGGGCGGGCGGGCGGTCCGCCACCCGGCACCTCATCGAGTTGGGGCACCACCGGATCGCGGCGATCGTCGGCCGGGACCGGATCCTGTGCTGTCGTGCGCGGCTCGACGGCTACCGCTCCGCGATGGAGGCCGCCGACCTGCCGGTCGGCGGTGACCTGGTGGAGCGGGCCGACCTGACGGTCGAGGGCGGGCGGTCCGCCGCCCGACGCCTGCTCGGCGGCGCCGACCGCCCGACCGCCATCTTCGCCACCAACGACCTGCAGGCGATCGGGGTCTACCGGGCCGCGCGGGAACTCGGGCTGCGCATCCCGGCCGAGCTGAGCGTGGTGGGCTTCGACGACCTGCCCGTCGCCGCCCTGGTCGAACCGCCACTGACCACCGTCCACCAGCCGCTGGCCCAGATGGCGGTGGCCGCGACCGAACTGGCACTCGCTCTGGGGCGAGGCGACCGGACGCCGAGCACCGGTGTGGAGTTGGCGACCACGCTCGCGCTGCGGGCCAGCACCGCCGCGCCGCCACGCTGAGCAGGGTTCCGGCCGCCGGCGCTCGGCCGTGCCCCGCGGGTCAGCCCGGCGGGCCGGGATCGTTGTACTCGTCGGCGACCTCCTGACCGGACAGCTTCTGGATGGCGGTCATGATCTCGTCGGTGACCGCCCGCCGGGCCTGCCCGGCGCTGCCGGTGGTCTGCCGGGCGAAGTGCAGCGGTGTGCCGAAGCGCACGGTGACCCGCCCGGGCCGGGGCAGCCGGGCGCCGACGGGTTGGATCCGGTCGGTGCCGAGCACGGCGACCGGGACCACCGGGGCTCCGGAGGCCAGCGCGAGCCAGGCGACGCCGGTGCGGCCGCGGTAGAGCCGACCGTCGCGCGAGCGGCTGCCCTCCGGGTGGATGCCGAACGCGCGGCCGGCGGCCAGAACGTCCAGCGCGACCTGAAGCGACGCCTGGGCCGACCGGTGCCCACCTCGACGCACCGGAACGGCGTCGATCCCGGTGAGGCAGGTGCGGGTGAGCCAGCCCTTGACGCCCGGCTGCCGGAAGTAGTCGTCCTTGGCCAGGAAGGCGACCGGGCGGGGCGCCAGCAGCGGGATCACCACGCTGTCGAGGAAGGAGATGTGGTTGGCGGCGAGGATCACCGGACCGCGCCGGGGGACGTTGTCCCGCCCGTCGACCACCGGCCGGAAGGCGAGCCGGCCCAGCGGCGCCAGCACCAGTCGGGTGGTGGTCTGCAACAGCACGGGATCCTCCGGAGGTCAGCGGGTGGCGGGTGCCGTGGTGCGCCCGAGATGGGCGTCCAGCGCGGCGTGCAGCAACGGTTCGACGTCGTCGTCGCGCACCATGAGTTGGAGGCTGCCCCACCGCCAGAGCGCGGCGATGCCGTGCAGGTTGGCCCAGAGCGCGCCGGCGACGACCGGTGGCGCGGGCGTGCCGGCCAGGTCGGGTCGGGCCCGCGCGACCAGGTCGACCAGGACGCCGAAGAGCTGGTCGCTGGCGTCCCGCAGCCCGACGCCGTTGCCGCGCAGCAGGTCGTGCCGGAACATCAGCTCGAACATGCCGTGGTGGGTGCGCGCGAAGCGCAGGTAGAGCCGGCCCAGGGCGAGCAGTTGGTGGTGCGCGTCCGCCTCGGCGTCGTCGATCGTCTCGGCGACCTCCCGGCCGAGCTGTTGGTAGCCCTCACGCGCGATGGCCGCCAGCAGGGCGAGGTGGGTCGGGAAGTGCCGGCGCGGCGCGCCGTGGGAGACGCCGGCCCGGCGGGCGATCTCCCGCAGCGTCAGCGCCCCGACGCCCTCGCGTTCCAGCAGGTCGACGCCGGCGCGCACGAGTCGGGCACGGAGGGTGCTGTCCGGCTGCGGCATAGACAGTGTCTACCAGCCTCGGTAGACACTGTCTACCGGTGAGCCGGGTCACCTCTCGCCAGGACGGGAATCAGGCCGGCGGAGGCTGGCCTGAACCAAGGTGTGACTGTCACGCTGAAATCCACCTCGACGCCGGGTGAGCTGATGAGCCGCGGGCAGCGGCTGCGCCTCGTCCTGGTCCTCGGTTCGCTGATCGCGGTGGGCCCCCTGACCATCGACATGTACCTGCCCGCGCTGCCCGCGATCGTCGCGGACTTCGCGACCACCTCGGCGGCGGTCCAGCTCACCCTCACCGGCACGCTCGCCGGGCTCGCCCTCGGCCAACTGCTGATCGGGCCGCTGTCGGACGCCGTCGGGCGGCGCCGCCCGCTGATCGCCGGGCTCGTGTTGCACGTCGTGGCGTCGTCGCTGTGCGTCGTCGCGCCGAACGTCGCCGTGCTCGGGGCGCTGCGGGTGGTGCAGGGCCTCGGGGTCGCCGCCACCGCGGTGGTCGCGATGGCCGTGGTCCGCGACCTGTTCAGCGGAGCGGCGTTCGCCACCCTGCTCTCCCGGCTGCTGCTGGTGATGGGCGCGGCGCCGATCCTCGCCCCGACCCTGGGCGGCGGGGTGCTGCGCTGGACGGACTGGCGCGGCGTGTTCGTCGCCCTCGCCGCCATCGGCGCGCTGCTCGTCGTGATCGCCTCGATCGGGCTGCCGGAGACCCTCGCGCCGGAGCGCCGTCGGCGCGGCGGCGTCGTCGCGACGATCGCGCTCTACGGGTCGCTGCTGCGCGACCGCGTGTTCGTGGGGCTGGTCCTGGTCGCCGGCCTGGCGATGGCGGCGTTGTTCGCCTACGTGGCCGGCTCGTCGTTCGTCCTGCAGCAGAGCTACGGGCTCGACGAGCAGCAGTTCGCGCTGGCCTTCGGGGCCGGTGCGGTGGGCCTGATCGGAGCCACGCAGTACAACGTGCGGCTGCTGCGCCGCCACCCGCCGCAGCGCATCCTGGTCGTCTCGCTGGGCGTGGGCACGCTGGCCGGGCTGGCCCTGGTGGGGTTCGCCGCGACGAACGTCGGCGGCCTGCCGGCCCTGCTGGTGTCGCTGTGGGTGGTGCTGGCGGCGGCGGGCCTGGCGATGCCGAACGCCCCGGCGCTGGCGCTGTCCCGGCACGGCGAGGCCGCGGGCACCGCCTCGGCCCTGCTCGGTGCCGTGCAGTTCGGCGTGGGCGCGGTGGCCGCGCCGCTGGTCGGCGTGCTGGGCACCGGGGCGGTGGCGATGGCCCTGGTGGTCGCCGGTGGCCTGGTGGCGGCGCTGGCCGTGCTGCTGGTCGTGGTGCGGCCGGCCCGGCTCGCCGACCTGGAACCGGTGCCGGCGGTCGTGGCCGTGCACTGACGCGGAAGGCGGGCCCGGCCGACGGCCGGGCCCCGTCGCGTGACCGGACACGATGCTTGTCAGTACGTGGTGGCCGGCGGGTTGTCCGGCCGGTGCCGGGCGAACGCGTCCAGGCGACCCCAGCGCCCGGGCACGTCCAACAGGGCGATGCGGTCGAACGCCGCCGGCAGGGCCGGGATCGCGGCGAGATGGTCCTCGTGCGGATCGAGGCCGAGCAGGGTACGCAGGAACAGCAGCGGTGCCCCGCTGGACCAGGCCTGCGGGCTGCCGGCGGTCGGGTAGCGCACCGGGTAGCGGGTGGTCCGGCGGTCGAAGCCACCGAACGCCTCGGGCAGGCGTCCCTCGAAGTAGGCGGCGGCGGAGATGATGCCCTCGGCGATCCGGCCGGCCTCGTCGGTCATGCCGTAGCGCCGCAGCCCCCAGGCGATGAACGAGTTGTCGAACGGCCACACGGTCCCGGTGTGGTAGCCCAGCGGGTTGTACCGGCTCTGTCCCTCGGCCATCGTGCGGACGCCCCAGCCGGAGAACAGCGCCGGGCTCATCAGGTGCTCGGCCACCCGCGCGGCCCGGTCCGGCGGCACGACCCCGCTCCACAACAGGTGCCCGATGTTCGAGGTGAGGCTGTCCACCGGGGTGCCGTCCGCGTCGAGCGCCACCGCGTACCAGCCGCGGTCCGCCAGCCAGAAGTCGCGGTTGAAGCGCTCGAACAGCTCCGCCGCCTCCCGTTCGAGCCGCTCGGCGAAGGGCACGTCGTGCCAGACCGTGCGCGCCAGCCGGGCCGCGCGGATCTTGGCGTCGTACGCGTACCCCTGGGTCTCGCAGGTCGAGCGGGGAAAGCCCGGCAACCGGCCGTCGGCGTAGGAGATGCTGTCCCAGGAGTCCTTCCAGCACTGGTTGTCCAGGCCGGTGTCGAGGTTGCGCCGCCGGTAGGACACGTAGCCGGCGCCGGTCAGGTCGGCGTGCCGGTCCATCCAGCCCAGCGCCGCGCGGGCCTCCTGCTCGAGTTCCCGCACCAGCGCGGTGTCCCCGCTCCAGCGTTCGTACTCGTCGAGCAGCACCACGAACAGCGGGGTGGCGTCGACCGTGCCGTAGTAGGGCGAGTGGGGTTGTTCCTCGAACGCCGCGGACTCGCCGTAGCGCAGCTCGTGCAGGATGCGCCCGGGGTCCTCCTCCAGCACGTCGTCGGTCCGCGCGCCCTGCAACGAGGCGAGGATGCGCAGGGTCGGCGGGGTCAGCGACGGCGTGAACGGGAGGGTCTGCAGGCAGGTGAGCAGGCTGTCGCGGCCGAACAGCGTCATGAACCAGGGCAGGCCGGCCGCGGGCACGGTGGCGCCGCCGAGCGAGAGCGGCGCGAAGCGCAGCGCCGCGAGGTCGACCAGGCTGCGCTGGTACACCTGCCGCAGGGTGGCGCTGTCGGTGTCCAGGGTCGGCGCCGCGGCCACCCAGGCCCGCACGCCGTCGGGCAGGACGGACGGGTCCGCGCGCAGGGCGCGGGGCCCGGCCCGCAGGTCGACGCCGTCGGGCCGCCACGCGCGCATCTCCGCGCGCAGCTCGACCGACCAGTCGGCCCCGGGCGCCAGCCGGACCGAGAACCGGATGTCCTCGGGGGTGAAGGTCGCCGGCCGGTCCGCGCTCAGGGCGACCTCGCGGTGGAAGGTGCCGCGCCGGTAGCCCAGCCGCAGGCCGTCCGGCGCGACCTCGGTGTACGTCTCACCGGCCTTCGTGCCGACGTTGAACTTGATCTCGAAGATGTCGGCGAAGTCGGCCGCCACCTCCAGCCGGACCGCCACCTCGCGCGGCTGGTCGCCGTAGTTGAAGACGGTGATCCACTCGGTCAGGTCGGCGTCGATGCGCCGTCGCCGGATGGCCGACACGTCGGCCTGCACGTAGTCCATCTGACCGCCGGGGACCAGGAAGAACGCGGCCTCGAAGTAGTGGCTGTCGTCCACCGACAGGGCGGTCATCCGCTCGCCGTCGACGGTGAGCACCCACCGCGACAGGTATCGGCTGTCGGCGGCGAACAGGCCGACCGGGGCGGCCGGCGAGGACTCGATGTCGCCGCAGCTGTCCGACACGACGAACGTGCTGCCGTCGATGCAGGAGACCGTGCCCGGCACGTCCTTCATCCGGCGCCGCCGTCGGGCCCGCCCGTCCGGGTGGCCGCCTCCGCCCGGGTCGGGAACAGCCGCCCGATCCGCAGCGCCAGGCCGAGATCCCCGTCGACCATGATCTCGCCCCGGGTGATCGCGGCCAACCCGTTCATCCCGCCCGTCGCCATCGCCTCGGCGGTCCGCTCGGACGTGGTGATGACCGCGGAGGCGGGGCCGCCGTCGCGGGTGACGCGCAGGTGCCCCCGGTCGATGTCGAGTCGCCACTGCCGCAGGCCGCCGTCGGCGCGGATGTCGATCCGGACACTGCCGCTGACCGTGCCGAGCCGAGGGTCGTACCCCATTGCCGACAACCGGTCGAAGAAGGCGTCGGTGAACGTCATCTGGCCTCCTCGCAAGCCGCCGGCGGAGCGCTCGGCGCGTACCCCCTGCGCCGGCCGGCTAACCTGCTCGACGCGCGACACCGGCGCTCTCGGCGGATAATGACTCGATGACGAACCCCGATCTCGACCCCGAGGTGTACCCGCCGCTCGACCCGCGTGAGGACGTGCCGGACGACCCCGGCGAACTCCTCCCGGACACCCCGGACGAGCTGCCGGAGGCGCCGGTCGAGCCGATGCCCGACGACGGGGACCCGGGCGGCGTGCCTGAGCCGGCCTGATCCGCCGCTCAGCGGCCTGCGGCGCCAAGGCATCGGCAAAGGCCGATGAATCTGCTGTAATGGACCCCGTGCCGAGCGGCAGGGGAGGCCGGATGCGCATCGTCGACGCCCGGGTGATCGTGACCTGTCCCGGCCGCAACTTCGTCACCCTCAAGGTCGTCACCGACGAGGGGGTCACCGGCGTCGGCGACGCCACCCTCAACGGCCGGGAACTGGCCGTCGCGTCCTATCTGCGCGACCACGTCGTGCCGCTGCTGATCGGGCGCGACCCGGCCCGGATCGAGGACACCTGGCAATACCTCTACCAGGGCTCCTACTGGCGGCGCGGGCCGGTCACGATGAGCGCGATCGCCGCCGTCGACACCGCGCTGTGGGACATCAAGGGCAAGGTCGCCGGGCTGCCGGTCTACCAGCTTCTCGGCGGCCGGTCCCGCGAGGGCGTGACCGTCTACGGCCACGCCAACGGCGAGACCGTCGATGAGGTGCTGACCGAGGTCGCCCGCTTCGTCGACCTCGGCTACCGCGCGGTGCGCGTGCAGTGCGGCGTTCCCGGCCTGCCCCGCACCTACGGCGTCAGCACCGACAAGATGTTCTACGAGCCCGCCGACGCCGCGCTGCCCACCGAGACGACCTGGTCGACCGAGGCCTACCTGGCCCACGTGCCGACCGTGTTCGCCCGGGTCCGCGACGAGTTCGGCCCCACCCTGCGGCTGCTGCACGACGTGCACCACCGGCTCACCCCGATCGAGGCGGCCCGCCTCGGCAAGAGCCTGGAGCCGTACGCGTTGACCTGGATGGAGGATCCTGTCCCGGCGGACCTGCCGGAGGGCTTCCGGCTCATCCGCCGACACACCACCACCCCGATCGCCGTCGGTGAGGTCTTCACCAGCATCTTCGACGCCGCGCAGCTCATCCGGGAACAGCTCATCGACTACGTCCGGGCCACCGTGGTGCACGCCGGCGGGCTCACCCACCTGCGCCGCATCTTCGACCTCGCCGCGCTGCACCACGTCCGTAGCGGCTCGCACGGCGCCACCGACCTGTCCCCGGTCTGCATGGCCGCCGCCCTCCAGCTCGACCTCGCGATCCCCAACTTCGGCCTGCAGGAGTACATGCGGCACACCGCGCCGACCGACGAGGTCTTCCCGCACGGCTACCACTTCGACGGCGGCTACCTGCACCCCGCCGAGACACCCGGGCTCGGCGTCGACATCGACGAGGAGGCCGCGGCCCGCCACCCGTACGCGCCGGCGTACCTGCCGGTGAACCGGCTGACCGACGGCACCGTGCACCCCTGGTGAGCGCGCCCGCAGGTCAGTGGATGCGACGGCCGTGCGCGTCCGGCACCCCGGACTTGCGGAAGAAGTAGGTGTTGACCTGGTCCCGCCACTCTACGGCGCACCGGAACTGCTCGTCGAGGCGCTCGGCCACCCGGTCGTGCACCGCCGGGTCGAGCGCCCCGGCCAGCGACCGCCAGCGCTCCCGCATCGCCGCCACCTCCGCCACGCCGGCGAAGTGCGTGTCGTAGATGTGCTGGATCACCGTGCGCCCGCTGTGCAGCACGTGACCGTACGGCACGTGGTGGAAGAAGAGCAGCAGCTCGTCCGGGCACCGCCGGCGCGACTCGTACACCTCCGACCACGGCGACGGGTACTGGCCGGTGAAGCCGGTGCCGGTCGCCCGGGTGCGGTCCACCCCGACACCGTCGCGGTCGGCGAAGTGGTAGGTGCCCCACGGGGTGTACTCGTACCCGTCCACGTCCGGCCCGTAGTGGTGGCCCGGCCGGACCATGAAGCCGACGCCCAGCGGCGCGGTGTAGCGCTCGTAGGTGCGCCAGGAATCGTCCATGATCGCGTGCAGCGTCCGCCGCACCAGCTCCGGATCGCCGGTGGTCACCGGCAGCCAGGTCAGCTCGATCCACTCGTCGAGGATCGCGCCCGGGTCCAGCCGCGGATCCCAGGCGAGGCGGCCGGCGGCGTACAGGTTCGCCTGGGCCAGCGGATGCCCGGTCCAGAACGGGTCGTCGCCCACGTTGGCCACCGCCACCAGGCCGCCGGCGGCGACCACGTCGGCGACCGTGTCGCCGGCCGGACCCCACGGCGCGAACCGCAGCACCTCGCTCCACCACGGGCCGAGATGGCAGACGTGCCGCTGCTGGCCGGTGTACTCCTGCGTCGCCTGCACCTCCAGCGCCAGCCGGGTGGCCGGCATCGCGGCGAGCACCGGAGACACCGGCTCGCGCGTCTGGAAGTCCAGCGGCCCGAACTTCACCTGGAGGACGACGTCGTCCCGGAACCGCCCGTCCAGCGGCGCGAAGTGGTCGTGCGCGGCCCGGGCCCGATCGGTGGACCGGTCCCGCCAGTCCTGCCGGTGGTCGTAGACGAATGCCCGCCAGCGCACCACGCCGCCGTGCGGGGCGAGCGCCCCGGCGAGCAGGTTCGCCCCGTCGGCGTGGTCGCGCCCGTAGGCGAACGGGCCGGGCCGGCCCTCCGAGTCGGCCTTCACCAGGTAGCCGCCGAAGTCCGGGATCCGCCGGTAGACCCGCCCGGTGGCCTCCGCCCACCAGGCCCGCACCCGGCCGTCCAGCGGGTCCGCGGTGGGCAGGCCGCCGAGCACCATCGGGGCGGCGAAGGTCACCGACAGATGGACCCGGATGCCGTACGGGCGCAGCGCGTCGGCGATCTCGGCCACGTCGCCGAGCCGGTCGGTCAGCAGCCGCGCCTCGGTGTCGTGCACGTTGACGTTGTTCACCGTCACCGCGTTGACGCCGCACGCGGCGAGCAGACGCCCGTAGTCCCGTAGCCGCTCCGGCTCCCGCCGGGCGGCGCCGTCGCGCCAGAAGACGGAGCCGCCGGCGTAGCCGCGTTCGACCTGCCCCGACACCGGGTGCACGGCCACGTTGTCCCAGTGGTCGAGTATCCGCCGGGCCAGCGCTGGCTGGTGCCGCCGGGGCGGCCGGTCGTCGTCGAAGGCCGCCGCGCCGAGCCGGACCACGTGGAACAGCCCGTACAGCAGGCCGGCCGGCGCGTCGGCCAGCACCACCGTCACGCCGTCCACCCGGGCCAGCAGGAACCCCTCCTCGCCCAGGGACCCGTCGCCCGTGCCGTCCACCGCCGGCGTCGCGCCCAGGCGGGCCGCCTCGGCCGCCGCGTTCGCGACCGGACCGGCGGTACGCGACGCGAGCACCAGGTCGGCGTCGACGTCCCAGGGCGGGGAGTGCCAGACCCGCCCGCCGTGGCGGGCGCAGGCCCGGGTCACCTCGTCCAGCACGGTGTCGACGAGCGTGCCGTCGCCGTGCACCAGCACGTCCCGGGCGCCGAGGGCCCGGAACGCCGCCGACGGCAGCCAGGCCGCGTGCCAGGTCGACTTCTCGGCGGCCGAGGCCCGGCCGGTGACCGGAACGCTCATGGGGTGAACTCCGTCCGGATGGTGTCGATCATCGGGTCGGCGATCCGCAGCAGCGCCAGCACCAGTGGCGCGGCCAGCAGGGCGAGCACCGCCTCGGAGAAGGCCGCGGTGACCCCGGCGGCGGCGGCCAGCAGCACGGTGTTGCCGAGCGTGACGCCGGGCCGGCGCACCAGGAAGTACACGGCCAGCCGGATCGCGTCGCGGGTGCGGAAGGTGAACAGCGAGACGATCACCAGGGCGTTGACGCCGACCAGCAGCACCCCGGCGCCGACCAGCACCAGCGGCGCCGCCCACCAGCCGGGGACACCCGCGGCGTCCAGGTGGGCCAGGTTCACCGCGATGACGGTCAGCCACGCCAGCGTCGGCGCCCAGACGCGCAGCACGCCCGTCAGGTTGGCCCGGTAGGCCCGGCGGAAGGTGGCGGCGGGCCGCAGGTCGGTCAGGTCCGGGCGCTGGTGGCGCAGGGTGTGCAGCGCGGCCGAGACGGCCGGGCCGACCGGCAGCAGCGCGACCGCGACCAGCGGCAGGTTGCTGGCGTCGCGGTCGAGCAGCACCAGCGCGACCAGGCCGGGCAGCACGCCGAGCAGCAGCCACAGCTCCACGGTCAGCAGCGTGTGGACGGTGGCGGCGGCCCGCGACAACGGCCCGTCGCCGAACTCCGGTCGCCGGCCCGCCGCGTCGGTCACGGCCGTGCCTCGGGCGGGTCGAGCAGGCGGTCGTCCCACCACGGTGGAGTCTCGTCCACCACCGGGGTCAGCTCGGCGAGGGTCACCTCGTGCCGGGCGAGTGTCAGGTCCACGTCGGCCCGCCCGCCGGTGACCGGCAGCGCCCGGTGGGTACGGGCCGGTTCGGCCGCCTCCCGCAACGCGTCGAGCTGCCGTGGCCGGGGCGACTGCGGGCTGCCCATCTCCCGCCAGGCCGCCCAGACGTTGCCGGCGTCCTCGCTCACCGACCGGCGCAGCAGGAACGCCGACACGGTGCCCGGCCGGCCGATCGGGACGGACAGCGCCACGGTGTGCCGCTCGGGCGTCGGCTCCCGGCCGGTGACGTCCACCGGCGCCCAGGCCAGCACCGCGATCCGGCCGTCGGGGTGGCGGGTGACGAGATGGTCCGCCCCGCGGGCGAGCACCTCGTCGCCGAGCCGGGCCATGAACGCGTACAGGTGGTAGGTGGGCTTCCTGACCTGCCGGTGGGTGAGCAGGCCGAAGCCGCCGTGCAGCAGGGCGGTGGGCACCCCCTGCTCCTCGAACACGTCGCAGAAGGTCCAGTACGAGAACGAGTCGACCAGCTCCCCGCCACCGGCCAGCACGGGCGCCAGGTAGGCGGCGTGGAAGGCGGTGTCGTGGATCGGGTTGTCCGGCCGGTACGAGGAGTTGAACTCGGTGATGTGCACCGGCCGGTCGGCCAGCGCGGTGCCGGCCAGGCGGCGGCGGGGCGCGGCGAACTGGGCCAGCAGCTCCGCCGCCGGGGCGAGGGCCTGCCGGGTGCCGAACGGCACATGCCGCGCCGGGCCGGAGGTGTAGGCGTGCCGGCTGACGAAGTCGACGGGCACGTCGCGCGCGGTGACGAACTCGGCGAACGGCGCCAGCCACCCGTCGGCGCCGGGGGAGAGGGCCGGCCCGCCGACCTGCAACGCGGCGTCGACGTCCTTGACCGCGTGCGCCGACACCTCGTAGAGGCGGTGGTAGGCGGCCTGGTCGGCGCCCGCCCAGAACTCGGTCAGGTTGGGCTCGTTCCACACCTCGATCGGCCAGCCGCGCACCTCGTCGAGGCCGTACCGGTCGACCAGGTGGGCCACCGTGGCCCGGACCAGGTCGCCCCACTCGCGCAGCGAGCGCGGCGGCGTCACGTTGCCCCGCCACCAGAACACCGTCTGCTCGCCGGAGGCGAGCGTCGAGGGCATGAAGCCCAGCTCCACGAACGGCCGGACCCCGAGGTCGAGGTAGGCGTCGACGACCTGGTCGACGTACGTGAAGGCGTGCCGCACCCGATGCTCGCCCCGCCACTCGTAGGGCCGGTGCACGCCGACGCCGTCGCTGAGCAGCCCGTGCCCGCGGATGTGCCGGAAGCCGATCTCCCGCTGCACCAGCGCCAGCGATTCCTGGTGGTCGCGTCGCAGCGCCAGGTCGAACCGGCCGGTGCCCACGCAGGTACGCCAGGCGTCGGTCAGCCGGCCGACGGGCCGGTCGGGAACGATGAGCCGCATCATCCGTGGTTCTTGCGGTACCGCTCGTACGCCTTGTTGACCAGCTCGGTGTACGCCTCGGCGTTCTTGGCCTTCAGCTCCGCGACGTAGGCGTTCCACTCGCCGAGCGGGCGCTGGCCGAGGGCGAACTTCAGCGTGTTCTGCGTGACGTGGTCCTTCAGCGCGGTCGCCCACAGCGTGGTCTGCTCCTGCTCGGAGTCGCTGAGCGGCGCCGGCGGCGGGGTCACCCAGGGCGCGGGCTTGCGCGCGTTCATCTCCTTCTGGAACTCCAGTTCCTCCGGGGAGAAGAACGACTGCACCAGGTCGAGCTTGCCGCCGTAGGCGAAGACGCCGTTGGCGAAGCCGAAGTCCTTCTGCAGGTGCTTGGTGCCCTTGGGGTTGAGTCCGACGATGTCGACGTCGGGGGTGGGAACGCGCCGGCCGGCGGCGTCCCGGGTGAAGGTGGTGCCCTCGACGCCCCACTTGGCGAACTCCTGGCCGGTGTCGGAGTACCAGAGCCAGTCGATGAACTGCATCATGGCCACGAAGTGCTTGCCGTCGCGGGCCTTGCTGGAGATCATCACACCGTTCTCCAGCCGGCTCGCCGGGTTGACCGGGCCGGCCGGGCCGATCGGGAACAGGATCTTCTTCAGCCGGGCGTCGGGGTTGATCTTGGCGATGTCCGGGCGGTAGTCGTTGACCAGGGTCTGCGCGTTCGTGCTGATCACGAACGACCGGCCGTTGGCGAGCTTCTGGCGGGCCTGGTCGTCGGTCTGGGTGAACGTCTCCGGGTCCAGCAGCCCTTCGGCGACGAGCTTGTGCAGGAACTCGACCACCTGCCGGTACTTCTCCGACGCCCCGGTGAAGACGTACCTCCCGGCGTCGGCGTCCCAGCTCGTGGCGTGGTAGTTCCAGCCGGCGCCCGGCAGGCCGTACGACTGGGCGAGCATGTTCAGCAGGTTTCCGGCCGGGTTGGGCTTGCCGAACCGGTCGGAGAACGGATGGACGTCCGGGTGGGCCGCCCGCATCGCCTTGAGCATGGCGTACACCTCGTCCCAGGTGGTCGGGGCCGGGATCCGCAACTCCTCCAGCACGTCGGTGCGAACCGCGAGCGTGTACTCCTGCCACGGCTTCTCGTGCAGGCCGGGCAGCAGGTAGAACTTGCCGTCCTGCTGCCGCAGCGTGTCCGTCTCCGGCCGGAGGTTCCAGCGCTCCAACTTCTCCTTGAGGTGCGGCATCAGGTCCAGGTAGTCGCTGACCGGCAGGATGGCGCCGGAGGAGACGTAGGCGTTCTCCTGCGGGTGGTAGGTCTTCGGGATGATCAGCGGGGCGTCGCCGGAGCCGACCAGCACGCTGCGCTTCTGCTCGTAGTCGCTGAGCGGCACCGCCACCGGGTCCAGCTTGACGTTGGTCCGCCGGGCCAGCTCGCTCCAGAACAGCCACTCCGGCTTGAGCGGATAGTTCGGGTGGTTGTTGTAGAGGATCGAGAAGGTGACCGGTTCGGTGGCCGTGAACTGGTCCCCGACGCCGTACTTCTCCATCGCGCCCGCGCGGTTGCGGTCGAGATCCTTCTTGTCGGGGGTGTCGTCGCCGCAGCCGGCCAGGGAGGCGACGGCGGCCGCGCCGGTGGCGAACAGCACCTGGCGCCGGGACAGCTGGACCATGGTGTTCCCTTCGGTGGTGGGTGGGGTCGCGGGCGCGGCTATCCCTTCACGGCGCCGAGCATGATTCCGGAGACGAAGTAGCGCTGGATGAAGGGATAGACCGCGAGGATCGGCAGGACGGTCAGCACGATGGTCACGGACTGGATGGTGGCGGCGGACTGCACGACGTCGTTCGCGCTGCCGAGCCCACCGCCGGTCTGCGTGGCGTCGGTCGCGCCGGCGAGCAGGTTGCGCAGGTAGACGGTCACCGGGAGCAGGTCCTGGCGGTCCATGTAGAGGAACGCGGCGAACCAGGAGTTCCAGAACGAGACGGCGTAGAAGAGCACCATCGTGGCCACCATCGCCTTGGACAGCGGCAGCACGATCCGCAGCAGCGTGCCGTACGTGTCCAGGCCGTCGACCGCGGCGGCCTCCTCCAGCTCGACCGGCAGGCTCTCGAAGAACGCCTTCATGACCAGCAGGTTGAACACGTTGATCGCGTTGGGCAGCGCGATCGCCCACACCGTGTTCTTCAGCCCCAGGCTGGTGACCAGCACGTAGTTGGGGATCAGGCCGCCGGTGAAGAACATGGTGAGCACGGCGACGCCGACCAGCGCGGTCCGGCCCCGCAGGTGCCGCTTCGACAGCACGTACGCGTAGCAGGTGGTCAGCACGACGGAGACGAGCGTGGCGACCACCGTGTAGACGACGGTGTTGCGGTAGCTGACCCAGAACGCCGGATCCGAGGTCACCACCCGGTAGGCGGTCAGGTTGAACCCGCGCGGGACGAGGTTGACCCGGCCCGCGACGATGGCCGCGTTGTCGCTGAGCGACCGCGCGACGATGGTGAGGAACGGGTACACCGTCACCACCACGACGCCGGTCAGGACGACGGCGTTGACCGCCTGGAAGATCCGGTAGCCCCGGGTGGGTCGGGGGCCACGCGGCCGGGACGCCCGCCCCCGTGCGCGGGCGTCCACGCTCACCACAGGCTCGTCCCCACCGCGCGTCGGGAGATCGCGTTCGCCGACAGCACCAGCGTCAGCCCGATCACGGCCTCGAACAGGCCGATCGCGGCGGCGTAGCTGAGGTTCCCGGAGACGATGCCCACCCGGAAGAGATAGGTCGAGATCACGTCCGCGGTGGGATAGGTCAGTGGGTTGTACAGCAGCAGGATCTTCTCGAAGCCGACCGCCATGAACGTGCCGATGTTGAGGATCAGCAGCGTCATCATGGTCGGCCGGATCCCGGGCAGCGTCACGTGCCAGGTCTGCCGCCACCGGCTCGCGCCGTCGATGCGGGCCGCCTCGTAGAGGTCGCCGTCGACGGTGGTGAGCGCGGCCAGGTAGAGGATCGTGCCCCAGCCGACGGTCTGCCAGACCTCGGAGGAGACGTAGATGGTCCGGA
Organism: Micromonospora ferruginea; assembly: GCF_013694245.2. NCBI lineage: Bacteria > Bacillati > Actinomycetota > Actinomycetes > Micromonosporales > Micromonosporaceae > Micromonospora > Micromonospora robiginosa. Next base: position 1,401,360 of record NZ_CP059322.2, read on the forward strand.
ACCAGCCGGCCTGCTGCAGGAACGCGACCGGCTCGGCGCCGACGGCGCGCAGGAACTGGTTGACCGTGCCGTCCACGGACAGCAACTGCATCACCATGGCGGCCACGATCACGATGGACAGGAAGTGCGGCAGGTAGGACACCGACTGCACGAACCGCTTGAGGGCGCGGCTGCGCACCTCGTTGAGCAGCAGGGCGAGCACGATCGGCAGCGGGAAGCAGAACAGCAGCGTGAGCGCGCCCAGCACGAGCGTGTTGGTGAACACGCTCCAGAACGTGGGGTCGGTGAGGAACAGCCGGAAGTATCGGAGCCCGGTCCAGTACTCGCCGAAGAGGCTGCCGCCCGGCTGGAAGCGCCGGAACGCGATCACGTTGCCGAGCATCGGCAGGTAGCGGAACGTCAGGAAGAACAGCAGCGGCAGCACGGCCAGCGAGTAGAGCTGCCAGTCCCGGCGCAGGGCACGCCGCCAGGTCGACCGACCGGTCTCGGACAACACCCGCACCCTCCTGTCCGGAGCGCGCGACCGAAAACTTCCGGTAATGCCCCGTAAGCTTTTCGGAATTTATGGGTATCGTTCTCTCTGTGTCAAGGGCATCGATAGACCTCGCTGTCGAACGGCTCCGCCGGTACACCCCGACCGTCGCCGAACCCGCCGACTTCGACCGGTTCTGGCGCGCCACCCTCGCCGCCGCCTCCCGGGCCCCGGCCCTGCTCGACATCCGTCCGGAGCCCACCGACCTCCGGCTGGTCGACGTGTGGGACGTGACGGTCGCCGGCTTCGACGGCGAGCCGGTCCGAGCCTGGTACACCCGCCCCGCGGGCGTGTCCACGCCGCTGCCGGCGGTGGTGGAGTATCCCGGCTACGGCCGCGGCCGGGGCCTGCCGGGCGAGCGCCTGACCTGGCCGGTGGCCGGCTACGCCCACCTGCTGGTGGACAACCGGGGCCAGGGCGGGCTGCACGGTCGCGGCGACACCCCCGACCCGCACGACGCGCCCGGCGGTCCCGACCCCGCCACCCGCGGCATCCTGGCCCCGGACACCTACCACTACCGCCGCCTGATCACCGACGCCGCCCGCGCGGTCGACGCCGCCCGCGCGCTGCCCGGCGTCGACCCCGACCGCGTCGCCGCGGTGGGCAACAGCCAGGGCGGCGGGCTCGCGCTCGCGGTGGCCGGCCTCCTCGACGACCTCGCCGCGCTGCTGGTCACCGCCCCGTTCCTGTGCGACGTGCAGCGCGGCATCGAACTCACCGAGACGTCCCCGTACGGCGAGATCGCCCGCTACCTGGCGGTGCACCGCGAGGCCGAGGAGGCGGTCCGGCACACCCTGTCCTACGTCGACGGGGTCACCTTCGCCCGCCGGGCCACCGCGCCGGCGCACTTCGGGATCGGCCTGCGCGACGACGTCTGCCCGCCGAGCACCGGCTTCGCCGCGTACAACCAGTACGGCGCCGCCGTCGGCGACCGGGTGACCGCGCCTGCCCGGGAGATCCACACCTACCCGTTCAACGGCCACGAGGGCGGCGAGGCCGTGCACGTACGGCGACAACTGCGCTGGCTCGACGCGGTGCTCCGGCCCACCGAACCGACGGCCCGCTGACGCCGCGACCGGTGGCCTGTCGGGACCGCCGCCCCGCCGGTAGGGTCGTGCGCGTGGACCCGGCCGAGACCGCCGCCCGCCTCGGCGTGCCCGTCGAGGAGGTCGACCGCGTGCACCGGCTCGCCGGCGACCTGCCGTCCGCGCCGCTGCCCGACCGCGCCGCCGCGCCCGCGATCCTCGACCGGCTCGCGGTCGCCCCGGACGACGCCGCCGAGATCCTGGCCGGCTGGCCCGTGCCCGACTCACCGATGTGGACCCCGGAACTGCGGTGGCTGCTGGACCGCTCGACCGCGCTGGTCCGCGCCGACCTCGGCGGACACGACTGGCTGCCGCCCGGGCCGGCGTTACCGCGCGAGCGCGGCCCCGCCTGGCGGCACCTCTACGTCTACGCGTACCTCGCCCTGGTCGACGTGGTGCGGGACTACCACCGCGACCACGGCATCGGCGACGACGTGTCCTGGACGACGCTCGCCGACCTGGGCCGCAACCTCGCGGTCGACCGGCGGATGCGCGGCGAGGGCTGGCCGGTGATGCAGAGCTGGTTGACGCTGCACGCGCGCGGCGGTGTCTACGAGATGGGCCGGTTGCAGCACCAGCGCGGCGAGACGATCGGCCTGCACATCCCCGAGTCCGGGCCGCTGACCCCGGAGGCGGTCGACGCCTCGCTCGACGCGGCCCGGGCGTTCTTCCCGCGCCACTTCCCCGACGAGCCCCACACGGAGTTCTCCTGCGGCTCCTGGCTGCTGGATCCGCAACTGCGGGAACACCTGCCCGAGGACGCCAACATCGTCCAGTTCCAGCGCCGGTTCGCGCTGGAGCCCTACCAGGAGCCGGAGGGGATCGACGCCGACGTCGAGGTGCGCCGGTTCGTGTTCCGCGACCTGAGCACCCCGCTGGAGCGGCTGCCCCGGCGCACCGCGCTCCAGCGTGCCGTCGTCGACCACCTCGCGGCCGGCCGTCACTGGCGCTGGCGCGTCGGCCGCTTCCCGATCTAGACAGGCGCGGATCCACGGGAGGACGGTGTCATGGGGGACACGTCGCCGCTGCTGCCCGATCGCGGCTACCGGCCGCGGTGAGGGACCTGGCCCGACCGGGGCAGCGACGCCGGCAGGTCGGCCACCCAGCGGTCCAGGTCCGCCGGAGTGCCGAACAGCAGCACCGGCGGCCCGCTCGGGTCGGCCCGCCAGGCGCGCATCCGCCGCCGGGCCCGGCCGAACGCGCCGACGTGCCACACCAGGACCGAGTCGCGGGAGAACACGCTGCGCAACGACTCCCGGTTGCCGTTGCAGATCACCTCGCGGCTGACCAGCCGCCCGACCGTGCGGCGCAGCAGCCGCCCGAAGGAGAGCCCGCGCGGATAGTCCAGGCCGACGACCAGGTCGGCGCGGGCCAGCACGACGTCCCGCCAGCCGTGGTAGGCCCCGTCCAGGATCCACCGGTCCCGCCGGCAGACCGCCTCGATGCGGCTGCGCTGCTCGGCCACCGGCACCTCCACCCAGCCGGGCTGCCACAGCAGGTCGTCGACCGGGACCCACGGCAGCCCGAGCCGGTCGGCCAGCTTCGCCGCCAGCGTCGACTTGCCGGCGCCGTACACCCCGTAGACGAGGATGCGCGCCGGTGCGGTCATCAGCTCCGGGCCTTGCCGCGGGCGGTCCGCCGGCGGGCCTCGTCGTCACCGCCGGCCAGCCGGGTGAAGGTGAGCATGTTCGCCAGCGCGACGCCGACGACCGCGAAGCCGACCTGGAGCGCCAGCACGATCCAGTCCCACCGCAGCACCCACAGCCGCACCGGCGCGTCGTCGTCGATGCCGACCCAGCGGGCGACCACGGTGCCGAGCACCGCCGCGCCGACGCCGATGAGGAACGTCGCGAAGACGCCGATCCGCTGCCGGCCGGGCAGCACCAGCCGGCCGAGCAGACCGATGAGGGCGCCGATGAGCACCGCGCCCAGATAACCACTCACGATCATTGCCGTCACTCCTCCCGGGTGCCGGCAATCATGCCCACCGCGCGCACCATCGGAAACACCGACGGCCGGAGCGTTCCGGCCGTCGGGCGCGAGCGGGTTCGCCCCGCCGGGGTCGGCCGGCGCTAGGATCACGGCCACCCGCCGACGACCCCACCCCGCCGGAGCCCCGCTGTCCGCGCAGTCGACCACCCGTCCCGCCCGGCGCGCCCGCCGGGCGCTCGCCGTCGTGCTCCTGCTGGTCGTGGCCGGTATGCCGGCCGGATCGTCACCGGCCGGCGGCACCGGCTCGGGGGTGCTGCGGGTGCTCCAGATGAACCTCTGCAACAGCGGGCGGGCCGGCTGCTGGACCGGCCGCGCCGTGCCGCAGGCCGCCGAGGTGATCGCCGCCGAGCTGCCCGACGTGGTCACCCTCAACGAGATCTGCCGCGACGACGTGGACACCCTGGAAGGTGCCCTCACCGCCGTCCATCCGGGCAGCCGGATCGCCACCGCCTTCCAGGCCGCCGGCGACCGCCCCAGCGGCGCCCCGACCCGCTGCAACAACGGCCAGCCGTACGGGATCGGGCTGCTGGCCCGTCTCGACGCCCGCGACGACCGGCCCGCGGTGCACCGCGGCACCTATCCGGCGCAGGACCTCGCCGACCCCGAGGAGCGGGTCTGGCTCTGTCTGCACGCCGCCGCCGTGCTGCACGCCTGCACCACCCACCTGGCGAACACCGACGGCGCCGTCGCGCTCGCCCAGTGCGGGCAGTTGGTCGGCGCGGTGGTGCCGGCCGTCCGACGCGCCGCCGGATACGCGCCGACCGTGCTCGGCGGCGACCTCAACCTGCGGGCCGGCGGCGCGCCGGACGTACGCTCGTGCGTGCCGCCGGACTACCGGCGGGTCGACGACGGCGCGCGGCAGCAGATCATCGCGACGAGCGACATCGCGATCTGCTGCCGGCGGGCGCTGGACATGCGCGGCTCCACCGACCATCCCGCGCTGCTGGCCACGCTGACCGTCGACCGCCGCCGTACTGACGGAAAGCCGGCAGCCCCGCTGCCCGCCGGCCTCCGTGCGGGCACCATGGCGACATGGGTCATCCGCCCGGCACGCCGCCCTACGCGTCGCTGGCCGACGGCGCGCCGCTGGAATGCGTGATCGCCCTCGGGCACGACGACGAGGGCGACCGGCACCCGGTCGCGGCCGCCGCGGGCCGGACCCCCGGCACCGTCGCGCGGCACCGCTCCCTGGTCGCCGCGTTGACCGCCCGCGGGTACGCCGTCGGACCGGTCGCGGCGGCCCCGGTGCTGGCCGCGACCGGCCGTGAGCCGGTGCCGGACGGGTGCACCACGTTCCTCACCCACCCGGACGCGTTCCGGCCGTCGCCGTCGGCGCCCGGGCGGCCCGTGGTGGTGCGGATCGTCGCGAACACCGACGGGCGACAGGGGGCCTGCGCCGCCGCGGCGCTGTCGGACGGGCTGCGCTCGGCCACGGTGTGCATGTACGTCGGGCACCTGCGCTTCGGCCTCGGTCCCGACTTCGACCCCGCCCTGCCGATCACCGTGACGCCGGGCAGCGGCCTGCCGGCCGACCCGGACCGCCTGGCGCGGCACGCGGCGCGGACCGCCCGTCGGAGTGGCCGTCGGCTGGAGGAGACGCTCGACTCGTGGCTGAGCGACGGCCTGCTCCGGATCGACCGCACCGGCGCGGGCCGGGTGGTCCTCGCACACCGCAACCTCGTCCCGGGCAGCGCCGTCGCCCGGCTCACCCACTGGCTGGCCCGCAACGCCCCCGGTGGGCTGGCCGAGCCGGCCTTCCCGGCCCGTTCGGGGTCCGGTCCGGTGGTGGTGTCGGCCGACCGCCCGGACGCGTCCGGCGCTCGGCCGCCCCGGCTCTGGGTGCTGATGACGTGCCGGGCGAGCGCGCTGTTCCCCGCGCTGCGGCGCGGCCTCGCACCGGATCCGGTGTGGCTGGTCGGGCCGCCGGGGATGGTGTCGTTGGAGGAGTGGCGCACGCTGCCGTGGATCCTGGACGCCCTGGCCGCGGGCGGGCCGTGGGCGGAGATACTCGGCGTGCTCGACGCGCCGGCCTACGGGGGACGTCTCGTCCTGGACGCGCCGGCGGGCCACGAGGATCGCCGGGGGAGGGGCGATGGGTGATCCTCGACCGGACGGTGAGGGCCGCCGGCGCCGGTGCGCCGGCTGTGGACGACCGCCCGCCGCCTGCTGGTGCCGCTTCGTCACCCCGGTTCACACGCCGCACCGGCTCGTGGTGCTGCGCCATCCGCGGGAGGCACGGCATGCGCTCGGCACGGTGCGGGTGCTGGCGCGGGTGATCCCGGAGACCGAGGTGTTCGACGGTGTCCGCAGGTCTCCGGCCGCGGATCACGCGGTCCGGGGTGACGCCGCCCGCCCGCCGCTGCTGCTCTACCCCGTCTCCGCGACGACGGCCGCGCCCGCGATCACCGGGGTGCCCGGTGGTGGGCCGTACACGATCGTCGTGCTCGACGGCACCTGGCGGCAGGCCAGGAGCATGCTGAAAGCCGATGACCACCTCGGGACGATGCCGCGGATGTCGATCTCACCGACCACTCCGAGCAGGTACGCGGTGCGCGCACAGCCCTTCCCGCACGGCCTGTCCACCCTGGAGGCCGTCGCCGAGGCGCTCGTCGTCCTGGGCGCGGAACCGGCCGTCCGCGAGGCGCTGCTGCGCCCGTTCCGGGCGCTCGTGGGGATGCACCTGGCCTGCGGGGACGCGGGTGGGGCCGACGTGCTGGACGACCCGGCCGCGTTGCTGCGGGCGGGCTACCTGCCGCCCCCACCACCGCGACAGGGGCCCGGTCAGTCGCCGCACACCGGGTTGTAGCTGCACCCGCCCCCGCACGAGTCCTGGCAGCTGAACTGGCAGGTGCTGCCCTCCTCGCTCCACTCCGGGCAGCCGCCGCAGGTGCCGCTGGCCCCGATCTCGGCCGGCACCGAGAACCAGCCCGGTGCGATCCGCAGGTCCAGGTCGAATTCGTCGTCCTCGTCGACGAGCACGGCGCTCGCCCGGTCGGTGTCGGAGCTACCCATCCCGGTCACCCTCTCAGTGCTACTGCGGTGTCTGGTCGCCGCGCAGCGGCCAGACGTTGATGGCGTAGGCGACCAGCGCCGGCAGGAACCACCACTCGTCCCGGTGCTCCGGGCCGAGCAGTTCCAGCCGCCGCGACGGAGCGGCGAGCCGCGACCGCCGAGCACCGCGGTCCGGGTCGAACGAGGCGAACTGGTCCTCCGCCTCGACCAGCCGACGGTCGAGCCGACCGTCGTCCCGGCGGCGCATGGTCGCCTCGACCGTCGCGTGGACGAAGAAGTCCGGATCCTGGGCACGGGCGGCCTCGGTCAGCACGCGCAGCGCCGGCGCGGGGTCGTCGAGGATGCGGGCCACCTCCTCGACCTGCTGGTCGCGCTGGAAGCCGCTGGTGGCGAGCACCCGCACCGCCTTGGCGTACAGCAGCCCGGTGAACGCCTGCGGGAACGTGGCGTCAGGTGCCCGGTAGGCGCGGTAGACGCTGGAGTAGCCGGGGTTGAACTGCCGCTGCAACGCGGCCGACAACTCCGTCACCACCGGCTCGTACGCCGGGTTCGTCGGCAGCACCTGCCGGACGGCGTCGACGAGCGTGGCGAGCACCCGGTGGGCCTCCGCGTTCGACTTCGTCACCGGCGCGTCGACGGTGAGCGGCGCGAGCCAGGTGTGCACGTCGGTGTGGATCGGCGCGGCAGTCATCGACCGCCGGATCGCGTCCACCCGGCCACGCACCCGATCCGTGACGTGGCCGGTCGGGCGCTCCTCCTCCGTCGGGTCGTGCAGCAGCGGCCGGTCCGGCACCCGCCGGGCGGCCTTGCCGCCGTAGAGCATGACCCGGTAGAAACGCTGCCCGTCCCCGTCGCCCCGGGCGTAGACGACGACGTCGTCGGAGTCGCCGAGGCCGTCGCTGTGCCCGGTCAGCCAGTCGTGGTTGCGCAACACCGTCTCGACGGCGCACTCCGCCGGGAGCCGGACGCCGATGGTGCGCAGCACGGACCGGGGACGACGGAGGTAGGCCAGGGCCTCCGGCGGGGTCATCACCCAGGCGTGACTCAGGAGGGGCTGCTCCCGCAGGACCCGGGACCTGGCGGAGACGTCGACGATGTGACTGGGCATGGCAACTCCCGAAGGTCGCGCAGCGTCCTGCGTCGATGACTCTACGCGCGGTCGATGATCGAATCACCGTCGCCGATCGGATACTGTCGGCCACCGGACATCGGCCATGCCAGCACGCTGCCCAGGGCCAGGCCGGCCAGGGCGAAGACGCGCCGTTCCAGCTCCGGGGCGCCGCCGAGGAGCCGGTTCAGGTGCATGTGCACGAGGCTGCGCACCACCTGCGGGCGGGGCGTCTCCAGTCGACCGGCCGCCGCCAGGGCGTCCAGGCCGGCCGCGACCCGCGCCACGGTGGGCCGCCGCGCGTCCAGGGCCACCGTCACCGGGTCGCGGGCCTCCGCCGGGGCGACGGAGGCCCGCAACCGTTGCTTGTCCGCCCGGAACTCGGCGGACTCGACCGGGTGGCGTGCGCCGCGGTGGGCGCGGTACCACCGGAGCCGGTGCGACGGCGGGTGTCCGAGTGCCGCCAACAGGTCGTCCACGGTCCGCACGGCGAGGTGCCGGCGGTCCGGCGCGGCGCGTACGGCCGGGTCGGCGAGCAGGCGGCACACCGCCGCGCTGTCCGCCGCGAACAACTGCTCCGCCAGGTCCAGGCCGGCGGGCCCGCCGTAGCGTTCGACCTCACGCTCGTACGTGTCGAGCGCGAACCGGTCCAGCACGCCGTCGTCGGTCAGCGTCGCCGCCCAGTCGCACAGCGCGGGCAGGGTCTCCGTACGCAACCGTCGCGGGTCGCCGGTGAACCGCAGCCGGACGTGGAACCGGGGATCGGCGTACCGGAGGAAGAACCACGACCGGACCGCGCCGTCCCGGCACAGCCGCCCGGCCAACTCCGGCACCGGTCCGCCGAGCAGGTCGTCGACCGCGTCCACCGGCAGGTACAGCTTGGCGTACAGCCAGTCCGAGCCCGGCGGACGCATCCGCGCCGGACGAGGAACCAGCCGCCGCGGCGCGGCGCCGCCCTCGGGATCCGGGCCGCCGCCCGCGTGGCCGGCGGCGACGTGCGGTGCGGCCCCGCCCGCCGTCGGGCCGGTGCCGGTGCGGACCACCGGCACGACCAGCTCGACGAGGCGCCGGCCGTCCGGCGACCACGCGACGGCGTCGCCCGGCTCGGGCAGCGCCTCGTGCACGTCCAGGCGCGCGCCGGCCGGCAGGTGACGCCCGGCGGCGAGCAGCAGCGTGGCGCCGACCTCGCTGTCCAGGTCGATCAGGAGCTGCTCGTCGCGCGGGCCCAGCAGGACGTACCGGGGCAGACCCGCGGCCCGCCGCGCCCCGGCGCGGTCCCGCGGGTAGGCGTCGAGGAACGCGCGGTCCAGGCTCCAGCCGGCGGGCCGCAGCACCACCCGTCCGGCCTGAACCCGGGGCCGGTACGGCAGGTGCTCGGCCGGCCCCCAGCCGAACCGGTCGAGAAGACCCGACTCGTGGTCGACGCTCACCGCGTGCAGGAACTGCGCGAGCGGGGGCGCCATCGCCGGGGTGAGCAGGTGCAGACCGCAGGCCAGCACGTCGGAGCCGGACCGGGTCCACACCAGCGCCAGCCGCTCCCCGCGCAGGACCACCGCCAGCTCGGACAGCGGGATGATCCGTCGTCCCGCCGGCGGCGGACCGCCGTTCACGGCGATGACGTGCTCCGGCACGACCGGCCGGACCATCACGTTCGCCGGTCGCGCCCGCACCGGCTCGAAGAGCAACTCGGCGGCGATCCTCGGCCCGTCCGCACGGCCGACCGGGAGGTCGCCGAGAAACGCCGGCGCGCCGCCGTCGAAGAGATGACCGAACCGGCCGAACGCGCGCCCGGCCGGTGCGGTCGCACCCACCCCGGCCACCACGAGCAGGAAGTCGCCCCGGTCGACGGCCCGGTCGTCCCGGGCCGCCAGCGCGCAGAACAGGTCGACGGAACCCGGTGGATCGCCGTCGCGTCCCGCCGCCTCCTCCAGCTCCGCCACCCGGCCCTCGTCCAGCCGCACCACCCGCTCACCGGCGCGCACCGCCTCGCCGGCGAGCCGCACCAGCAGCCGTTCGTAGCGGGGGCGGGGCGGCGGCACGGCGTACACCTCGGGCAGGCCGGCGGCGACCAGGTCGAGCACCGGCACCCACCGGTCCTGGCCGTACGCCTCGGCGAACATCGGTCGCCACGCCGCCAACCCGGGGAACCGGGTGGACCACGGCGACAGCCGCGACAGCAGCTCGACCGCGCGGCACGCCTCCCGGGCCACCGCGGCGGGCAGCCGCACGGCCGGGCCGGTGAACGTGGCGTCGACCGCGAACGTGGCCGTCGGGGTCGCCGGCGCGTCGGGGCGCGAGGTGACCCGGCGGTCGACCGGGTCCGGCCGGTGGATCGCCTCCGCGCGGGCGAGCAGCCGCGGCCATTGCCGCAGCGCCGTGCCCGCGGGCAGGAGGTCCCAGCCCGCGAGGTCGTCGAGCAGGCCGCGCAGCCCGGCCGCGGCCGACGCGCCGGCCGCATCGAGCACCCGTGCCACCTCCCGTGCGGGCTCCGCCGTCAGCGCGGGGCGCAGGTCGGTGACCAGGAAGCCCCGCTCGACGAGCGTGTCCACCACGGCGCGGGTGCGGTCGGGGTCGCGGCCGGTGGCGGTCAGGCGGTGGATCAGCGCGGCGTGGCCGACACCCGACCGGCAGGCCGCCAGCGCCTCCCGCACCACGGCGGTGGCCCGCACGGAGGACGCCGTCGCGCCCGCCGCGTCGGGCAGCACCGCCCGGCCCCCGCGCAGGTGCGCGGCGGGATGGGTGGTGAGGCGCAGGTGCCGCCGGACTCCCGGCTCACGCTCGTACCGTTCCACCAGGCCGAGCAGCCACGCCATGTCGGGCCGGCTCCGGCGCGCCGGCGGACCCAGGGTGACCCGGGCGCGGTCCCCCCAACTGCCCGACGCGATGCCGGCGAACAGGCCGAACGGGGTCGGTCGGGTGGACATCCGCACCAGGTAGGAGGCCAGGGCCGTCCGGACCGGGGCCAGGTCGCCATCCTCGGCGGCGTGTGCCGCGACCGCCCGCGCCATCGACGGCGAGGCGACGGCCAGCGCCAGCGCCACCTCCGGGTCACGGCTCAACGTCACGAGCCGGCGGTCGGGGTCGGGCTGCGACAGCTCGACGAACCGGTCCACCGGCAGCGCGGGCGCCCGCACCATGAACGTGGGAGCCGCCCGCCACCGCCGTTCGCCGGTCACCTCAGGCCACCGCGAAGATGCGGTCCCAGCCCGCCGGCCCGTCACCCGAGGCGGCCAGCAGCACCAGGACCACCCCGGCGGCGCCGTCGAGCACCCCGGCCGAGTCCACCGGCGGCTCGTCGCGTTCCCGTCGGCGGAAACCGAACACACTGTCCGGCTCGTACACCTCGATCAGGCGGATCACCTCGTCCTCCGCGGCTGTGGCGAGGTCGCCGTCACCGGTGTCGGCAGCGAAGCGCAGCGCGATGTGGGCCAGGCCGGCCTGGCCGTGGCAGAACGTGGGGGAGGTGATGCCGCGTTCGGACGGTGGCCGGCGCAGCGTCCCCCGGACGGCGTCCACCGCCTCGGCGCGCCACGTCGCCCGGTCCAGCGCGCAGCCGGCGAGCCAGAGCGCCCGCGCACAGCCCGCGGTCCCGTAGCACCACGCGGACCGCCCCGGCGGCGGCACCGGGACGGTGGGGTCGACGGACACGCCGTTGGGCCAGGCCGGCCCCCATCGGTCGGCGCGCCGGTAACGCCGCAACCAGTCCGTCAGGCCGGCCACCGCCGCCGTCGTGGCATCACCGCCGACACCCTCGATCGACGCCAGCGCGAGTGCGGACAGGACGCCCGGCAGCCCGTGCGCCACGCCGAGGTTGAGCAACGGCCGCCGGCCGTCGAGGCGCATCGCCCCCCACTGCGGCGGCGCGACGAGACGCGGATGCCCGTCGCTGCCGTCGTCGGGCCGGGCGAGCGTGACCAGCGCCGCCAGCGCTTCGCGCAGGGCCGCGTCGATCTCGGACCGGCCACGCCGGATCAGGAGCGCCACGGTGACTCCGGCGAGCCCGGTGACGAGATCGACCAGGGGCGGCCGTAGCGGCGCGACACCCTGCCGGACCTGGCGCGCCAGCAGCGTGGCGCCGTGGGCCAGCGCGGTGTCGCACTGCGCCAGAAACGCGCGGTAGCGGGGCCGGCCGGCGGCCAGCGCGGTCGCGGCGACCGCCAGCCCACCCCATCCGGTGTGCAGCGAGGGACCGAGCCGGCTCAGCGTCGCCTCGTCGCCGAGGCTCGCGGCCAGGTGCAGGTGCCCGAAACGATCCCAACCCGCGCCCGGCCGGCTCTCGTCCAGCGCGGCGGCCATCAGGGCGAGCCCGGCGTGCCCGGAGGCCAGCCCGGGGGACCGCCCGCCGTCCCCGTCGTCGGCCCGGTCCAGCCTGCCGCCGGGGGCGGTGCGGGTGCGGATCGCCTCGGCCGCGGCCGACGCGACCTCCCGGGCACGACACCGGGTCGTGCTCGTCACCGGCGGCACCCAGGCCGCGACACCGGGAGGAAGTGTCGTCATCGGAACGGATGGTCGCACGGAGCGAGGTGGTCGTGCTACCGTCCGTGCGGGGCGTGCCCGTAGTTCAGTTGGGTAGAACACCGGCGGACGCAGCCGGAGGTCAGGGGTTGGATTCCCCTCGGTACCGTCCCGTCGCACCTTCGTAGTTCAGTTGGGGTAGAACACCGGCGAACGCAGCCGGAGGTCGGGAGTTGGACTCTCCCCGAAGGTGCCCCTCCTCCGTCGACCGCCCGCGCAGGGCGGACCGGCGCCGCGGGCCGACCGTCAGCGGCCGTCGAGCCGAGCGACGAGCGTCGCCGACGCCACCGACCGGTACGCGTCCTGGAGCACCTCGGCCAGCTCGGCCTCGTCGATGCCGCTGTCGAGGCGGACACCGACCCAGCCGCGACCCCCGACGTAGGGCGGGCGGAAGTAGGTGCGCGGGTCCGCCGCGACCAGCTCGCCGGCCGCACCGGTCGGCGCCGCGCACCACAGGTGCGGGAACTCGTCCTGGTGGTGGCCGTCGGGCCAGACGGTGGCGAACGACTTCTTCCCCCGCACGAACCAGGTCGGGGTGCCGTGGCTGAGTCGCTCGCTGACCTCGGGCAGCGCCAGGCAGGCCCGCCGAATGCTCTCCACCATGTCGGACATCGATCCACCGTACGGCACGGGGAGGTCGGCCGATGGCACGCGCGTCCTACCCTGCGGTCGGAATGTCTGGAGGTGCGTTATGCCGCGACCGACGCGGGCCGGACGGCTGCTGACCCTGGCGGCGGTCCTGGCCGTCGTCCGCACCCTGCTGACCGAGGAGAGCCGACCCGATCCGCGCGCGTTCCGGCGCTACGAGCCGCCGGGGGAGCTGAGCCGCGCCGAACGCGACTACCTGGACTGGGCGCAGGGCCACATCGCGTGGGTGGTGCGCACGGCACGGGTCCGGGCGATCCGGCACCGGTGCCTGGCGTTCACCTCCGGGCTGTCGGCGCTGGCGGTGCCGCTTGCGCTCGCGGTCGCGGCACCGGCCTGGGTGCCGGCGGTGCTCGGCTTCGTGGCCGCCGCCGGGCAGCTCGGACAGCAGCTTCTGCGGGACTGGGAACAGTCGCTGCTCGGGCACCAGGAGGCGGTCCGGCTGCAGAAGACGCTGCGCGTGTTCCACAGCGAGTCGGACGGGCCGCTTCCCGCCGCCGAGCTGACGCGCCGGTTCCGTGCCTTCCGCGACGCGTTCGAGGCGACCAAGGAGGAGTACGGCGGTCAGATCCTCACCGTCCGCGGCCAGGAGCCGCCGCCGGTGACCGCCACGCCGTGACGCCGTGGACACATCGGTCGCGGTGAGTCTATGGTCGCCGCACGTCGATGCCCCACGAGGAGCGGCCCATGGGTGACTCGATCTCCCTCGACGACCTGCTCGGCGCGCGGGTGCGGCGCGACCCGTACCCGTTCTACGCCCGGCTGCACGCCATGGGGGAGGCGGTCGCGCTGCGGCCGGCCGAGCCGCACGTCCTGGTCGTGCACGGCTGGGCGGCGGTCAACCGGGTGCTGCGCGACCCGGTCTTCCGGGTGCTCGGCGCCGAGTTCCTGGACCGGGCCGGGGTCCGCTGGCGCGCGCACCCGGCGATCCGGATCCTCCAGACGTCCATGCTCAACGCCGCGCCCGGTGACCACCTGCGGATCCGGCAACTGTTCAGCCAGGCGTTGACCCCGCGCCGGGTCACCGCGCTGGAGCCGGCGATCGTGCGGATCGCCGACGGCCTGCTGGACCGGCTCGCCGCGGCGGGCGCGGGCGGCCGTCCGGTCGACTTCATGGAGGCGTTCGCGCTCACCCTGCCCAGCGACGTCGTCGGCGAGCTGCTGGGCGTGCCGGAGCGGGACCGGCAGTGGTTCCCGGCCCGGGTCCGCACGTTCGACGCGGTGCTCGAGATCGGCCGCCGCTCGATGCGGGAGGTGCGCGCCGCGAACGTGGCGGCGACGGAGCTGACCGCGTACTTCACCGGGTTGCTGGCCGAGCGCCGGGCGCGCCCGCGCGAGGACCTGGTGTCGGCGCTGGCGCGGATCCGGGACCGCGACCCCGACCAGCTCTCCGCCGACGAGCTGCTGGCCAACCTGATCATCATGTACAACGCCGGGTTCCGGACCACCGCGAACCTGCTCGGCAACGGCCTGGTCCTGCTCCTGGCCCGGCCCGGCGCGCTGGCCGCGTTGCGCGCCGACGCCTCGCTCGCCGCCGCCTACGTCGAGGAGATCCTCCGGTACGAGCCGCCGGTGCACTTCGCGGTCCGCTACGCCGCCGAGGACACCGAGGTCGCCGGCCTGCCGGTGCCGGCAGGCCGGTCGGTGGTGGTGCTGACCGGCGCCGCCAACCGGGATCCGCGCCGCTTTGCCGACCCGGACTCGTTCGACCCGTTCCGGGTGGACAACCGGCACCTGGCGTTCAGCGCCGGGCCGCACCACTGCTTCGGCGCGGCGCTGGCCCGGGCGGAGGGGCGGCTGGTCCTGCCCCGCGTGCTGGAACGCTTCCCGGCGCTGGCGCTCGCCGCCGAGCCCGGCGAGCGGCGCGCGCTCATGCTGCGCGGCTACGACCACCTTCCGCTCCGACTGACCGCGTCGCACCGGCCGATCGGCGCCTTGCCAAACCATGCCGATTGAGTAAGGTCGATGTCACGCTGGGGAAAGGACACACCGGCCATGACCGATGAGATCCGCGCGTTCCTTCTCGACGCCCTGACCGAGATGAAGTACGACGTCGAGGACGTCGACGACGACACCGTCTTCGGCCCGGCCGGACTCGACGTGGACTCCCTCGGCCTGGCCGAGCTGGCGGTCCGGGTGGAGGACCGGTTCGGGGTGGCGTTCGACGACGACGAGGCGGAGATGCTCGCCATGATGACCCTCGGCGAGTTCTCCCGCACGGTGGCCCAGCGCATCCAACCGGCGTCGGCGCTCTGACCGGCGCGCCGACCGTGCGCGAGAGCGTGACGGTCACCGGCATCGGGCTGGTCAGCCCGGTCGGCGCGACCGCCGCCGAGGTGTTCGACGCGGTGTGCGACGGCCGCTCCGGGCTCTCCCGGCCCCCGGCCGGGCACCCGGTCGACGGCGTGGTCGACGTCGCGGCGTTCGCCCCGGCGATCGACCCGGCCACCGTGCTGCCCGGCCCGGAGTCACGCGTGGTGGACCGCTCGATCGTGATGGCGCTGCGCGCCGCCGCGGACGCGCTGGCCGACGCCGGCCTGCGGATCGGGCACGACGTCGACCCCTACCGGGTGGCCGTCGTCGTCTCCGGCGTCGGCGGACTGTCCACCCTGGCCGACCAGGTCCTGCAACGCGCGCAGCGGGGCCGCTTCGGGGTCAGCCCGTACATGCTGCCCGGCACGCTGCCGAACATGGGCGCCGCGCGCATCGCCATCACCCACGGCATCCGCGGCTACACCTCGTCGATCGGCACGGCGTGCGCGGCCGGCGCCCAGTCGGTCGGCGAAGGACTGCGCATCCTGCGCGCCGGCGACGCGGACGTCGTCGTCGCCGGATGCGCCGAGGCGCCGCTGTTCCCGGCGTTCGCCGACGCGTTCGGCAACGCCCGCGCGCTGGCCCGCAACTGGGCCGACCCGACCGCCGCGAGCCGCCCGTTCGACCGCCGCCGCAACGGACTCGTCCTCGGCGAGGGCGCCGGCGTCCTGGTGCTGGAACGCGCCGCGCACGCCGCCGCGCGCGGCGCCCGCCGCCACGCCGACGTGCTCGGCTGGGGCGCGACCAACGACGCGTACCATCCGACCACCCCGCGCCCGGACGGCGCCGGCGCGGCCCACTGCATGCGGATGGCGGTCCGCGACGCCGGCCTGGGGCTCGACGACGTCGGCTACGTCAACGCGCACGGCACCAGCACCCGGGCCGGTGACGCGGCCGAGCTGGCCGCGCTGCGCGACGTCTTCGGCGCGCACCCGCCGCCGCTCAGCTCGACCAAGGGCGTCACCGGGCACATGCTCGGCGTCTCCGGCGTCATCGAGGCGGCCATCGGCGTCGAGGCGCTGCGGCGCGGCCTGCTGCCGCCGACGCACAACCTCGACGACCCGGACCCGGGCGGCGACGTCGACCACGTCCGCAAGCAGGCGCGCGCGGTGGCGGTGGACGTGGTGCTGTCCAACTCGTTCGGCTTCGGCGGCCACAACGTGAGCCTCGTGCTGGGGCACGCCGCGTCGGCCGGCTGACCCCGCCCGGCTCAGCGCACCGTGACGACGGTCGCGGCGTCGTGCGCCGCGACCGCGACGGCGAAGTGCGTGCCCAGCATGTCGACCAGGTAGTCCAGGTCCGCGACGAGCGGCACCGGCAGCAGCGTCCGCTGGTCGAGGTCGGTGCGGCTGGCGACCAGCTCGATCCGGTCGGCCTTCAGCAGCCCCCGGGTCAGGAACGCCGGCAGGTCGTCGGGGAGCAGGCACCGCCACAGGTCGACGTTGACGATCAGGTCCAGCGCGCCGGTGCGGAACTGCTGCAGCACGGTGCCGAGCAGGTGCGAGTTCGTCTCGCCCGGCGGCGCCGCGTGGTCGAAGGTGTGCGAGCCGGCGCCCAGCTCCAGCGTGGACACCCCGTTGCCGACCACCAGGGCCCGGCTGGTGGCCAGCTCGGCGCGCAGCGCGGCGGGCAGCGCGGCCGGTTGCCCCAGCCCACCCCGCCGGTACGCGTCGATCGCGTCGCCGTAGAGCCGGATGCGGCCCAGGTGCCGGCCGAACGTGTTGATCGCGTACAGCACCTCGACGTCGTAGCGCAGGTGTTTGCGCAGCAGGTACTTCATGTTGTCCATGGACGCCAGGCCGTTGGTGGTCCGGCGGAAGTGCGGCAGGTGGTAGGAGAACGCGTCCACGTCCAGCCGGAACAGCTCGGCCGGCGCGCCGTGCAGGTGGAAGACCCGGTAGAAGAAGTCGAGGTCCTCGAACCCCCACTTGACCATGGCCTCGTCGAAGCCGCCGACCCGCCGGAACGACTCGTGGTCGACCGAGGCGTTGTGCGTCAGCCCGAGCACCCAGGGCGCGCGGGGGAAGTCCCGCATCCGCTGCGGGTGGGCGGTGTCCTCCAGGCGCGGGTCGCCGCGCTCGGCGTCGAGCATCTCCGGACCGACCGGCTCGCCGCGACGCAGCGCGTCCGCGCCGGCCCAGTCCAGGTCGTAGCGCTGCCCGAGCAGCACCCCGGGCCGCCCGGCGCGTCCGGCGTGGAAGTCGCGGTGCCGCTCCAGCAGCCGGGGATGCGCCACCGTGTCGGCGTCCAGGAACATCAGCGTGTCGGCGCGGGCGCGGGCCGCCGCCGCGTTGCGGTTGGCGCTGCGCCCGCGGTTGCGCTCGCTG